>NZ_JBEXQK010000022.1:0-92809 GCF_040612535.1 Streptomyces sp. NPDC006368
TTTTACTGCTCCGGCCACCACCTACATCTACACCACTCCCCTCACACTCTTTCCCTCCCCGAGGGAGATCCGTTCTGTCCCCGGCTGGGGCGGGCGGTGCGCCGCCGGCGGCGCGCGCTGGCGGCCGGGCTGGCCGTGACGGCTGCCGCGCTGGCCGCGTCCGGGCCTCGGGGGCCGGGCTCCACCGAGAAACCGGAGACGGTCACGGCATCGGACCACGCATCGGAGCGCGTATCGGAACGGGCGCCGGACCACGCGCCGGACCGGCAGCGGGATCGCCGGCGGGATCGGCCGCAGCCGGTCGAGGTGGTGTCGGCTCCGGTGCGGATCGCGGACGGGGCGACGGTACGGCTGCTGCGGCCGGGCGACCGGGTGGACGTGATCGCCGCCGGGGTGTCGCCGTCGGGTGACGGGGACGCCCGTGTGGTCGCCTCGGGGGTCCGTGTGGCCGATGTTCCGCGGACACCCGAACCGTCGCCGGACGGCGGGGCGCTGGTCGTGCTGTCCGTCCCCCGCGCGACGGCGACGGCGCTGGCCGGCGCGGCTGCCGGCTCCCGGCTGGCGGTGATCCTGTGCTGACCCGTACGGGCTTTCCGTCACCTCACCTGTCCGTGTGTCCGGAGTGGACGGTCATGGGCGGTGCGCGGCGTAATGGCTCGGCCAACCGCACAGGCGACGAAAGGCACCGTGGTGAGCCAGGAGAAGAAGCAGAGCGTGCTGGAAGGCTTCAAGGCCTTTCTCCTGCGGGGGAACGTCATCGACCTGGCGGTCGCGGTGGTCATCGGAGCCGCGTTCACCAGCATCGTGAACGCGGTGGTGAGGGGGGTCATCAATCCGATCGTCGGCGCCTTCGGCACCAAGGCCCTGGACCACTACCAGTCGTGTCTGAAGGGCCCGTGCGAGGTGGACGACAGTGGGAACGCCGTCAGCGGCATCCCGATCCTGTGGGGCACGGTGCTGAGCGCCACGCTCAGCTTCCTGATCACCGCGGCGGTCGTGTACTTCCTGATGGTGCTGCCCATGGCCACATACCTTGGCGCGACGGGCCGCGCTGGAGAGGCAGAAGGCGGGCGTGGAGGAGACCTTGGAGGTCACGGAGCTGGCGGTGCTCAAGGAGATCCGCGACGAGCTCGTCGCGCGGCGCGGCGGGCGGACGGCCGACTGGACCCATGACACCCCGAGGCCGGGGCCGTTGGGCCCCGGCCCGGGTATCGGCTAGGGCGTCGGCTCAGATGTGGTGCGGCGGCTTCTCGTCGAGGAAGCGCCCCAGATCCGCGGCGCCGTCGCCGTCAGGAGTCCGCTCACCCCACCCACGGTCCGTATCGTCCGCCGACTGCTGGTCGAGCGGATCGTCGAAGCTCAACGCCGGCGTCTTCTTCTTCGGCGGCGCCGGCTCGGGCTTCGAATCGCGCGGTCCGGGGGCGGGGGCGGTGCTCATGTTCCCAGCGTACGCCGGGTGTCACCGGTCCTCGGGGTCAAGCAGGCACAGACCGAGGACGGCGAGGAACGACAGCACCGGGGAAGGCGGCGCCCGCCAGGCCGTCGCGGTGTCGCCCTCCATCCATTCGTCGACGACGACGGGCAGGCCCCGGAGTCGGCCGGCGAGGACGGTGAGTGCCGGCGAGGCGGGCCGACGGTTGGGAGGAGCGTTCCGGTTCCTGTCGGCTTCCGGGGCCGGGGCCGGTCGCGCGGCCTCGGTGGGCCCGGCGTGCGCGGTGATGGCGACGCGCCGACGGCGGGGGGCCCGGTCGACACCTCGTCCGGCCCCAGAGGCGCGGGCGGATCGTCGGGAGCGGGCTCACCGGTGGGCGCGGGCGGGTCGTGGGGGCCGGGTTCGCCGGTAGGGGTGGAGTCGGGTTCGCCGGTGGGGACCGATGGGGCGCCCGGGTCCGGGGGGCCGGTGGGGGCGGGCGGGGCACCGGGGCCCGGCTCACCGGTGGGCGCGGGTGGGTCGTCGGGTCTGGGTTCGCCCGTCGGGGCCGGGGGCTCGTCGGGGGCCGGCTCGCTCGTCGCCGCGGGCCGGGCGCCCGGGTGGACCGGGTGCGGCGTACCCGGGGCGGTCCTGCCCGGCGGCGTGGGCGGACCCGGGGGCGGCGTGCACGGGGGCGTGAGCGGGGCGGGGCCGCCGGAGACGTCCGGGGCGCGCTCCTCGCGGGCCTCGCGATGTGCGCGGTCTTCAGGGGGGTCGGGCGGTTCGGGGCTGGCGGAGGGAGCGGGCACGCGGCCACCGTAGGGGGGACGTGGACGGTCCGCCCCTTATGGGGACCTCGGGAGTGACGGCTTACCACGGATGGCCTCCCGCCCCGGCGTCGTCCCCGCGCGCCCGGAGCGGGGCGATCTGACCGCCCGTACGGCCCCCGCGTGGTACGCAGGGTGCATGAATGACGCACTGACGGACGTGGCCGGGTTGCGGGTCGGCCACGCGCGCGTGGCGGGGGACGGGGCGCTGAGCGGCACCACCGTCGTCCTGGCACCGGAGGGCGGGGCGGTCGCGGCCGTGGACGTACGGGGCGGTGGCCCCGGGACGCGGGAGACGGACGCGCTCGACCCGCGCAACCTGGTCCAGCGCATCGAGGCGGTGGTCCTGACCGGCGGCAGCGCGTACGGGCTGGAAGCGGCGGCCGGGGTGATGGCCTGGCTGGAGGAGCGGGGCCGGGGCGTACGGGTCGGGCCGGACCCCGCGCACGTGGTGCCGGTCGTCCCGGCGGCGTGCGTGTTCGACCTGGGCCGGGGCGGCGACTTCAAGGCCCGCCCGGACGCCTCGACGGGCCGTGCGGCCGTGGAGGCGGCGGCGGCCACCGCCGAGGGGGCGCCCGTCGCGTGCGGCGCGGTGGGCGCGGGCACGGGCGCGGTGGTCGGCGGGATGAAGGGCGGGGTCGGCACGGCGAGCATGGTGCTCGCCTCCGGGGTGACGGTCGCCGCACTGGTCGTGGCCAACGCGGTCGGCTCGGCGGTCGATCCGGGTACGGGCGTGCTGTACGGGCGGTACGGCGACGGGCGGGGCCACGTCACCCCGCCGGACCCGGAGGTGCACGCGGCGGCGCTCCGCCGCCTGGCCGCCGCCAGGGAGCGGAGCGGGGAGCCGTCGCTGAACACCACGCTCGCCGTCGTCGCGACGGACGCCGACCTGACCCGGGCGCAGGCGCACAAGCTGGCCGGAACGGCGCACGACGGTATCGCGCGTGCCGTGCGCCCGGTGCATCTGCTCAACGACGGTGACACCGTCTTCGCCCTCGCGACGGGTGTGCGCCCCCTCGCGCGCCCGGCGCACCCGCTCGCGCTCAACGAGGTGCTGGCGGCGGGCGCGGACGTCGTGACCAGGGCGATCGTCCGGGCCGTGGAGAGCGCCGGATCGGTGTCGGGTCCGGGCGGGGACTTCCCCGCGTACCGGGATCTGTACGGGACGGACTGACCGGCGGGGCCCGGGAGTTGGGTGGGGGCGCGGGAACTCGCTCCGCGCGCCCCACGTTTTGTGGAAGCCGGACACGTTGTCGGACCCAGGCACTACCTTAAGCAAGCATCAAGTGACACGCGGCGACGGCCTGGAGTCCCATCTTGAACGTTCCGAATGATGCTTACGAGACGACCGAGACCCACGTCGAGCGGCTCCTGGGGCGGGCGCTCAACTCCTTCGACCTGCCCGACGCGCTGGTCGAGCGTCTGGACTCGGCGCTGGCGCACGCCAGTGCGCTGCACTCGTCGCACCACAGCGCCCAGTTGCACCGCGCGACGTATCGGCACACGTATCTGCTCACGGACGGGTCGTCGCTGACGCTGTGGGAGCTGGTGCACAACACCGGTCGCGACGGCGGCGACCAGCACGAGCTGTACGCGGACGAGTCGGAGGTGAGGCTCGCGGCGTCCCGGCTGCCGGCCGGCTTCTCCGAGCCGGAGACGGATCGGGAGCGGTACCGCGGCCCGGGGCTGGACGTCGACCTGGATCTGGAGCTGCTGGGCGCGCTGCTGTCGACGCCTCCGGCGGCGGCGCCGGTGTACGAGCCGGACGACTCCGCGGACCACGCGCGCCGGGTGCTGCGTCGCGCGGAGAACGCGGACCGGCCGGGCGAGGAGGTCGCGGCGCGGCTGCGGGGCGCGTTCGCGCACCACATCAAGCAGGTGTTCGGCCGCCAGTGCAGCGTCGCGGGCCGGGACGTCGGCTTCACGCTGTACGAACACGGCTTCCTGCTGCTGGACGGCACTGAGATGAGCGTGTGGGAGGTGGAGCACACGGCGACACCGGACGGGCGCCACATGTGCGAGGTGTACGAGGACGAGCGCACCGCGCGCGAGGCGATGGAGCTCCGCGCCCGGGTGCGCTGACCCCCGGCGGCGCCGTCGCGGGGTGTGCTCGGCCCCGGCGCCTTGATCGTCACGCCCGGCGTGACGCTGCCCGGCGACTCACCGGCCGAGCACGCCCGCCCCGGCACGCCGGTCGCTGCCGTCGCCGCCGGGGCGTCGCATGTCGTCGGGGGCCGCGCCGACATGGAGGGGACGGGCACCGGACGGCGGCGCGCTAGGCCGCGACGGGCACTTTGGTGGCGGTCTCGGAGGTGGGGGTGGGGGTCCGCATCCGGTGGGCGTGGCTCTTGAGCAGGACGACGAGCGCGGTGCTCACGAGCGTGCCGGCGAGGATCGCGACCAGGTAGAGGAACGGGTGGCCGATCAGCGGGACGACGAACACGCCGCCGTGCGGGGCGCGCAGGGTGCACTCGAAGAGCATGGACAGGGCGCCGGTGACCGCGCCGCCCGCCATCGCCGAGGGGATGACCCGCAGCGGGTCCGCCGCGGCGAAGGGGATCGCGCCCTCGGTGATGAACGAGGCGCCGAGCACCCAGGCCGCCTTGCCGTTCTCCCGTTCGGTGGGGGTGAACAGCTTGCCGCGCACGACGGTGGCCAGCGCCATCGCGAGCGGCGGCACCATGCCCGCGGCCATCACGGCCGCCATGACCTTGAGCGAGCCCTCGTTGGGCGTGGCCAGGCCGCCGACGGCGAAGGCGTACGCGACCTTGTTGAGCGGGCCGCCGAGGTCGAAGCACATCATCAGCCCGAGGATCACGCCGAGGACGACGGCGTTGGCGCCCGACAGTCCGGACAGCCAGTCGGTGAGCGCCGCCTGGAGGGAGGCGATCGGTTTGCCGACCACCAGGAACATCAGGAAGCCGACGACCGCGGAGGAGAGCAGGGGGATGACGACGACCGGCATGATCCCGCGCAAGGGGCCGGGCACCCTGACGCGCCGGATCGCCAGCACCACCGCGCCCGCGATCAGACCCGCGGCGAGACCGCCGAGGAACCCCGCGTCGATGGTGAGCGCGATGGCGCCGCCCACGAAGCCGGGGACGAGCCCGGGCCGGTCGGCCATGCCGTACGCGATGTAACCGGCGAGGACGGGGACGAGGAAGCCGAACGCCAGCCCGCCGATCTGGAACAGCAGCGCGGCCCAGCTGTCGGCCTGCCCCCACGCGAAGTGCTCGGCGACGGAGGGAGCCTTGTCGATGGTGTAGCCGCCGATGGCGAAGCCCAGGGCGATGAGAAGACCGCCCGCGGCGACGAACGGGACCATGTAACTGACGCCGCTCATCAGCCAGGTGCGGAGCTTGGTGCCGTACCCCTCGCCGGGCCCGCCCGCGCTCTCGACCGGTGTGGCCGCGTGGGGGGCGGTGATCTCGCCGCGCTCGGCCTTGCCGCGGACTTCGGCGATCAGCTCGGCGGGCCGGTTGATGCCGGCCTTCACGCCGACGTCGACGGTGGGCTTCCCGGCGAACCGTTCCTTGTCCCGGACGGGCACGTCGTGGGCGAGGATCACCGCGTCGGCGGCGGCGATGACGGCCGGGTCGAGCCGGGCGAACCCCGCGGAGCCCTGCGTCTCGACGGTCACGTCGACGCCGGCGTCCCGCCCTGCCGCCCGGAGTGCCTCGGCGGCCATGTAGGTGTGCGCGATGCCGGTGGGGCACGACGTCACGGCCACGATCCGGAACGCCCCGGCTCCTGACCCGGCGCCGGTGCCGGTGCCGGTGTCGGTGTCGGTGTCCGTGTCGGACGCGGTGCCGGTCGTGGTGTCGGTGCCGGTCGTGGTGTCGGTGCCGGTGTCCGCGTCGGACGCGGTGCCGGTGCCGGTGTCCGTGTCGGTGTCGGTGCCGGTGTCGGTGTCCGTGTCGGTGTCGGTGCCGGTGCCGGCAACCTCAGCCTCCGCCTCCGCATCCCCTTCCGGAGCCTCCCCGCTGAGCAGGGCCGCCGCCGCCCGCGGGGACGTCACCGTGCGCAGGGCGGTCGTGAAGTCAGCGTCGATCAGGCGGCGGGCCAGTGAGGACAGGATCGTCAGGTGGGCGTCGTCCGCGCCCGCCGGGGCGGCGATCAGGAAGATGAGGTCCGCCGGTCCGTCCGGCGCGCCGAAGTCGATGCCGCCGGCCGCGCGCCCGAACGCGAGCGTCGGCGCGGTCACATGCGCGCTGCGGCAGTGCGGGATGCCGATCCCGCCGTCCAGGCCCGTCGGCATCTGCGCCTCGCGCGCCGCCACATCGGCCAGGAAGCCGTCCAGGTCGGTCACCCGGCCCAGCGCCGCCATCCGTTCGGCGAGCGAGCGGGCCGCTTCTTCCTTCGTCTGCGCGGCCAGGTCGAGGTCGACCAGGTCCGCGGTGATCATGTCGCTCATCGCGCGGCTCCCTTACTCGCTGAGTGCTCGGTCGAGGGGTACGTCCGCGGTCACGGTGACCGAGGACAGGTCCAGATCAGCCGGTGTCGGCATTTCGCTGCCGGGCAGCCGGACGGCCGCCGCGCCGTGCGCGACCGCCGCCGCCAGCGCGGCGGGCCCTTCGCCGCCCGCCGTGAGGAAACCGGCCAGGGAGGCGTCGCCCGCGCCGACGTTGCTGCGTACGGCGTCGACGGCCGCGTACCCGTAGAGGACGCCGGCGCCGGAGACGAGGAGCTGCCCGTCGGCGCCCAGGCTGGCCAGTACCGTGCCGGCGCCCGCCGCGCGCAGTTCCTCGGCCGCCTTGACCGCGTCGCCGACCGTCGCGAGAGGCCGGCCGACCGCCTCGGCGAGCTCCTCCGCGTTCGGCTTCACCACGTCGGGCCGGCCCCGGAGCGCGGCGAGGAGTGACGGGCCGGAGGTGTCGAGGGCGATCCGGGCGCCGTAGCCGTGCGCGCGGGTGACGAGGTCGGCGTACCAGGCGGGGGTCAGGCCCCTCGGGAGGCTGCCGCCGCAGGCGACCCAGGTGGCGGTGGGCGAGTACCTGCCGACGGCCGAGAGGATCGCCTCGGACTCGGCGGGGGTGAGTACGGGGCCGGGTGCGTTGATCTTCGTGAGGGTGCCGTCGGGTTCGGCGACCGCGATGTTGGAGCGGGTGTGCCCCTTGAGCGGGACGGGGGCGACCTCGATGCCCTGGGCGGCGAGGAGCTCGGCGAGGAGCGTACCGGGCGCGCCGCCCAGCGGTACGACGGCGACGGTACGGTGCCCGGCCGCCGCGACGGCCCGGGAGACGTTGACGCCCTTGCCGCCGGGGTCCAGGCGTTCACCGGCGGCGCGCAGCACGCCGCCGCGCTCCAGCGCCGGGACTTCGTAGGTCCGGTCGAGAGACGGGTTGGGGGTGACGGTGAGGATCATGCGCGTACGACGTCCGTTCCGGCCGCCTCGATGGCCGCCGCGTCCGTGGGGCTGAGCCCGCTGTCGGTGATGACCAGGTCCACGTCGAGGAGGTCGCCGAACCGGGCGAAGTGGTCCTGGCCGTACTTGCCCGAGTCGGCCAGCACGACGACGCGCCGCGCCGCCGCGACGACGGCCTGCTTGACGGCGGCCTCGGCGAGATCGGGGGTGGTGAGCCCGTACGCGGTGGAGAAACCGTTCGTGCCCAGGAAGGCGACGTCGGCCCTGATCTGCGCGTACGCGTGGAGCGCCCACGCGTCGACGGCGGCGCGGGTGCTGTGCCGGACCCGGCCGCCGACCAGGTGGAGGGTGATGCCGGGGTGGTCGGCCAGCCGGGCGGCGACGGGCAGGGCGTGCGTGACGACGGTGAGGGAGCGGTCCAGCGGCAGGCCGGCGACGAGGCGGGCCACTGTGGAGCCGGCGTCGAGGATGACCGTGCCGTCCTCGGGAAGTTCGGCGAGCGCGGCGCGCGCGATGCGGTCCTTCTCGTCGGCGGCGGTGGACTCGCGCTCGGCGAGGTCGGGTTCGAAGTCGAGCCGCCCAGCCGGAATGGCGCCGCCGTGGACCCGGCGGACGAGCCCGGCGCGGTCGAGGGCCTTGAGGTCGCGCCGGATGGTCTCGGCGGTGACCTGGAACTCCTCGGCGAGGGACAGCACGTCGACCCGGCCGCCCTCGCGGGCGAGGCGCAGGATCTGCTGCTGGCGCTCCGGTGCGTACATGTTGGTTTGCATCCGTTCTATGCCCGAACGTGTGGTTCCAACGCCACCGTACGACACATCCGGGCACGCGGGAAGGCCCGGCCCCTCTTCCGGGTGCCGGGCCTTTCGCCTCGTTGCGCGAACCGCCGCCGTCAGTGCACGAGCACCGGCTCCGCGTCCTTCTCCGCCGTGCCGGACGGGGTGGACGCCTCGCCCACGGTCTCCGCGGCCCGCTCCTGCCGGGGCTTGGCCGGCAGCGCGAACATCACCACGAAGATGACCGCCGCCACCGCCACGACCCACCACAGCGAGCCCCGGAACGCGTCCACGAACGCCGTACCGACCTGCGCCGGAGTCGTCGGCCGCCTGTCGTCGATCACCCCGAAGAAGACCACCGACACCAGTCCGAGGCCCAGCGCCGTACCCATCTGCCCAACCGTGTTGATCAGCCCGGACGCCGAACCGGCGTGCTCCCGCGGCACGTCCGACAGCACCGCGTCCGTCAGCGGCGCCACGATCAACCCCATGCCGGCGCCCATGACGACCAGCGGCAGCGCCATCTGCCAGGGCTCGATGCCCGTGCCGTACCGCCCGGCCTCCCAGATGTAGAGGAGCAGCCCGGCGGCGAACGTCAGCGCGCCCGCCTGAAGCACCTTCCGGCCGAAGCGGGGCACCAGCTTCTGCACGGACATGCCGGCCGCCGCGGAGACGGCGAGGGAGAACGGCACACCGGTCAGCCCCGCCTTCAGCGGGCTCCAGCCCAGCCCCATCTGCATGTACAGCGTCCAGACCAGGAAGAAGATGCCCATCACGACACCGAACGTCAGCTGGACGGCGATACCGGCGGCGAAGCTCTTCACCCGGAACAGCGACAGTTCGACGAGCGGCGAGCCGTCCTTGCGCGTCTTGCGCCTCTCGTACGCGACGAACGCCCCGAACACCACCAGGCTGCCGGCCATGCACAGGTGGCCCCACAGCGGCCAGCCCAGCTCGCGACCGCGCGTCAGCGGGTAGAGCAGCATGAGCAGGCCGAGGGTCACCAGCGCGACACCGACCAGGTCGAGGCGGAGCGCCCGGTCGGCGCGGGACTCGACGATGAACTTCCGGCCCAGGATCAGACCGGCGATGCCGACCGGGAGGTTGATCAGGAAGATCGGCCGCCACTCCAGGCCGAACAGGTTCCACTGGGTCAGCAGCGCGCCCAGCAGCGGACCGGACACCGCCCCGAGCCCGACGATCGCGCCGAACATCCCGAAGACCTTGCCGCGTTCGTGCGCCGGGAAGGTGACATGGATGATCGCCAGCACCTGCGGCACCATCATCGCGGCCATCGCGCCCTGGAGGAGCCGGGAGGCGACCAGCATCTCGGCGTTGACGGCGAAGCCGCAGAGCGCGGAGGCCGCGGTGAAACCGGCTATGCCGACGAGGAAGAGCCGCCTGCGGCCGTAGATGTCGCCCAGCCGGCCGCCGGTGATCAGCCCGGCGGCGAAGGCGAGCGCGTACCCGGCGGTGATCCACTGGATCGCGCCGAACGACGCGGACAGATCGCGCTCGATGCTCGGAATGGCGATGTTGACGATGGTGACGTCGACGAGGTCCATGAAGGCGGCGGTCATGACGATGGCGAGGGCGAGCCATCGGCGCCGGTCGGCGGCGGCGCGCGTGCGATCCGGCGGGAGGTCCTGCGACTGCGTGGAGGTCATGGGAGGAACGTAGGCGGGATGTAGGACAGATCATGTCCTAGTGGAGCGGCATGCTGGTGGACATGACGGACACCCCGGCACGCCTCCTGAATCTGCTGTCGCTCCTCCAGACCCCGCGCGAATGGCCCGGCAGTGAGCTCGCCGAGCGGCTCGGTGTCAGCCCGCGCACGATCCGGCGGGACATCGACCGGCTGCGCGACCTCGGCTACCCGGTCGAGGCGACGATGGGGCCGATCGGCGGCTACCGGCTCGTCGCCGGAAGCGCGATGCCACCGCTGCTCCTCGACGACGAGGAGGCCGTCGCCATCGCGGTCGGGCTGCGGGCGGGGGCCGGCCACGCGATCGAGGGCGTCGAGGAGGCGGCCGTACGGGCGCTGGCCAAGCTGGAACAGGTGCTGCCGTCCCGCCTCCGGCGCCGGGTCTCCACCCTCCAGAACGCGACGATCCCCCTCACGCGGGGCGACGGCGCGACGGTCGCGCCGTCGACGCTCACCGCGCTGGCGAGCGCCGTGACCGGGCACGAACGGCTGCGGTTCGCGTACCGCGCGGGCGACGGCACGGAGAGCAGACGGCAGGTCGAGCCGTACCGGCTGGTCTCCACGGGCTGGCGGTGGTACCTCGTCGCGTACGACCTGGGCCGGGAGGACTGGCGCACGTTCCGCGTCGACCGCGTCAGCGAGCCCTTCCCGACCGGGGCACGCTTCACGCCGCGGGAGCTGCCGGCCGGGGACGCGGCGCGGATGCTGTCGCACTCGGCGGCGCGGACGCGGCAGGACCACGAGGTGGACGTGACGTTCGCGGCGCCCGCGTCCTTCGTGGCGGCCCGCCTGCCGCACCATCTGGTCCCGGAGCCGACAGGCCCCGACACCTGCCGTCTGCGGGCACGGTCCGCGGACTCGGTGGAGTGGCTGGCGCTCCGGCTGGCCCTGGTCGACTGCGAGCTGACGGTGCACGGTCCGCAGGCGCTGGTGTCGTACGTGTCCGACCTGGGCGCCCGTCGACCCGCGCGGCGGAGCCCACCCCACCCGGCACGCCCTGACGGACAGCGTGGCCGCGCCTGCGCCTGTACACGTGCGCGCGCCCGGAGTGGTGACCCACCCGACGGGGGCCGGACCGAAGTGGCACCCACCCGACGGGCAGCGTCGGCCCGAAGTGGCACCCACCCCACGGGGGCCGGACCGAAGTAGTACCCACCCGACGGGCAGCGTCGGCCCGCCCGGCCACCCCCGCCCAAGGTGGTCGCCGTACCCACGGGGACGGACCCGCCCAAGGTGGTCGCCGTACCCACGGGACGGACGCGCCCATCGGTCCACGGCACGCCCGAAGTACCCGCCGCACGGGAGACGGACCCGCCCACGGGTCCACGCTCCCCGCATCCGCCCGCGCCACCGGCGCGAGGTTCCGGTGACTGACCCTTCGCGGCGGGCCCCGGCGGGGCCTACGCCGCCGCGTCGAAGCCCGTGTCGCGGGCCATGCGCTTCAGTTCGAGCAGCGCGTGCTTCTCGATCTGCCGGATGCGCTCACGCGTCAGCCCGTGCTCCTTGCCGACCTCCGTCAGCGTCCGCTCCCGGCCGTCCTCGATGCCGTACCGCATCCGGATGATGGAGGCCGTGCGGTGGTCCAGCTTGCCGATCAGGTCGTCCAGCTCCTCGCTGCGCAGCAGCGTCAGCACCGACTGCTCGGGCGACACCGCTGACGTGTCCTCCAGCAGGTCGCCGAACTGCGTCTCGCCCGCGTCGTCCACCGGCATGTTCAGGGAGACCGGGTCGCGCGCCCAGTCCAGGACGTCGATGACCCGCTCCGGCGAAGTGCCGAGTTCCGCCGCGATCTCCGCGGGCTCCGGGTCGCGCCCGTGCTCGCGGTTGAACTCACGCTGCACGCGCCGGATGCGCCCGAGCTCCTCCACCAGGTGGACCGGGAGCCGGATGGTGCGCGACTGGTCGGCGATCGACCGGGTGATGGCCTGCCGGATCCACCACGTCGCGTACGTCGAGAACTTGAAGCCCTTGGCGTAGTCGAACTTCTCCACCGCCCGTACCAGGCCGGCGTTGCCCTCCTGGATCAGGTCGAGGAGGGGCAGGCCGCTGCGCGGGTAGCGCCGGGCCACCGCGACGACGAGCCGCAGGTTGGAGCGGATGAAGACGTCCTTCGCGCGCTCGCCCTCGGCGACCAGTGCCTCCAACTCCTCACGGGACGCGCCACCCGCCTCGCTCTCGATCTCGCCGTCGAGGATCTGGTGGGCGTACACACCCGCCTCGATGGTCTGGGACAGCTCGACCTCCTTCGCGGCGTCGAGCAGGGGCGTGCGCGCGATCTCATCGAGGTACATGCCGACCAGGTCGCGGTCGGCGATCTCCCCGCCCACGGCGCGAGCACTGCTTGCCCTGTCGGTCCCGGTCGCTGTCGCGGCGGACTGACGTTGGGCGACGGCACGGGTTGCCATGCGAGCTCCCTTGCTGAGTAGGTGTCGCGACACCCTTCCGGGTGCCCTGCATCCGACGGAAACAACGACTGGAATCAGGACAGAATTCCCATGGCACCCACCCTTTTTCGTGATCTTGCAGTACCCTGTGCGGCCACCAGGGGAGGCCGAATGTCGGACGGATGGACAGACGTGCAGGTCAGCGCGGGCGCGGAGGCGGACCTCGGCGCCCTCACGGACATCTACAACCACTACGTCCGCGAGACGGCCATCACATTCGACACGGAACCCTTCTCCCCCGAACAGCGGCTTCCATGGCTGCGCTCCCACCCCGAAGACGGCCCCCACCGCCTCCTGGTTGCCCACCGCACCGCTCACGACACCGCCGCCCAGAACACCGCCGCTCACGACACCGCCGCCCACGACGTCACCCGCGAAGGCGCCCCCACCGGTAGCCACACCGGCGCCCGGCGGCTCGGGTACGCGACCTCGAGCCCCTTCCGGCCGAAGGCCGCGTACTCCACGTCCGTCGAGGTCAGCGTCTATCTCGCGCCGGAGGCCGTCGGGCGCGGCATCGGCACGCTGCTGTACGACCGCCTCTTCGGCGCCCTCGCCGATGAGGACGTCCACCGGGTGTACGCCGGTATCGCCCTGCCGAACGACGCCTCGGTGCGCCTCCACGCCCGCTTCGGGTTCCGCCACACCGGCACGTTCACCGAGGTGGGGCGGAAGTTCGGGCGGTACTGGGACGTGGCGTGGTACGAGAAGGACCTGTAACCCTGTCCGGGGCCGGGCTACCCGAACTGCACGGACCGCTTCGCGAGGCCCATCCAGAACCCCTCGATCACGCTCCGCCCACCGCCCAGGTCGCCGGCCGCGTCCGCCGCGCCCAGCGTCACGAAGAGCGGGGCGAAGTGCTCGGTGCGCGGGTGCGCGAGCAGCCCGGCCGGAGAGGAGTGCGTGAAGTCCAGCAGCGCGTCCACGTCCTTCGCCGCCAGGGCGCGCCGTCCCCAGTCGTCGAACTCCGCCGACCACGCGGGCACGCCGGGACCGGTGTGCCGCAGCGCCGCCAGGTTGTGGGTGAAGAACCCGCTCCCGACGATCAGTACGCCCTCGTCCCGCAGGGGCGCCAGCTTGCGCCCGATCCCCATCAGCGCGCCGGGATCGAGGGTGGGCAGCGAGATCTGCAGGACGGGGATGTCGGCGTCCGGGTACATCTCGACGAGCGGCACGTACGCCCCGTGGTCCAGCCCCCGGTCCGGGATGTCCTGCACGGGCGTGCCGGGGGCGCGCAGCAGCTTGCGCACGGCGTCGGCGAGGCCGGGCGCGCCCGGGGCGGCGTACCGCACGCCGTAGTAGTGCTCGGGGAAGCCCCAGAAGTCGTACACGAGCGGCACGGTCCGGGTGGCGCCGAGGGCGAGGGGGGCCTCCTCCCAGTGGGCGGAGACCATCAGGATCGCGGTCGGCCTCGGCAGGGCCGCCGACCAGGCGGCGAGCTCGCCGGGCCAGACCGGGTCGTCGGCGAGGGGTGGCGCGCCGTGGGAGAGGTAGAGGGCGGGCATGCGCCCGCTGGGGGTGGCGGTCATGGCGACTCCCGGTCGATGGTTCCAGGTTACTACTTGAAACTTCAATCGAATTCGACCGTACCGCTCCACACCATGTAGTTCAACTTTCAAGAAGCCTTAGAGTGGAGACATGAGCGACGACCAGGACGGGCCGCGCTGGCTCAGCGACGACGAACAGTGCGTCTGGCGTGCGTATCTGCACGCCACCACGCTGCTGGAGGACCATCTCGACCGCCAGCTCCAGCGTGACGCCGGGATGCCGCACGTCTACTACGGCCTGCTCGTCCAGCTCTCCCAGGCCCCGCGCCGCCGGATGCGCATGACCGAACTCGCCAAGGGCGCCAAGATCACCCGCTCCCGGCTGTCGCACGCCGTCGCCCGGCTGGAGAAGAGCGGCTGGGTGCGCCGCGAGGACTGCCCCTCCGACAAGCGCGGCCAGAACGCCTACCTGACGGACCAGGGCTACGAGGTCCTCAAACGCAGCGCACCCGGTCACGTCGCCGCGGTACGACAGGCGATCTTCGACCGGCTCAGCCCGGAGCAGGTCCGCCAGCTCGGCGAAATCATGCGGGTGATGGCCGAGGGCCTCCAGCCCACGGACCCGAACGCCGACCTCCCCTGGCTGCGCTAGAACACCACTGCGGGCCAACACACCCAGAGCGTCCGGGTCATCGAGGCATCCGGGTCATCGAGATCGCCCAGACTGCCCAGGTCGTCCTGGACGTCAAGGACATCTGGTACATCCAGGATGTCTAGGTCGTCAGGAGCACTCCGCCGTACGACACCGACCCCACGATCACCCAGGCGGTGAGCCCGAGCACCGCGACCCGCGCCCCCGTGCGGGAGAGCGTCGGCAGGTGCACCGCGCTGCCGAGGCCGAACAGGGCGGTGGCGAGCAGCATTTCCTGCGCCGTCCCGGCGGCGGCCAGGACGGGCGCGGGCAGCAGCCCCGTCGTGCGCAGCGCCACCATGGCGAGGAACCCGGCGACGAACAGCGGGACCAGCGGCGGCCGTCCCCCCGCAGCCGCACCCCTGGCCCCCGCTCCCCCGGCCCCGGTGCGCACCCGGCGGCGCGCGGCCACCACCAGCCCCGCGACCAGCGGCGCCAGCAGTGCCACGCGCATCAGCTTGACCAGCACGGCCTCCCCCAGCGCGGCCGGCCCCGCGGTCTGCGCGGTGGCCACCACCTGGCCGACGTCGTGCACCCCGGCCCCGACCCACCGTCCGAACTGCGCGTCCGTCAGCCCCAACGGCCCGTGCAGCAGCGGAAGTACGGCGATGGCGAGCGTGCCGCACAGCGTCACCAGGGCGACGGACGTGGCGGCGTCGTCCTCGTCGCTGTCGTGCACCGCGGCCACCGCGCCGATGGCGGAGGCACCGCAGATGGCGTACCCGGTGGCGATGAGCAGCGGCTGGTCGCCCGGCAGCCCGAGCCGGCGCCCCAGCCACCAGGTGCCGCCGAAGGTCGCCGCCACCACGGCGAGCACCATGGCGACCGTCCCCCAGCCGAGGCCGAGGACGTCCGAGAGGCCCAGCTTCAGCCCGAGCAGGACCACCCCGGCCCGCATCAGCCGCCTGGCGGCCAGGGTGAGCCCGGCCCGGCAGTGGCCGCGCACGCGGGTGCGCAGCCGGGGCGTGTGCGCGGCGGCGACGCCGAGGACGACGGCGGCGGTGAGGAGGGGCACGGCGGGCACGGCGAGGTGGACGAGCCAGGCGGCGCCGACCCCGGCGGCGGCGAGCGCGAGCCCGGGGACCGGCGTCGTACGGGCGGGGGTGGCCGTACGGGTACCGGCGAGGACCATTACGCGTCCACCGGCACCGGGTACACGCGCCGGATGCTGGTGCCCAGCCGCGTGATGTCGGCGCCGTACACGTGCACCGACACGGCCGTACCGCTGCCCCCGTTGCGTACGAGGTGGATGTCGCCGGGCGGCGCGAAGGCGGCGACCGCGCCGAGCCGGTTCACCACGTCCTGGGTGGCGACCAGCCGCGCGGACGCGCCGTCGGGCACCAGTTCGTAGCGGCGTTCGTGCTCCTCGCCCCGGTGGACACCGGTGACGCACCAGGAGACGTGGTCGTGGACGGGCGTGGCCTGGCCGGGCAGCCAGACCAGGGACACCACGGAGAAGGCGCCGTCGGGTTCGGCGTGCAGCACGTGCTGGCGGTAGCGCCCGGGGTCGCCCTCGCACTGCGCGGCGGTGAGCAGGTCGGGGGTGCCCAGGTGCGGGGCGAGGCGGGCGGCGACGAGCCGGGCGGTCGGCTCGGGTGGCAGGCCCCGGTCCACGACGTCGCGCACCTCGGTGACGAGGGCTCGCAGGCGGGCGGTGGCCGACGTGAGGGAGGCGGTGGTCGTCATGACCGGAGCGTCCGGGCGGCCGGACCCCGGCGTCCAGGCAGGGTTCGTTACCGGACCCCCAACGACCCCTGATGGGTCAGCAGCCCACCTTCGCCTCCGCCGCCGCGACGATCGCGTCCAGCGCGAGCGAGGTGGCGGGGATCCGCAGGTGGTCGCGGAGGACGTACGCGTACACCTGGCGCCGGGTGTGCGGCTCCACGATCCGGCCGGTGACCTTGGCGTGGCAGAGGAACGACAGCACCAGCGCCGGGACCATCGCGATACCGATGCCCGCGGCCACCAGGCTCTGCATCACCAGGTTGTCGTCCGTCGTGCACGCGATGTCGGGGCTGAAACCCTCCTCGGCGCACGCGTGCAGGAAGTTCGCGCGGCAGCGCGCGCAGCCGGCGATCCACCGCTCGTGCGCGAGGTCGGCGAGGTGCACGGCCCGGCGCCGGGCGAGCGGGTGCCCGGAGGGCAGGAGCACCGTCAGCGGGTCCTCCAGCAGTTTGAACTCGGCCAGTTCGCCGGGGACGTCGACGCGCAGTCCGGGATAGCTGAAGGCCAGCGTGATGTCGCACTCACCGCGGGCGGCCATGCGCAGTGACTCCGGTGGCTCGCACTCGACCAACTCAACGCGCACGCCGGGGTGTTGCTCCGCCATCCGGGCCATCGCCTCGGGCAGGATCGTGGCCCCGGCACTCGGGAACGCGCAGACCCGCACCCGCCCGGAGCGCAGCCGCGCGATGGCGTCGATCTGCTCCTGCGCCACGGCCAGGCTGTCGAGGATGGTGCCGGTGTGCCGGGTGAGCGTCTCGCCCGCCTCGGTGAGCCGCAGGCCGCGCCCGACGCGGGTGAACAGGGGGGTGCCGACGTCCCGTTCCAGGGCCTTCATCTGCTGGCTGACGGCCGGCTGGGTGTACCCGAGGGCGCGGGCGGCCGCCGTGTAGGAACCGGTCCTGACCACTTCATGGAAGGTCTTGATGTACCGGGAATCGAACACGTCGAAAGCATAAGCGGAAATTGGGGTGCGGAAAGGGCCGCTTCCCGGCCACTCGAACACCACTCCCGGCCACCGCCGACGCCGGACCGGTGCCGTCACCCCGACGCCGGACCGGTGCCATGGCGCAGACGCCGGACCGGTGCCGTCACCCCGACGCCGGACCGGTGCCATGGCGCAGACGCCGGACCGGTGCCATCGCGCCGACGCCGGTCCGGTGCCGTCACCCCGACGCCGGACCGGTGCCATCGCGCCGACGCCGGACCGGTGCCGTCACCCCGACGCCGGACCGGTGCCAGCACCCCGACGACCCCACCCGGCGGGTGGCCCACGTCCGCCTCCCGAGGGACACGCCCCCGAGGCCCCCCGAGGGTCACGCCCCCGGGGGACACGCCCAGGTCCGCTCCCCGAGGGACACGTCCCGCGTTTCCGCAAGCCCGGCTGAGCCGTGCCGGTCACCCCTTCCCCGCGAATCCCACGATCGGCCCACCCGGCGGGCGGCCCCAGAGGCCCCGACACAGGCTGTTCGGGACGGAGAGCAGCGCGGATCCGGCCGCCTGCCGCGGACCGGAGGGACCAGCGTGTATGGAGGACACCCGCCGGCGGATACGCAGACCGGTCGCCCTCGGCGCGGCCACCACCCTCGCCCTCGCCACGCTGGCCACGGCGAGTTCGACCCTCCCGGACCGCACCCGCGCCTCGGCCGGCCCCATCGCAGCCGGGGACACCACCGACGAACTGGCCCTCGGACCGTGCCGGATCACGGCCACCATGGGCGTACAGATGTCGGAGGGCATTCCCACACCACCCGGTTACGCCCGCTCGACGGGCGAGGTCCGCGCCCTGAACCTGATGATCGACTTTCCGGACGCGCCCGGGGAGGGCACGGCGATGAGCCGGTACGCGGAGTTCTTCCCGCAGACCTCCGACTGGTTCCGCGTCAGCTCGTACGGGCGGCTCGTGTACCGGCCCGAGGCGCCCCTGCCGGACTGGCTGCGGATGCCGCTGCCGTTCTCCGCGTACGGGATAGAGCGCGGCTCACCGTACGAACCGGGCTATCGGCGTCTCGTCGAGGACATCGTGACCGCCGCCGACCCGGAGGTCGACTTCAGCGCGTACGACCTGGTCAACATCCTGGTCACCCCGAACGCGGGCCCCTCGGCGCTGGACACCGTCCTGTCGGTGACCTTCTCGGGCAACGGCGACGCGCCGCACGCGGACGGTGTGCCGCTCGCCAACACCTCGTTCGTCTACAGCCGTCAGGACGACGGCTCGGGTTCGTACCACGAGACCGGCTACCGGGTCCTGCCCCACGAGAACGGCCATGTGTTCGGCCTGCCCGACCTCTACACGCAGGAGGGCGGCGGCGCGGTCGGGCACTGGGACATCATGTCCGAGGACTGGGGCGCCAACAACGACCTGCTGGGCTGGCACAAGTGGAAGCTGGGGTGGCTCGACAACGACCAGGTGCGGTGCGCCTCTACCGCCGGCAGCCGGGACTACACCCTCACGCCGCTGTCCACGCGCGGCGACGGCACGAAGCTGGCGTTCATACCGCTGACGGAGGAGACCGGGTACGCGGTGGAGGTCCGCACCCGGGACGGCAACGACGAGGCGGTCTGCGAGCCGGGCGTCCTCATCTACCACGTACGGTCGAACGTGGACACCGGGCAGGGCCCGGTCACCGTCGTGGACAGCGACCGGGACAGCGGCGGGTGCACGCGCCGGCCGAACGTGCACGCGGAGCTGTCGGACGCGCCGTTCCGACCGGGCGAGTCGTACACCGACCGCGAGAGCGGACTGCGCATCCACGTGCTGTCCGAGAACCGCGGGACGGGCACCTACCGGGTCCGCGTCACCCGCCTGTGACCGTTCACCACCCACCGGGTCGGCGTCACCCGCACCCCCGTCCGTCACACTCGCCCGCGCCCGTCACCACCTACCGGGACGGCGTCACCCGCGCCCGGAGGTCCTCCCGCAGCTCCCGCTTGAGCACCTTCCCCGTGGCGTTCCGGGGCAGCGGCCCGTCCTGTACGAAGACGTGGGCGGGCACCTTGAAGGCCGCCAGGCTCCGTCCGACGTGCGACCGCAGCTCCTCCGCCCCGGCCGACGCGCCTTCCCGCAGCCGCACCACGGCCGCGACCTCCTCGCCCAGTACGGGGTGGGGCACCCCGAGCACCGCCGCGTCGACGACGTCGGGGTGGGCGTACAGCGCGGCCTCGACCTCGACGCAGTAGACGTTCTCGCCGCCCCTGATGACCATGTCCTTGAGCCGGTCGACGACGGAGACCCGACCGTCGCGCACCGTCGCCAGGTCGCCCGTCCTGAACCATCCGTCGCCGGTGAACGCCTCCGCGGTCGCCTTGTCGTCGCCCCAGTACCCGCGGACCAGGGACTGGCCGCGCAGCCACAGCTCGCCGACCTCGCCCTCGGGCAGGGGCCGCCCGTCGGGCGCGGCGATGCGTACCTCGGTGACGGGGGTCGGCCGCCCGGCGCTGCCGGGGAAGGCGCGGTACTCGTCGCCGAAGGTGGCGAGGACGCCCCCGCTGGTCTCGGTCAGTCCGTAGCCGTTGCGGGGTTCGACGCCCTCGGGGCAGCGGTCGACGAGCCGGGGCGGCGCGGCGGCGCCACCGGTGTTGAGGTGCGTGAGCGTCCCCAGGCCCGCGTCGCCCGCCGCGTCCAGCAGTTGGAGGGCGGTGGTCGGGACGCCCGCGTAGTGGGTGACGCCGTGCTCGTGGATGAGCTCCAACGCCCGCCGCGCGTCCCACTTCCGCATCAGGACGAGCGCGCCGCCCGCCGCCATCACGGAGTAGAACGACGTGAACGCGGCGACGTGGAAGAACGGGAACGTCGTCAGCGACACGGGCGCCGGCCCCTGCCCGGGCACCTGCCCGCGCGCCAGGGCGGCCACGGCGGCCTGGTAGCGGGGGTTCATCGCGGCCCCGGCCTGGGCGAGGTGCGTGGCGACGGCGCCCTTGGGGCGGCCGGTGGTGCCGGAGGTGTAGATGATGGTGGCGTCGTCCTCGGGCCGGACGTCCACGTCGGGCGGCCCGAGCGCGGGGTCGGGCGCGGGCAGGTCCTCGTACCGCTCGAAGAGCCCTTCCGCCGCGCCCCCGTGGAAGACCACGCCCCGCACGCCGTGCCGGCCGCTCCACTCCCGCACGCGCCCCACCCGCTCGCCGTCGACGAGGAGCACCCGCGGCCGGCAGTCGTCGAGGGCGTAGGTGAACTCGTCCTCCGTCCACCAGGCGTTGAGCGGCACGGCGACCAGCCCGGCCAGTTGCGCCGCCCAGAAGGCGATCTGCCACTCGGGGTGGTTGCGCATCGCGACGACGGCCCGGTCGCCGCGCCGCAGGCCGTACTCGTCGGTCAGCCGCCGGGCGAGGGAGCAGGCCGCCGCGAAGAACTCGCCGTAGGTGTAGGCGCGGTTCCCGGCGACGAGAAAGGGCCGCTCCCCGTACGCCCAGGTGACCTCGACGAACTCCCGCAGCGTGCGGGGCCCGCCCGCGTACACGGCCCGCCCGTCCTCGCCGGTCTCGACGGCGAAGGGCGCGCCGGGCGCGGTCAGCAGGTCGTCCGGTGACGGATCGGTGTGCGGCACCATCGCCTCTTCCTAAGCGCTTGCTCAGCTTCTGGGGCCCGACGCTATGCGCCACCGCGCCACCCCGTCAAGGAGGTACATGCACCCGCCATCGATTTTCGGTCGAGTCGCCCACCGGCTCGACACGGGCTCGATGGAGCCACTCGGCCGTGCCGTACAGCTCGCCGACCGTGAGGGAGTGCCGCGTCCACCTCGGCGGCGGGGCCGGGCGACGGCGGTGATCGCCCCACTGGCGAGCCGGCCCCGGATCGCCGCCAACGCCGCCCGAGCGGACCTGCCCACCCCGGCGCCGCGGGCCTCACCGGCGACGAGGGCGAACCCCGACGATCACGCCCACCCCAAGACCCAACCTCCGCCCCACCGCCCGGCCCCGATCCGCTAACCTGTGGGGACCGCCCTCAGGGGCGGTCGCAACCCTTGCAGGGGCCGGGATGGATGCTCACGCGAGCATTCAGCCCCGTTCTCCGCAAGGCCCCGCCTTCGTAGCTCAGGGGATAGAGCACCGCTCTCCTAAAGCGGGTGTCGCAGGTTCGAATCCTGCCGGGGGCACCAGACAAAAGGCCACCTGGGAACATTCCTGGGTGGCCGTCACTGTCGTCGGCTCAGGCTTGTGTCACAACCGTGCCGCCGCGAAGGTCGGCCACGGTCGGCGAGGGTGTCCTGCGATCGGGTTCCAGCCTCTCTCACCAGGTACGAAGCCGCAGGTCACCGGTGCGACGCCCCAGTCGGTCCCTCTCGTGAAGTGGATGTTGCCCTCCGGTTCTGTGTCGAACCCAACGTGGACGGCCGCAGCGAATGGGCGCCCGCGGGCGCATACTGGGGACAATGACAAAGCCTGCTGCACTGAAGCGTCATTTGCCTACCAGCCCCTTCAAGGCCCGGGCCACGCCGGATCCCGCGCACTTCGCCGTGGGTGACCAGGTGACGCACGACATGTACGGCCTCGGCCGGGTGATCGGCGTCGAGGACGGGATCGCGGTGCTCGTGGATTTCGGCTCGGTGCAAGAGCGGATCCTGAGCCCGTACTCCAAGATGACCAAGCTGTAGGACCTCTGTGCCCAATCATGGCAAGCCGGTCCTTTCAGGAACTTGTAGCGAAAAGGGAGACCTCTCATCGATCTGACCTCGTTGTTCTCTGCTCCGGAAGGGGCAACCCGCAGCTCTGCCACGGCATTGCCGCCTCTGACGACAAGCCCCTTCCAGGCTCCGGACTTCGGAGAGGACGAGGCCGCCGTATTCGAGGACGCGCAGGACACGTCTCAGGCATGAGTGCAGCGTGACCCGAGGCGGCCGGCTCCCACCGGTTACGCGGGATCCGGCAGCCGGCCACGGGCCTTCCGTCTCCGTTTCCGTTCCCTCCAGAGCCACGGATCAGCAGGCTTCTGACATCCACGGCTGACATCAACGACCCGGACAGGGTGAACACCAGCGCCCCTGTCCGGCCGTCGCGCCGGTCGACGGCGGCAGCCGGGGGCTCGGATCGAACTCCTGAAGCGGGTGCCGCAGGTTCGAATCCTGCCGGGGCACAGAGAAAAGGGCCAGCTCAGGAGGGGTTTCCTCGCCGACTGGCCCTTCACCGTGTCCGGGGTCGTGCCACACGCGTGCCACTGGAGTCCACGCGGAGTCCACATCCCCCGGCTGGGGCCTCTCCCCACCGTTTCGGATCATGGCGCCGAGGCGGTCCGCGATCGCCCGGTCCCGGTCGCCGGTCATGGGCACGCATCGCCCAC
Source organism: Streptomyces sp. NPDC006368 (assembly GCF_040612535.1). Classification (NCBI taxonomy): domain Bacteria; kingdom Bacillati; phylum Actinomycetota; class Actinomycetes; order Kitasatosporales; family Streptomycetaceae; genus Streptomyces; species Streptomyces sp. NPDC006368. The sequence goes on from NZ_JBEXQK010000022.1 coordinate 22,697, forward strand.
CGCCGCGCCCCAGTAAGTGGGACGACGGCTGAATCGGGTGTCGTAGGTCCGAGCGCCGCCCGGGCAACAGCCGCCAAGGCCGAGCCGATCATGGTCCGGGGCTTCGGTATCCCGGCCCCGCCCGGGCGTCCCTCCAGCAACGCCCCTCCGCCGCGCGGGGTTTGCGTCGGCGCACAGATCTCCGTGCGCCCGTTCGAAGCTGCCCCTTTCGGGGCGTACGGCGCCTAGGGTCGTACGTATGGGAGACATCTTCGTGCTCGACGAAGCACTGGGAAGGCTGCACGCCACCGGGCCCGAGCGTCTCGGGCGGTTGACCAATCACGCGCCGATGGCCGTGGAGGCGCTCGCCTCGCGGGGGCACGGGCCGGCCGTGCACCGGTGGCTGGACCTGTACGAGGACAAGCTGGAGGACTTCCCCGCCCGGACGCGGCCGGTCACCGAGGCCGACTGGCGTGAGGCGCTGGGGGATCCGCGGCGGGTCGCCGACTGGGTGGACTTCTTCGGCCGGCAGACCGCCGAGCGGCCCTGGCGGGACGTACTCGCCGAGTGGTGGCCCCGGCTGCTGCCCGGCATGTACGGCGGGTCCACCCATCCGGTGATCCGCGTCGGGCACGCCGTGCGCGCCCTGACCGAGCACGGCGAGACCGCGCCACGGCTCGCCGAGCTGGCCCATGGCCTGGGCTACTGGGCCGCCCGGCACCACCCGGTCACCGGCGTGGCTCCCCTGGCCGGTGCGCCCACCGCCCGGGAGGCGCTGGACCGCGTCCCCGCCCTCGACGAACCCACCGGCGGGTTCCCCGACCGGCTGGCGCGGGTCACCGGCCTGCCGGTGTGGCCGTCGGAGGACATCGGCCCGGACCGCGCGGACCGGGCACGGGAGCGGCTGGAGGAGCTGGTGCGCGCGGCCACCCACCGTTACGCCACCCACGGCCACGGCGACCCGACGATGCTGGTCCACGCCGCGACCGCGCCCAACGCCGTACTGCGTACCCTGCCCGCCCTGCCCCGCCCGCTGTGGGCGCCGAGCCTGCACGCGGCGTGGACCGCGTCCGCCGCGGTCACCGCGATGTACGCCCCCTCGGCCCCCGTCTCCTACCGGGCGCCCGGCGGCGTCACCCCGGAGGAGGTCTTCGAGCGTGCCCTGGCCCACGGGGACGAGCACGTCATCAAGTTCACCGACACCGCTCTCGACGTCGGCACCGAAGATGCCCTCGCCGCCGCCCTGCGGGCGATCGAGCTGAGTGAACCGCTGACCTGACCACCGCCCCGGGGGCGGCCATGCCGTCAGGAGGCCCCGACGAGGACCTCGGCCGCGGCGATGCCGGACACGCGCGTCGCCCCGTGCGTCGCCAGGTGCACCGCTCCCGGGCGGTCGTCGGCCGGCAGGCCCATCTCCACGACGAGCGTGTCGGGGCGGCGCCGCACCAGGCCCTCCAGCGCCTGCGACATCCAGCGGTAGCGGGCCGCGTCGCGGACCACGACGACCAGGGCGCGGTCGGCGGCGGGCGCCAGGGCCACCCGGTCCAGCAGGTCGTCCCCGCCCGACAGTTCGGACTCGGTGATCCGTACGGACGTGGTGCCGGGGCGAAGTGCGCGCAGGGGGTCGGCGACCCCCCAGGGGGTGCGGCCGTCGATGGCGAGGTTCGTCGTGGGGGACAGTTCGACCACGTGCGCCTCCCCCGCGAGGGGGAAGGCGACTCCGGTGCCCGGCTTCGTGTGGACGTGAACGGCGCGCCGGGCCGCCACCAGCCCGATGTCGGAGCCGCTGCGGTCGGGCCTGGTGGACCGGGCGAGCCCGGCCGACCACGTCGCGAACTCCCCGACGCGGCGGCTCGCCCGGGCCAGCCGCTCCTCGGGCAGGGTGCCGTCGAGCACGGCGTCCACGAGCGCGTCGGCCAGGTCGACGGTGGTGGCCTCCTCCGCGCTCTCGCCACCGACGCACACCGCGTCGACACCGCCGGCGACCGCACGCACGGTGGCGCCGGTGATGCCGTACAGGTCGGAGACGGCTCCCATCTCGATGCCGTCGGTGACGACCAGGCCCGTGAAGCCGAGCCGGTCGCGGAGCAGACCCTGGATGACGCGGGGGCTGAGGGTCGCGGGCAGCTCGGTGTCGTAGGCCGGGATGAGCATGTGGGCGGTCATGACCGTGCGTACGCCCGCCTCCATCGCGGCGGTGAACGGGGGCAGGGCGACGCGGGCGATCTCCTCGGCGTCGGCCGTCACCTGCGGCAGGCCGTGGTGGGAGTCGACGTTGGTGTCGCCGTGGCCCGGGAAGTGCTTGGCGCAGGCGGCGACGCCGGCGGACTGCAGGCCCCGGATCCAGGCGGCCGTGTGGCGGGCGACGACGTCGGTGCGCGCGCCGAAGGAGCGGACGCCGATCACCGGGTTCATGGGGTTGGAGTTGACGTCGCAGCTGGGCGCGTAGTTGAGCGAGACGCCCACGGCGTGCAGCTGGCGCCCGATGTCGCGGGCCACCTGCTCGGTCAGGTCCACGTCGTCGATGGCGCCGAGGGCGAGGTTCCCGGGCCGGGAGGCCCCGGTGCGCGCTTCGAGGCGGGTGACGTCACCGGCCTCCTCGTCGATCGCGATGATGAGGTCGGGGTTCTCGGCGCGCAGCGAGGCGGTGAGCGCGGTGACCTGTTCGGGGTCGACGATGTTGCGGCCGAACAGGACGACGGAGGCCAGGCCGTCGGCGATCCTGCGGCGGACCCAGTCCGGTGCCGTGGTGCCCACGAACCCCGGCTGGAGCACCGAGTTGGCCAGCCGGGTGAGCCGGATGCGGCTGCTCTCTGCCATGGGGACCTCCGGGAGGGTGGCACGCGGGGACGGCGGACGAAGCGGATATTGGCCTATACCAACGGGGGTGTCAAGGAGACCTGGGGCCGGTGCGGTGGCAGCAACCTGCCTGTTCAAAAGGGGACTTGGCGGGATGGGGCGCCCTCCGGCCGGGCGGGCGCAATGCGTTCCGTGCGCCGGCGCCGGACCCGCGCCGCGGCGGGCAAACCCGTCCCGGTCGGCCCCGGTCGGTCCCGGGCCTCGGCGGGCGAACCCGCCCTCGTCGGCCCCGTCGGCCCGTCCGTCGCGGACGGCCCGGCCTGTTCGACCCCGGCCGTCGCGGGCCAACCCGCCCTTGGTCGACCCGGCCGCTGCGGGCGAGCCTGTCCCTCATCGACGGGTTCCCGAAGCCGAAGGCGCGCCGCGTGAGGGCGCGGCGACCGCGGCAGTCCGTACCCGGTGATCCCGGCGAGCCGTCCACCAGGGCCGTCCTCGGCGGGTCATCCGCCGTCGGCCGCAGGAGCCCCCGTGGGCCGCGGTGGGCCGTTCGCCAGAAGCCGTGGAGACCCCCGTGGGCCGCCGTACGGCAACGATGTCGGGGCGGTCACCGGACGCCGACGGTCACGGTATCCAGCCCCTCCGTGTCGCCTCGACCCCCGCCTCGAAGCGGCTCTTCACCTGGAGCCGGTCCATCAGCCTCGCGTACATCCGGCGGACCGTGCGCAGGGATATGCCCATCCGGCGGCTGACCGACGCGTCCGTGTTGCCCACGGCCAGCAGGCGCAGCAGCTCGCGCTCCTGGGGCGTCAGTGAGTTGCGGTCCGTCGGCGGTGTGTCCCCGAGTGGGGTGCCGGCCTCCCAGTACGTGTCGAACAGCAGCCGCGTGATGTCGACCGCGCCGGGGCTGTGCATCTCCAGCGCCATCGTCCCCTCCTGGCCCCGGCCCGGCTCCCACTCGATGACCGCGGCCTTCCGGTCGACGATCAGCAGGACGACCGGCAGGGCCGGTGCCGTCCGGACCTCGGCGCCGTCGCGGACGAGCCCCTCGGCGTACTCCAGGGCACGCGGGTCGTTGCGCACGCTGTACTGGTAGACGCGCCGGACGGCGACACCGCGCTCCGCGACCGACTTGTCGAGCAGCGACGCGTCTCCGAACGCGTCGGGGGCCTGCACCCGGGCGGGCAGCAGGAGCAGGATCTCCTCGCGGGCGGAGAACATCAGGTCCCACAGCCGGGCCCGTAAGGTCTCCTCGCCCTGGAAGCGCTCGATCGCCTCCACGTGATGCGCCCACCCCGTGTCGGTCCGCGCGGCCAGCGCCGACACGGCCGCGCGCGCGGCCTCCACCTGCCCCTGCCTGCGGGTCAGTTCCGCCTCGCGGAGGGTGAGGAGGAGGGAGAGGCCGACATCCGGACGGGCGAGGCGGAAGACCTCCTCGCCGTCGCGCCGGTCGGCGTACAGGACACCGAGCCGCACGAGTTGGTCCAGTACGTGTCCGACGTCGGCTTCGGGCCATCCGAGCCGGTCGACGACCTCGCTCCCCCGCAGGGTCGGCCGGGCGAGAAACAGCCCGTAGACGGTCTCCGTGCGGTCGTCCATCCTGGCCGCCGCCAACACGTGCGCCATCCCCCCACCTTTCACCGGAGCAGCCTGGAGTGGCCAACCGGAGCTCCCCGTCAAGCCTGGGTTTGGTCCAGACCTTAACCAACCTTCGCAGAGGACGACCACCATCCACTAATGCGTTTCGGGCCACCGGCGCGTCCCGCCGGCGCACCGGGCGACCGCCGGGCGGGGCCCCGGCCGGGGGCGGTTGCGGCCGGCCGTGGCCACTTGCTGCCGGACACCTGCTGCCACCCGTCAGCGCGTGACAGACCGGGAAAGCGCGGGCCAGGATGCAGTGCCGGATATCCACTCCGAGCCCCACCGCGCCGCGGGCCACGGCATTCCACCCCCCACCCCACAGCCCCTTCTCGTCGGTGTATTCGAAGCTGTCAGCGCTTACTTGAGAATCCTCGCTGTACCATCACCCCTCGCTTTCACAACGGCGGTCAGATATGCGTACGGAAGAAAGTAAGAGCACCGTTACCACCCCTGCGGAAACCGTGACGATCAGAGCCAGCGTGAAGATCCCCGTGGAGATACCCGCACGGGGGCGCCAATTGACCACGATGGTTTCCTTCCACGGGCTGCACGACTCCCTCGAACACGTCGCACTCCTCCTCCCCGGCTGGGAGTTGCAGCCGAATCCCCTGGTCAGAGTGCACTCGGAGTGCCTGACGGGCGATGTGTTCGGCTCGCATCGATGCGACTGCGGACCCCAGCTCCACGAGGCGCTGACGTCCTGCGCGCACGAAGGCGGAATCATCCTTTACCTGCGCCAGGAAGGCCGGGGAATCGGACTGTACAACAAGCTCGACGCCTATGTGTTGCAGGATCAGGGGCTGGACACGTTCGACGCGAACATGGCCCTCGACTTCGAGGCCGACATGCGGGACTACCGGGTTGCCGCCCAGATGCTCGGAGCACTGGGCGTGAACAATATCCGCCTGCTCTCCAACAACCCCGAGAAGTCACTTCAATTGCGGGCGCTGGGAATCTCCGTCGCCGCGGTCGTCCCCACCGGCACCTTCGTCAACGAGAACAACCGCGCCTATCTGAGCGCCAAGCGTGAGCGAGCCGGCCATGCGCTCGACGTCTGACACCCCGCCGGCCCCGGCCGAGCTGGACGCCATGCGCCGGGCCCTCCGACTCGCCGCCTCCACCGTCGGATCGACCGGATCGAACCCCGCGGTCGGCTGTGTGCTCGTCGATACGTCCGGGGCCATCGTGGCGACCGGGGTGCACCACGGCCCCGGAACTCCGCACGCCGAGGTGAACGCCCTGCGGCAGGCCGGCGAACGGGCGCGCGGCGCCACCGCCGTCGTCACCCTCGAACCCTGCGACCACCAGGGCCGCACCGGGCCCTGCTCGCGGGCGCTGGTCGAGGCCGGGATCCGCCGCGTCGTCTACGCGGTGCCCGACCCCAACCCGGTGGCCGCCGGAGGAGCGCGGACGCTGCGGAAAGCGGGCGTCGACGTGACCGGCCGCGTCCTGGAACAGGAGGGTGAGGCGGTACTGGAGATGTGGCTCACCTCCGTACGGCTCGGCAGGCCCTTCGTCACCTGGAAGTTCGCCACCACCCTGGACGGTCGCAGCGCGGCGGCCGACGGCTCCTCCCGCTGGATCACCTGCCCCGACTCCCGCGCCGACGCCCACCGGCTGCGCGCCCGGCACGACGCGGTCCTCGTCGGCTCCGGCACCTGGCGCGCCGACGACCCCCACCTGGGACTGCGCCACGGCGTGGAGGGCACTCCCCCGCTGCGCGTGGTGCTGGCCGCCCGAGGCGGGATCCGGCCCGACGCCCGGCTGCTCGACGGAACCGCCCCGGCCCTCGTGGTCACCGAACCGGGTGTCCCGCTCCCGGGCATCGACGAGGACACCACGCTGCGGCTGAAGACGGACGCGCTCGGACGCTTCCCACCCGCGTCGCTGCTCAACGCCCTGGGCGAGCGCGGGATCCGGTCCGTACTGGTCGAGGGCGGGCCGACGCTGGCCGCATCCTTCCTGCGGGAGGGGCTGGTCGACCGCGTGGTCGCCCACATCGCCCCCATGCTCCTGGGCGCCGAGGGCAGGAGCGCCGTCGGCGCACTGGGCGTGGACGCGATCGGTGCGGCACACCGGCTGCGCATCACCGACACGGCGAGAAGCGGCGACGATCTGCGCGTCGAGCTGCGCCCCGTCCGCCACCTCCACCCGGAAGGAGCACGGTGACCGGCTTCCTCATCCCCAACGCCCGCCTCACGGACACGCACCGGCCGCCCCGGGCCGAGGACGCCGACCTGCCGGCGGTCACCATCCTCACGCCCTTCTACCGGGAGCCCGCCGAGATCTTCCAGCGCTCCGCCGGCATGCTGCGGCACCTGGACTACCCGCACCACAAGGTCAGCGTCCGCTGGCTGGTCGACGCCCGGCTGCCCGGGAACGCCGCGACCGCGCGGGCGGCGGCCGCACGGGCACGCGAGAGCTTCGGCGGCGACGTCCGGGTGGTCGTCGTACCCTCCATGACGCCCAAGGCGAAGGCCCTCAACCACGTGCTGCGCGAGGTCGCCGACCCGTTCGTCGCGATCTACGACGCGGACACCGTGCCCGACCCCGGCCAGCTCCGCCAGGCCGTGGCGGCGCTCCGCGCCCGGGACCTCGACGTCGTCGACGCCATCGAACTCCCCGAACCGGGCGGCGACCTGGTCAACCGCACCACCCTCGCCCAGTCGGCCGCCTTCTTCGGCGCCATGGAGTACGTCAACCGCCGCACCGGCATGCACATGTTGCTCGGCAGCTCGGTCTACTTCCGCCGCGAGGCGCTCGACAAGGTCGGCCCGCTGCGCGAGGACGGCGTCGAGGAGCTCTACGAGTGGGCCGTACGGGCCGCCTCGCTCGGTGTGCGCATGGGACGCGTCGTGTCCTTCTCGTACGGTACGCGCACCTCGCTCGTCGGGCCCGCGCTGCGGCAGCGCACCCGGTGGATCCGCGGCCAGCTCGACATCGGGCTGCGGTTCCTGCGCGGGGAGCCGCTGCCGGCCCGGCCGCGCGCCGCCGTCGCGCTGATGACCCTGAGCCTGCTCGCGCAGCTCAGCGTGTTGCCGGTGGTCGCGGGGGCCGTGCGCCACCGCGGGCTGCGCGTCCCGGCGGCGGCGCTGCTGGCCGGTGAGGCGCTGCGCATCCGCCAGGTCTCGCGCGATCCGGTGTGGGAGGTACTGCGGGTCGGGTCCGGATGGTTCTTCCTGCTGCCGTTCGAGCTCATGGAGTCCACCTCGGCGTGGCGGGCCGTATGGGAGCTCGCGACGGGCCGGGACACCTGGTACAAGGTGCGCGCCGAAACCCCGGACGCGGAGACGGAGACGGGCGCGGACCCGTCGGTCGCGGACGGGGACGGGGAGACGGGCCCGGACACCGGGCGTAGGGACGCCGGGCGTACGGACGCCGGTCGTACGGATGTGGGAGGCACGAACACCGGGCGTACGGACACCCGGGGCACGGACACCGGGGACTCGGCGTGATCGAGTTCGGCCTGCCCCGTATCCCGCAGCGGGGACGCATCTTCTCCTCCGTCTTCATCGACACCTTCGGCTGGGGCCTGTTCGCGCCCCTGGCGTTCCTGTACTTCTCCTTCGGCACCGGGCTGTCCTTCTCGGCCATCGGTTCGGCGGTCAGCGCGGGGACGCTCGCGTCCGTCCCGATGGCGCTGCTCGCCGGCTGGCTTGTCGACCGCTCGTCGCCGAAGGCCGTGCTCGTGACCAGCAACCTCGTCACGGCGGCGGGCTACGCGCTCTACCCGCTGGCCTCCGACTGGACCCTGATCGCGGCGGCGACGTTCCTGGTCATGACCGGGGACCGGCTGTACTGGGCGAGCTGGCCCGTACTCGTCGTGGACCTGGCGCCGGGGCGGAAACTGGACGCCACCTACGCCGCGGTCGGCGCCATCAAGAACTTCACGGTCGCCACCGGGGCGCTGGCGAGCTCCGTCCTGACCGCCGCGTTCGGCCGGGGCGCCGCCGACCTGGTCCTCGCGCTGAACGTGGTGTCCTCGCTGGTCGCCGCCGCCCTGCTGGCGGGGGTGCGGGTCACCGCGGACCGGCCGCGCCGCGAGAAGGAGGAAGGGCCCGGCTGGCGCGAGGCGTTCACCGACCACGCGTTCACCGGGTTCTGCCTCTCCTTCACGCTGCTCACCTTCGCCTGGGCGCTGCCGGCGACGGTCCTGCCCGCCTACGCCGTGGAGATCGTGGGTCTGCCCGGCTGGACACCGGCGCTCTTCCTCGGCGTCAACAGCGTCGTCATCACCCTGGCCCAGACCATCCTCACCGCCCGCCTCTCCCACGTGCCCCGGCAGAGCCTGATCCTGCGGGCGGCCCTGCTCTTCGCCGGGGTCTTCGCCGGGCTGTACGCGGTGAGCGTGCTGCCGACTGCCACCGCGATCGCGGTCCTGGTGCCCGTGATGCTGGCCTTCACCGTGGGCGAGATGATCGCGCTGCCGGCCGCCAACGCGCTGGTCGCGAGCAGCGCCCCCGCGGCGATCCGTGGCCGCTACATGTCCCTGTTCCAGCTCTCCTGGGCCGTCTCCGGCCTGTTCATCCCCGTGCTCGCCGGCGCCGTGCTGGACCGCGGCGCCCTGTGGGTGTGCGCCGCGTTCGGCGGACTCGCCCTGCTCGCGGCCGCCGGGCTGCGAGCCACCGCCCACCGGATCGTCCCCGCCGACCAGGAGCGGGATCCGGCCGTCATCCCCGCGAAGGAGGCGTCATGAGAGCCCTCACCGCTCCCCACTCCGTGCTCCGCACGGCCCCCCGCCTCGGCATCCGGGTCATGGCCCATCCCCGGCGACGGGCCCAGGCGGAGGCCCTGCTGGCGAGCCTGGCCGTCGAGGACCGGCTGCTCGTGCTGGACCCCGACCCCGACGGGCCGCCGACTCCGCTGCGCACCGCGGCGCGCGCCTGGGCCGGGCCGTACGGCACGGCCACCCACCGGCTCGTCCTCCAGGACGACGTGCTGCCCTCGGCCGGCTTCCTCGGCCGGGTCGGCGCCGCCCTCGCGGCCCGGCCGGACGACCCGATCGCCTTCTACGCCAACTGGAACCACTGGAACGGCGCGGCCGTGCGGCTGGCGGCGCTCAGCGGGGCGGCCTGGGCCGAGGCCATCCCGGACGAGTACGCGCCGTCGCTCGCCCTCGCCCTGCCGCTCGCCCTGGCGGCCGACTTCGCCGCGTACGCGCGGTCGGCGCTGGCCCGGGGCGGGGTGCCGGACGACGAGGCGCTCGCCGCGTTCCTGCGCGAGCGGGGCAGACGGCTGTACATCTCCGTGCCCAACCTGGTGGAACACCTGGGCGGCGACAGCCTGGTCGGCAACCAGAACCAGGGGCCCAGGCTGTCGGCCTGCTTCGCGGACGACGCCGCCGGAGCCGCTCAGGGGGGTACGGCCACACTCGGCGCGCTGCCCTTCTACCCGCACTTCTTCAAGGGCCATGTGTACGGCCTCACGCCCACCGGCCCCGGGGGCGCCTACGTCAGCACCTACTGGGAGGACGGCGCGCGAGCACAGGGCATCGACCCCGACGACGTACGGGAGTCGGCCCGCGAGCCGGTACCCGCGGCGCTGCTGAACGAGCTCACCGCCGGTGGGCTGCGGGTCCACCACGCCGCCTCGGCATGGAAGGCCGCCGTGCTGTACGGCGTGGTGCTGGCCCGCCTGCCCGCGTCACCGGGCGCGGGCGCGGGCGGAGCGCCCAGGCCGCACCCGGCGATCCGGAGGCGTGCCGTCGACACCATCCCGCTGGGCGGGCTGGCCCAGGTGGCGGGGCTTCCGCTGCTGCACCGCCTCAGGGACCCGCTGCGCGACCTCACGGAGGCGGGACTGGCCGCGGGAGCGGAACGGGCCCGTGCCGGGGGCCGGCCGCCCGGCCCCGGCGACGGCCCCGTCTGATCCCCGACGGGCCGCCTGCGCCCGCACCGATCCCGTGCCGACCCCGTGCGGGCCCTGCCCGAGCCCGTACCGGCCCGGTCAACCCCGACCGGCCCCGTACCGGCCCCGCCCGTTCCCGATCCCGACCGACCCGACCGCCCCCGACCGACCCCCGCTCGGCCCGACCGACCCCGCCCCCCGGCGGCCCCCCGGGGCCCCGGTGGCTCCCCGATCCCCGCCCGATCCCGGCGGCTCCCGCCACCACCGCCTCCCCAACCACCCGACCCGCCCCGACCGTTGCCACACCGGCCCCGACCCCGACGCGCCCGGACCGCCACCAGCCCGTGCCGCGCCGGCCCCGCCCCGACCGCCACCGACCAATGCCACGCCACCACCGACCACTGCGACGCCGGCCCCGGCCGGTGCCGCGCCGGCGGCCGGACGAGGGCCCCATGGGCCTGGCCACCGCACCGGGTCCGTTCCGGCCCGGACTTCGGCCCCTCTCAACCGATATCCCTGTCGAGAGATTGAGAAGACCATGCGAACCGTAGAGGTATTCCAGCCCGACTCCCCCGCCGACGGCTCCTCCGTCCACGCCTCCCCGCAGACCTCCGTGGCGTTCAGCCCCGACGGCACCCAGTTCGCCAGCGCCGGATACGACGGCCGGGTGGCCCTCTGGGACCGCTCCGGCACCGCCCCCCGGTGGGTCGGCCGCCATGAGCGGCTCGTCAACGGCGTGCGTTTCTCGCCCTCCGGCCGCCTGCTGGCCAGCGGCTCCGCCGACAAGACGTGCCGGATCTGGGACGTCGCCACGGGCCGCCAGGTACAGCTCCTCGCCCGGCAGCCCGACGACATCAACGCCCTGGCGTGGCTGGACGAGGACCACGTGGTCACCGTCTCGCAGGACGGCACGGGCCGCATCTGGGACATCCGCACCGGCGTCATCGCGGACGGTGTGATCTTCCACGCCGACCACTGCATGTCGGTCGACGCCTCCCCCACGGGTATCCTCGCCAGCTGCGGCGAGGACTCGGCCATCCGCCTCTGGAACACCGACGGTTCGCTGCTGCGCGACCTGCCCCAGGCCGGGCACGCCGAGATGTGCCGCTGGTCCCCGGACGGCACCCTGCTCGCCGCGAGCTGCGACGACGGCTACGTGCACATCGTGCGCACCGACGGCGAACTGGTCACCAAGGTCGGGCCGTACACCGCCGCCGTGAAGTCGGTGGCCTGGTCCCAGGACGGATCGCTGCTCGTCGTCGGTGCGTACGACAGCACGATCACCCTCTGGAACGTCGCCGACTGCCGCCCGCTGGTCCGCTGGTACGGCCCGCACCTGTGGCCGCGTTCGCTGGACTGGTCCCCGGACGGCACCACGGTGATCGCGGGCACCTTCTCCGCACGGCCCGCGGTGATCGACGTACCCGCCGTCTCGGCCGGTGACCTGCCCACCGAGGTGCGGGAGATCACGCTGGAGCCGTCCACGGCGACCTACGGCGTCAACCACGTCTCGGCCGACGGCGGGGTGCTCGCCGCGGGCTGCGACAACGGCACCGTCCGCGTGTGGCCGCGCCGTGACGCCACCGCCACCGTCGTCCCGGTCGGGAACGGCAGCCTCGTCAACGCGGTGGCCGTCTCCGCCGCCCTGCCCGGCCTCGTGGCCTACGGGGCGTTCTCCGGGCGGGTGGGGGTCGCCGACGCCACCACCGGACGCGACCTGGCGCACGTCGAGCGGGAGCACCCGGTCAACCGGACCGCGTGGGCGCCCGACGGCCGGCGGCTGGCGGTCGCCGACTACGAGGGCGGGCTCGACCTCTACGCCTGGACGGGCGGCGAGCTGGTGCCCGAGGTCCACTACGAGGGCCACGCGGGCGCCGTCAAGGACGTGTCCTGGGTGGACGACGACCGGCTGGTCACGTACTCGACGGACCGGACGGCCCATCTGATCACCGCGCGGGGCGAGTTGATCCGCTCCTTCGGCGGGCACGGCGAACTCATCAACGGGGGCTCCGTGACCACGGTGGCGGGCCGTGCGCTGCTCGCCACCGTCTCCCGCGACCGCACCACCCGGATCCACGACCTGGAGACCGGTGAGCTGCTCCAGGTCCTCGTCGGCCACGACGAGTCGGTCAAGTGCGCCGCCTGGCACCCCGGCGGGGAGCCGGTCATCGTCACCGGTTCGTACGACTTCACCGCCCGGCTGTGGGTGCTGGACCCCGAGAGCCTCGCCCCGGTCCGCAGCCAGGTCCTCACCGGCCACGGCAGCGCGGTGAGCGCGGTGGCCTGGCTCGGGGACGAGGCCGTCACCGCGTCCTGGGACGGCAAGGTGTTCGCCTGGGCTCCTGCGCCCGAGGAGCGGACGCCGCGGCCGTCGGAGCTCGCCGTGGACTGGCACGTCCGGGGAGGGACCCGATGAGCCTGCGCCTCGCGTCGTCGGCGCCCACGGCGCCGGTCACGGTCGACCTGTCCGACGCCGCCACCGAGGCCGTGCGGCGCGCCGCACAGCGGGTGTGCGGGGTCGCGGGCGGCCGGCTGGACGACCCTGACCTGGTCGCGGCGGCCCGTGGCGCCTGGGAGGAGATGCCCCTGACGCTGCGGGAGGCCGTACGCGGCTTCCGCCGGGACTCGGGCGAGGCCGGGGTGCTGCTCGTCAAGGGGATCCCGGTGGACGCCGACCGGCTGCCGCCCACCCCCATGGCCGACGGCTCCGTCCGCCGGGAGGCGACGGTCCCGGCCGCGGCCCTGCTGATGACCGCTGCGGGCGGCCTGGGTGACCCGGCCGCGTACGCCCCGGAGAAGTCGGGCGCCCTGGTGCAGGACGTCGTGCCGGTGCCGGGCAAGGAGGACTTCGAGGGGAACGCGGGCTCCACGCTGCTGTCGTTCCACATCGAGAACGCCTTCCACCCGCACCGTCCGGACTTCGTGATGCTGCTGTGCCTGCGCCCCGACCACGACGGCACGGCGGGGCTGCGCACCGCGTCGATCCGCGCGGCGCTGCCGAGGCTGCCGGAGCGGACGCGGGCGCTGCTGGCGCGTCCGGAGTTCAGCACCCAACCACCGCCCTCGTTCGGGTCCGTGGCCGAGCCCGCCCCGCCGCGCCCCCTGCTCACGGGTGACGCCCGGGACCCGGACCTGCGGGTGGACTTCTCCGCCACCACCGGGGTGACGCCCGGGGCGCGCGAGGCGCTCATCGAGCTGGAGGCGGCGCTCAGCGCGGTCGCGCACACGGTGCTGCTGGCTCCCGGGGACCTGGCGATCGTGGACAACCGGGTGACCACGCACGGCCGGACGGCCTTCCGGCCGCGCTACGACGGGTGCGACCGCTGGCTGCTGCGCAGCTTCGCCCTCGCCGACCTGCGCCGCTCGCGCGACCACCGCCCCGACGACGGCTACGTCCTGAGCAACTGACGGGCCCGCGCCGGTCCGTCGCCCGTGGGGCGGCGGACCGGCCGCCGCGGCGGTCCCGGGCGGTGAGCCCGCCCGGTCCGCGGCGGGGCACGGCACCGGCCGGCCAAGTGCAGGGCACCTGCCGCAGGCCCGCCCCGCACCCGGCCGAGAACGGGCCCCGATACACACGCACGTCCACCCGCGGCCCGCGGTCACCCGCGGCACCCGCGCGTACCGGTCGAAGACCCCCCACCCACGCCCTGGAGTGATCGCATGAGTGATCGCACGCCGACGCCTGACCGCCACCCGCATCGGGCATCCTCGGACATCCCCTATTTCAGCTCGGACGGCGAGACGTACCTGGCGCGGACCCCCCTGCGGGACCTGAAGAAGACCCGGGAGCTGCGTGTCCTGTCCGAGGAGGACTTCGCCTTCTGGCAGACCTTCGGCTACGTCGTGGTCAGGGAGGCGATCCCCGCCTCGGCCGCCGCCCGGCTGCTGGAGTTCGCCTGGGACTTCCAGGGTCTCGACCCGGACCGGCCGGAGACCTGGTACGAGGACCGGCCGTTCCGCACGGACCTGGACCGGGAGCTGCACGTCTACGGGTTCGTCGAGGCGTACCACCACCAGCTCATCTGGGACAGCCGCCAGACGCGGCGGGTCTACGACGCGTTCGTCGACGTGTGGGACTGCGAGGAGCTCTGGGTGACGCTGGACCGCCTCAACCTCAACCCCCCGAACGTCGGGAACCGCGACCGCGCGCTGATCGCCCCCACGGACAAGGGGTTCGACATCGAGCTCCACTGGGACGTCGACACCAGCCTCGCCGTCCCGCCGCAGCGGGTGCAGGGGATCATCGCGCTGAACGACACCCGCCCGGAGCTGGGCGGCTTCCAGTGCGCGCCGGAGCTGTTCCGCCGGTTCGACCGGTGGAAGGCGCTCCAGCCGCCGGACCGCGACCCGATCAGGCCCGCCGTCGACCGCGACGAGTTCCCCGTCGTACGGCCGGAACTGCGCGCCGGTGACCTCCTGATCTGGAACGGGCTGCTCGCCCACGGGGTGGCGCGCAACACGTCGCGGGACGGCGTACGGGCGGTCCAGTACCTCTCGATGATGCCCGCCCTGGAGACGCACGAGGAGCTGAAGCGGTCCCGGGTGGAGTCCTGGCGCCGGCTGACCACGCCGGACTGGAACGCGACGCTCGTCGGGGACGCGGTACGCCACGAGTCGCTGCGCTACGGCCCGGCCACGCTCAACGAGCTCGGCGCCCGGCTGCTGGGGCTCACGTCCTGGAGTGAGCGGAGCGAGGAGCGCCGCCCCGCACCGCCGGAGCGGGCAGCCGCAGCGACCGCCGGAGAGGCCGCATGAGGAGGATCTGTCTGGCCCTGCCCACGAACAGGGCGTGCGCGGCCACGCTGTCCGCCGTGGCCGAGGAGGCGGCGTACGCGGCCCGCCGCTTCGGCGTCGAGGTGCACCTGCTGGTCCTCGACTCCTCCGGCGAGCGGGCGTTCGCGGAGCACGCCGCGGTGCTCGATGCGACCGGACCGGCCCCGGGCGTCGTCCCGCACCACCTCGGCGAGGCGGAACAGCGGGACTTCCTCAGGCGGGTGATCCACCGGGCCGGTGTCGCCAAACCGGACCTGGTCCTCGACCTGATGCTGCCCGCCGCGCCGTCGTACGGCGCCTGCACCAACCGCGCCTTCCTGCTGGGCGGCGCGCTGGGCTGCGCCTCGGTCCACCGAAGGGACTCGGACAGCCGCTACCAGGTCGTGGCCGGTGAGCCCGTCTTCCCCGTCCACCAGGAGCTGACGTTCCTGGGGAAGCGGGCGGCCGACGCGCTCCCCGGCGTGTCGGCGTCGACACTGGCCCCGGAACACGCGCACAAGCCGGTGGTGCTCGTGGGGGGCTCCTTCGTCGGTGAACTGTCCGTGGACATCGGCGACATACGGCGGCGCGACCCCGGCGTGTACCACGACGTGGTGAGCCTCTGGGCGCCCGCCGAGTGGCCGGCCGAGCAGAAGCGGCAGCTGGTCGAGGAGTCGTTCACCGGTGCCGGCACCGAGCCGTTCAACGGGGACCGCTCGACGCTGGCCCTGGTCGACCCGATGCGGCTGGACATGTGCAACATCAGCTTCCACGGGGTCCACGAGCAGGTGCCCCTCCCGCCCGCGACCGACACCATCGGCAGCGACTACTTCCTCATCCACCTGGCGCACGACGCCACGCTCCCCGGCGTCCTGCACAACCGCGACATCGTGAACTTCTACACCGGGGAGCGGAGGACCGGGCCCGGGTTCGCCGCCTACCAGCTGCGGTTGACCAAGTTCTTCCTGTCGATGCTGTACTTCAACGACGTCTACCGCCGGATGGCCGAGGCCGGCGAGGCGCTGCTGGACTCCCGGCACCGGGTCCGCGCGTCCGCGATCACCGGGTACGTCAGGGAGAGCACCGGCCTGGACAGGGCGGAGAACGTGTGGCGGCTGGAGACCGTCGACCGCTCCTACCGGAAACTCGGCGGCCGGTACGCCGCGTTCGCCGACCGGCTGGTCCCGCTCCGGGAGCGGCTGCTCGACGAGGCCCAGGCCGACATGGACGACTTCGCGCTGCTCATCGAGGCGTGGGAACCGCTCGTCGACGCGAGCCGGGACACGGGCACGCACGGCCCGCGCCGGTAGCCGGGGCGGCGACGTACAGGGGGACGCATGACGCACGACATACGCATTCGCCGCCTCTCCGGCCGCGACTGGAACGCCGTCCTCGCGCTGGAGGCCGGCGCGTACGCCGACAGCGGCCTGTCGGAGGACGGGGAGGCCCTGCGGTCCCGGGCGCTCGCCTCCCCGGGCACCTGTTTCGTCCTGGACGCCGGGCCGCGCACCGCGGGGTACGTCCTGGCCCTGCCGTACCCGCTGTTCCGGTACCCGGATCTGTCCCGTGGGGAGGACACCACCTTCGACTCGCGCAACCTGCACCTGCACGACATCGTCATCGCGCCGGAGCTGCGCGGCCGGGGCCTGGGCCGGCTGCTCCTGCGCCACCTCACCGCGACGGCCGGGGCGCGGGGGTACGAGCGGATCTCGCTGGTCTCCGTGGGGGGCAGCGCGCCCTTCTGGGCCGCCCACGGTTACCGCCCCCACGACGAGGTGGCGCTCCCCGCGAGTTACGGCACCGGCGCCCGCTACATGTCCGCGCCGGTGCGCGCCTCCCGGCCCGTCCTCACCGGCAGGTGAGGCGCAGCTGCGCCGCCGCGTGGTGCGCCCCCACCAGGGACTCGGCGCCCCAGTCGCGCCCGCGGTCCGTCAGGTGGACGGTGAAGACCGGGGACCTGACCGGGTAGGTGCCCACCTGGAGGAGGGTGCCGCGGTGGCGGGGCTGGCGGACGCCGAAGGCGGCGTACGCGGACGCGGGGTCGTCGGGGTCCGCGAGGACGCGGTAGACCGTCGGGTCGCCCGCGACATCGATGTCGCGCGGGCCCTTCGGGACGTACACCGCCAGGGCGCAGCGTTCGTAGGAGGTGCCGACCGGCCAGGACCAGGTCACCGTGGAGGTGCCGTCGCGGGTGGGGCTGCCCGACATGGGGAGGGCGGTGAACCGGCCGTCGCACACCTCGTCGCGGTGGCCGCCGGAGGGGACCGTGTACCAGGCCGCGTCGCCGTTCTCGAAGCGGCCCGCTTCGCGGTAGACGGTGTCGCTCGTGCAACCCGGCCCGGCCCAGGCCTTGTACGCGGGGGCGCCCGTCGGGGCGATGCGGGACGGGAGGCTGCGCTGCGGCGGCGCCGCCCGGTCGTCCGCGACCGGTGGGGACGGGGCGCACCCGGCCATCAGGCAGCATGCCGCCGCCCCCAACACCGCCGTCAGCGTGGTGCGTTCGCTCGCCATAGCGGACCACTATGCAGCGTCACCCTCGGTAACGGGAGGGTCAGTCGAGTTCCTCCGGGCAGGGAGTGCCCCGTGGGAAGATCTTGTACGGGGCGGCCAGCCGGTACACCCCCGGCTTCGGCGCGACCAGTTCCGTCCACTCGTCGCCCTCCGCGTCCTCCTCCGCCTTCACCAGGCAGCCGTCCAGGTTGAGGAAGGACTTGGGCCCCTCCTCGCGCGCCTTGGACTCCTCCGTCTCCTGCGGGGGCTCCACCTTCCTGCCCTCCTCGTCCAGAAGCGCCAGCCAGGGCGAGTACGGCACCCGGATCAGCACCCGGCCCGCCGACTTCACCCGGATCGTCACCTCGCCCGCGCCCGCCCGGTCCACCGTCGCCGGCGGGTCGGCCAGCGGCGTCGGGTCCTCGACCGCCAGCAGCCGCCAGTTCTCGTCCGCCCACACCGGCTTCAGATACGGCAGGCCGCCCTCCACCAGCTTCGCCTCCTGCTCGGCGCCGGTGTCCGGTTCGCCCTTGGGCAGCACCACGTAGTGCACGGCCCACCGGTGCAGCCAGTCGCGGTAGGTCGCCGAGTTGAGCGTGTCGTCGTAGAAGATCGGGTTGCGTTCCATGTCCGCCTGGCGGTTCCAGCCCCGGGCGAGGTTGATGTACGGGGTGAGCGCCGACGCCTCACGGTGGCTGCGCGCCGGCACCACCTCCACCCGGGCCTTCTCCGCGCCCAGCTTCTGCAGCTGGTTGATCAGCGGCGCCGCCTCACGCGCCCACGCCGCGTCCGGGGCGGTGCGGATGACGTCGTCGGCGCTCTTGAAGCCGACCCACCCGTTGAGACCGACGAACGCCACGACGAGCGCGTACCACCTGAGCGTGCGCGGTGCCGTCCAGGGCAGCGCCGCGAGCAGGACCACACCCGCGAAGAGCATCGGCAGCCGCGACACGTTCGACCCGATCTGCGAGTCGACGATCCACGTCAGCAGCGTGCCCAGGGCGTACACCGCCGCGCCCGTGCGCACGGTCCGCCAGTCGCGCGGTACGAGGACGAGGACCAGGACGCCGAAGAGGAACGGCAGCAGCGTCGACCCGAACGACATCGGCTGCGTACCGGAGAACGGGAACAGCCAGGACGAGACGGCGACGACCGCGACCGGCGCGAGTCCGAGCGCGTACGCCCCGGGGCGCCGCTTGTTGAGGAACAGCGCCGCCGCCGCCACCCCGAGGAACAGCCCCGCGACCGGGCTCGCGGCGGTCGCCAGCCCGGCGAGCGGCGCCGCCACCGCGGCCTTCGCCCACCGCTTCCCGCGCCAGCGGTACGGCCAGCAGAACACCGCCGCCACCGCGCCCAGCGCGAACATCATGCCCAGGCCGAAGGTCACCCGGCCGGACAGCGCGTTGCACAGCAGCGTGAACACGGCGGCCAGCGCGCACGCCATCGGATTGCGCACCGCGCGCACCCGGACCAGGATCAGCGCGGTCAGGGCGGCGGACGCGGTACCGGCGATCATCATCGTCGTGCGCACGCCGAGCAGCGACATCAGGTACGGCGAGACCACGCTGTACGAGACCGGGTGCATCCCGCCGTACCAGGCCAGGTTGTACGCCGAGTCGGGATGCCGCCCGACGAACTCGGCCCACGCGTCCTGCGCGGCGAGGTCGCCGCCGCTGTTCGCGAACAGCAGGAACCACACGATGTGGGTGAGCGCGGCGAGGGCCGTGGCGACGGCGACCGGGTGCCGGTGCGGCGGCACGCGGGAGGGGGGTGGCGGGGGTGACGGCACTCTTATTCGCGCCCCGGCGGCGGGGGCGTCGTTCTCCGCGCGTGTCGGCTCGGTGGTGGTCACTGCGGCTCTCTGTTCTCTGCGTCGTCCCCCGCGCCCCGTCGTCATCTGCTCGCCTGCGAGGACGCCGTCCACGCGCCCGGCAGTTGCCCGGACGCTAACACGAGGGGCGCCCCGGGAGATCCGGGACGCCCCTGTGGTGCGTCAGCCCAGACGGGTCAGCTTGTCGCCGACTCCCGGTTCCACGAGGTCGCGCTGGAGGGCGACCGGGACACCGGCCTTGCCCGTGCCCTGACCGACCGAGATCTCACCGACCACGGTGCCGGCCTTCGCGGCGTGCGGCAGGGTCTTCCCGCCGGCGGCGAGCTCCAGGTCGACCTTCAGGCCCGGCCAGCCCACCGGCCTCAGGTCCTTCGTCGCCACCACCGGGGTACGGCCGCCGAGACCGTCGTCGACGTACCCGACGACCTCGCCCTTCTTGACGACGGTGGCGGAGGTGACGCGGTCCTGCGCCGCCTTGATGAGGTCGTAGCTGTACGTCTCTATGGCGAGCGTCAGCTTGTCGTGGAGCAGGGCGGCGTTCTGCGCGCCCATCACCATGCCGACGATCCGCCGCTCCTTGCCGTCGACGACGGTGTTGGCCGCCCAGAGCAGGTTGCCGCCGGCGGGGGTGGACGAGCCGGTCTTGATGCCGCTCACGCCCGGCTTGAGGAGGATGGTGTTGTTGTTCTCCATCCGGCCGACGGAGCCGGGGATGGTCGCGTTCGGCGAGTTCACGATCTCCCGGAACACGTCGTTCTTCATGGCGGCCTTCGCCAGCTTCAGCTGGTCGACCGCCGTCGACACGGTGGTGGAGTTGAGGCCGCTCGGGTCCGTGTACGTCGTGTTCGTCATGCCGAGCTCCTTGGCCGTGGCGTTCATCTTCTTGACGAACTCGGCCTCGGACGGGGAGTCCCAGCGGGCGAGGAGACGGGCGATGTTGTTCGCGGAAGGGATCATCAGCATCTGAAGCATCTGCTTCTCGGTGTACTTCTCCCCCTTCTTCACCGCCGCCTTCGACTCGTCCGCGTGGCTGCCCTCCTTCTCCGCGATGTCGTCGACCTCGATCTTGGGGCCCGTCTCCTTGCCCGTGATCGGGTGCTCCTTGAGGATCACGTACGCGGTCATCGTCTTCGCGACACTCGCGATGGGCGCGGGCTTGATCTCCCCGTACGTGCCGATCACGCCGACCCCGTCGACCTCCACCGCGCCCTGCCCCTCACCGGGCCACGGCATCTTGAGCTCGCCGCCCTCGAAGGTGTACGTGGACGAGGAGGCGAGGGCCAGCGTGGGGGCCGGGAGCGGACGCACGAGCTGCACGATCGCAAAGACGATCGCGAGGAGGACGACGAGCGGCGTCCAGATCTTGACCCGCCGCACGAACGTACGGACAGGTGTCTCCGGCGGGGGCGGCGTGTTCGTCAGCTCGGCGAGCAGGTCCAGCGGCGGGCGGGGCGGCAGCGGCTGCTGCTTCGTCCGCTCGGGCTCGGTGAGGGACGCGGGCGTGGCGGCGGCGGTGGCCCGGGGCTGCGAGGCCTCCGGGGCGGGGGAGGCCGGCGCGGGCCGCGGGCCGGCCGCCGGGGCCGGCTTCGTGGCCGGGCGCACGTCGTCCGGGCGCAGGGGGACGAACTTGCTGGTCCGCTCGGCGGGCGACTCGGGGGCCGGCTCGGAGGCGGGGGCGGGTACCGGCTTGGCGGCGGGCGCGGGCTTGGCGGGCGCCGGCTTGGCGGCGGGCGCGGGGGCGGGCTTGGCGGGCGCCGGCTCCGTCCGGGGCGCGATCGCCTTCAGCGCGGTCGTCGGCTGGTCCACGGCCTTGCGCGGAATCGCCGTGAAGACGGCGGTGGGCTGATCGACGGGCGCGTCGTCGCCCTTCGGGGCGGTTCCGCCGTCCGTGCCCTCGGCGCCCTTGGCGCCGGCGGCGTCCTTCGCACCCCTGGCGCCCGCGAGGCCCTGCACATCCTCGACGGCCTCGGCGACGGCCTCGGCGTCCCCGGCGCCCGCGGCATCCCTGGCGCCCACGGCGTTCGCGGCGCCCTTGACGCCCCTGTCGTCCTCGGTGTCCTCGGTCACGGGTCCGCTGTCGGGCGTACGGGTCGGGGCCTCGTCGGCCACCCAGGCGGCGACCGCCGCCCGCAGCCGGGCGTCCCCGTCCCGCGACGACTCCGCGTCGCGGTCACCCTTCCCGGACGCGACGCCGGAAACGGCCGCGTCACCGTCGTCCACGGCGCCGTCCTCGGGAACGACCGGACCGTCGGAGGCTTCCGCGGAACCGCCGGAACCGTCCGAGCCGCCCAAGTCGTCCGCCGGCTCCCCCGCCTCCGCGGAGGCCTCCGGCGTCATCGTCGGCGCGACCGAGGCGGGGCGCGGAAGCGCCCGGAAGATCGCCGTCGGCTGGTCGACGACCGGCCCGTCGCCCCGCCGCACGGCAACCCTCGGGTCGCGTTCGCTCGAAGCCGTCTCCCCCGACGACTTCTGCTGCTCCGACTTGCCGGGGGACTCGCCCGCCACCGTGCCTCCTTCAAAAACGCGTTGTCCGAACCATGTACCAGTGTCCTGTGTGAGCCCTTGGCCCGGGTGCAAGACGAGAACGACATACCTACCGGTTCCCGTACGAAGCACCCAGGCACTCTCGACAGACCAATGTGAGAGGGGTCACCCTGTCATTCATCCACGCGGGGAGGCATGGATGGGCAGGAGCCGCAGAACACTTCCGGAAGAGCTTCTGCTGCTCGCTCTGGACCCGGCCACGGGTACCACAGCGCAGCCGCAGTCGCTCGACCTCGGCCTCGCCGGAGCGCAGCTAGTGGAGCTCGCTCTGGCAGGACGGATAGCCCCGGACGGGGATCGTATCGCCGTGGTGATGCCACGGCCGACCGGAGATCCGACACTGGACTCCGCGCTCGAGCTGCTGCGCAGGCGTGGCAGTCCGGTGCGGGCCGTCCACTGGATCGGCGGGCCCCGGCTGGGGCTGCGCCAGACGTATCTCTCGCATCTGGAACGGTGCGGCATGGTGCATGCCGTCGAGGGCCAGATGTGCGGGGTGCTGCCGACGACTCGCTACCAGGCGACGGAAACGGCGATCAGCCGGGAGATCAGGGCCCGGCTGGACAGCGCGATCCGCACCGGCGTACCGCCGGACCCGCGGACCGCGGCGCTTGCCGCGCTGGCCCACGCGGTCGGTCTCGGCAAGCACCTCTACCCGGGCAATGAGGGGCGGTCGTCCCGCTCCAGGCTCCGGGACCTGATCAGGCACGACCCCATGGGCGGGCTCGTGGCGCACGCCGTGCTGGACGTCCAGAACGGCGCGGGCGCGCAGCCCCGTCGCAGCAGCACCTCCAGCACCTCCGCGGCGGGCGGTGGCGGCCGGCAGGCCGCCGGCGTACCGATGCAGGCACGGTCACGGGCCGCCGGACCCATGGCCCGCGTCGTCAGCGCCTGACCGCACCCGGTGACCCGTTCGGGAGCCGCACCGGAGCGCGCGGGGCAGTCCACAGGACCGCCCCGCGCGCTGGCGCGTTTCCCGCGCGTGTGGCCATTTTCCAGCGCGCCCGGCGCTTTGGTGGCAGTCTGCTGAGCAGTAGATACGCAGAGCTACGCCAGCTACAGCCAGACAGCCGGAGGTGCAGTTTCCGTGGCGTCCAACGTCAACCCCACCGTCAGGCGACGCAGATTGGGCCAGGAGCTGCGGCGACTGCGTGAGCTCAAGGGCATGACGGCGGAGGAGGTGGCGGAGCGGCTGCTCGTCTCGCAGTCGAAGATCAGCCGCCTTGAGAACGGCCGCCGCTCCATCAGCCAGCGCGATGTCCGCGACCTGTGCGGGGTGTACGAGGTCGACGATCACCGTATCGTCGATTCGCTGATGCAGATGGCCAAGGACTCACGCCAGCAGGGCTGGTGGCACGCCTTCGGCGACATCCCGTACAGCGTCTACATCGGTCTGGAGACGGACGCCGCCTCGCTGCGTGTGTACGAGCCGCAGGTCGTGCCGGGGCTGTTGCAGACCCGGCGGTACGCGGAGGCGCTGATCAGCGGGGCGCTGCCGGAGAGTTCACCGTCCGACGTCGAGAAGCGGGTCAACGTCCGGGCGCGCCGCCAGGAGCGGATCCGGGACGCCGAGCAGCCGCTGCGGCTGTGGGCGGTGATCGACGAGGCGGCGCTGCGCCGGGTGGTCGGTGACAAGCAGCTGATGATCGAGCAGTTGGAGCACCTGGTCGAGCAGTCGCAGCAGCCGCACGTCACGGTGCAGGTGCTGCCGTTCGAGATGGGCGCGCATCCGGGCATCAGCGGGCACTACGCGATCCTGGAGTTCCCGGACGCCGCCGACTCGTCCGTCGTCTACATCGAGGGGGTCACCAGCGACCTCTACCTGGAGAAGGCGAACGACGTGCAGCGGTACAGCGTGATGTACGAGCACCTGCGCGCCCAGGCCCTGAACGTCGAGCAGACACGGCAGTTCATCGGCGAGGTCATGAAGGACTACGCACGCTGATGTACGCCGGTCCGGACATGAAGGCCGGTACGGTACACCCCCGCCGACCTTCGCCGGAAGGGCCGCACTGAATATGCCATCCGGTCGAGTGAATGACCGGTCCGCGCTCCGCGGCTGACGAGTAGCGTCGATCACGCCAGCTCGACCACCTCTGTCAGAAACCGGAGCGTAGAACATGGCCATTATTCAGGGCGCCACGGAGACCTGGACGAAGTCCTCCTATTCCGGGGGGAACGGCGCGTGCGTGGAGGTCAAGTCCCCCGTCGTCCAGGCGATCGCGGTGCGGGACTCCAAGGTTCCCGCCGGCCCGTCGATCACCTTCGTCCCCGAGTCCTGGAACGCGTTCGTGCGTGAAGTGAGCACGGGAGTTCTCTGATCCGGGCAAGCGTCACCGTATGAGCCCTCTCGACTGGTCCGCCGTCCCGGCCGAGGGGGCTCGGTCGTGTCCGGGGGCGTCCGCCCGCCCGCGCGGGCGGGCCGATGAGGTGGCCGGCCTCCCTTCACCGACCGCACGGGACCCGCATCCCGTGCGGTCGTTCGCGTCGTTCACGTGGGTACGGACCTGACGAAGTGCCCCCACATCGTGGGTGCGCCGCCGCGATCACGACAACGGCCCAACAGGTCAAGAGCGGGTAAAATCGTTTCCTTTTCTGACTGCTGTTCATATCTGTGACCGGGCGAAGCCTTGACCGACCGGGCGGCCAGACGGTTCAATCCCCGCAGTCCCCGCTCCCGCACGGGGGCCCGCCGCTCGGCGACGTACTGACGAAGCGCCTCGCACGTTCACAAGGCGGACCCCTGGAGGGGGCACATGAACAGTCTCGACTGGGCCGTGCTCATCGGCTACTTCGGTGTGATGGTCGCGATCGGCGTCTGGTCCCACAAACGCGTCGACGACGTCAGCGACTTCTTCACCGCCGGCGGCAAGATGCCCTGGTGGCTGTCCGGCATCTCCCACCACATGTCCGGCTACAGCGCGGTCATGTTCACCGGTTACGCCGGCATCGCGTACACCTACGGCGTCACCTCGTACGTCACCTGGTCCTTCCCCATCGCCATCGGTATCGCCATCGGCGCGCACCTCTTCGCGCCGCGTCTCAACCGGCTGCGCTCGCGGCTCCATGTCGCCTCACCGCTCGAGTACCTGAAGAATCGTTACAACCTGCCGACCCAGCAGGCGCTCGCCTGGTCCGGCGTGCTGCTGAAAATCGTGGACGTGGGCGCGAAGTGGGCCGCCATCGCGACCCTCCTGTCCGTCTTCACCGGCATATCGCTCAACCAGGGCATCCTCATCACCGGTGTCATCACCGGCATCTACTGCACGGTCGGCGGCCTGTGGGCGGACGCCCTCACCGAACTCGGCCAGTTCGTCATCCAGTTCTTCGCGGGCATCGCGATGCTCGTCGCCGTCCTGGCGGAGCTCGGCGGGGTCAGCGCCCTGTGGACCGTGTGGGACCGGCCCGAACTCCAGGGCCACACGGCGCCGACCGCCGGGCCGTACACGCTGACGTTCCTCCTCGCGTACCTCTTCATCAAGACCTTCGAGTACAGCGGCGGCATGTGGAACCAGGCCCAGCGCTACATGGCCACACCCAGCGCCCGCGAGGCCACCCGCTCCGGGCGGCTGTCCGCGGTGCTGTGGCTGATCTGGCCGCTGGTGCTGTTCTTCCCGATGTGGGTCGCCCCGCTGCTGATCACCCCCGAGAAGCCGGACGCGTCCGACTCGTACGCGCTGATGACCGGGCAGCTGCTGCCGCACGGGCTGCTGGGCCTGGTCATCGTCGGGTTCTTCTCGCACACCATGGCCATGTGCTCGTCCGACGCCAACGCCATCGCCTCCGTCTTCACCCGGGACATCGCGCCGGCCCTCTCCAAGGCGGCGCGCGGCTGGTCGCACCGGGTCGGGCTGCTGGCCGCGCGCTGGTCGACCGTCGCGTTCCTCGCGCTGTCGATGGCGGTCGCCACCCAGGTCAACTCCCCCGCCTTCAAGGACATCATCACGGTCGTCATCAAGTGGGTGGCCGGGCTGATGGGGCCCATCGCGATCCCGTTCATGCTCGGGCTGCTGCGCGCGTTCCGGAAGTCCGGGCCGACGGCGGCGCTGGTGTCGTGGGCGGCCGGCCTGTTCGCCTTCTGGCTGACCAACTACGGCCTGGACGGCATCGAGTTGCAGGTCCAGATCGTCTCGCCGGTGGCGACCTCGCTGGTGCTGTACATCCTGATCGGCCTGATCAAGCCGGAGGACACCCCGGAGCGGGACCTCGTGCTGGACAAGCTCCACTCCGACGACGGCTCCCCGGCGGGCGGCGCGGCGGGCGCGGCCCTGCCGGAGCCCCCGGAGGCCGCGGAGCGTCAGCCCCTCGGGTAGCGGGCCAGCCAGCCCGGCGCGGAGGCGGCGGGGCCGTGCAGGGCGGGGCCCTGCGTCATCTCCATGGCGAAGTCGTCCGCCAGCTCCAGGATCGTGGGCCGCCCCTCCAGCTCGACCAGCCAGGCGGGCGGGAGGGCGGTCTCGCCGTGCAGGGCGCCGAGCAGCGCACCGGTGAGCGAGCCGGTCGTCTCCGACGGGCCGTCGTGGTTGACCGCGAGGCGCAGCCCGTGCCGGACGTCCTCGCCGACGAGCGCGCAGTAGACGGCGATGGCGAGCGCGTCCTCGGCGTGCTCCCCGTCGGTGTCGCCCAGCGACGCGATCCGCGCGGGGCTGGGAATGCCCTGGCGTACGGCGCCCAGGGCGTGCTTGAGCGCCTCGGTGACCGGCTCGTGGCCGGGGCGGGACGCCAGGAGGGCCAGCGCCCGCTGCACGGAGCCGTCGACCGTCTCGCCGCGGGCCAGGCCATGCACGATGACGGCGAGCGCCCCGGCCGCCAGGTACGCGGCGGGGTGCCCGTGCGTCTGGGCGGCGCACTCGATGGCCAGCTGGCACACCAGCTGCGGCTCCCAGCCGACGAGCAGCCCGTACGGCGCGGAGCGCACGAGGGCGCCGGCGTCGCGGGCGGCCGGGTTCTTCGGCTTGTCGAGGGTGCCGAGGGTTTCGTCGGCGAGCCCGATGAGCGTCGCCCGGGCCGGGTCGCGGCGGGCGTACAGCCACTCCTCGCAGGCGAGCCACCCGTTGTCCTTGCGGCGCTCGTCGGGGCCCCAGTCCCGCTGGGTGGCCGCCCAGCGCAGATGCGCGCGGTGCACATCGGTGGGCGGGTGCCAGGCGCCGGTGTCGCGGCGCACCTGGGCGCGGATGAGCCCGTCGACGGTGAAGAGGGTCAGCTGGGTGGCGGAGGTGACGGCGCCGCGTCTGCCGTAGGCGGGGGCCGGATCGGTGAGCCCGTCGGGCCCGTGCGCCGCGCGGATGGCCTCGACGGACAGGGTGGACACCCCGGCGCCGAGGGCGTCGCCGATGGCGGCTCCGAGGAGGCAGCCCCGTACGCGGGACCGGAAGTCCTGCTGCTCGGCCCGGCCCCAGACAGCCGCGGCTGCTGCACTCACCTCGCGCCCCCTCCCGTCCTGTCATGCACACCCGGCGCAGCACTGTAATCGAACGCGTGCGGCGCGAGCGGATGCCGGGCGCCCGGGGTCGGGCCGGGCGCCCGGTTCTCCCGCGGTCCGTCCTACACGACGGGCAGCAGCTGCGGCAGGTGCCCGTCGGACGCCTCGGCCGCCCGCCGGCGTTCCTCCGGGACCTCGCCGTAGAGCGTCGTGCGGGGGCGGGCCGGGCGGCCGGCCGCGTCCGCGATGGCGATGAGGTCCTTGACGGAGCGGTACGAACCGTAGGAGGAGCCCGCCATGCGCGAGATGGTCTCCTCCATGAGCGTGCCGCCCAGGTCGTTCGCGCCGGAGCGGAGCATCTCGGCGGCGCCGTCCGCGCCCAGCTTGACCCAGCTGGTCTGGATGTGGGGGATGTGGGGGTGGAGGAGGAGGCGGGCCATGGCGGTGACGGCCCGGTTGTCGCGGATCGTCGGGCCGGGCCGGGCGATCCCCGCGAGGTAGACGGGGGCGTTGGTGTGGATGAAGGGGAGGGTGACGAACTCGGTGAAGCCGCCCGTCCGCTGCTGGATGCGGGCCAGGGTGCGCAGGTGGCCCAGCCAGTGGCGGGGCTGGTCGACGTGCCCGTACATCATCGTCGACGACGACCGGATGCCCAGCTCGTGGGCGGTGGTGACGACCTCGATCCAGGTGGCGGTCGGCAGCTTGCCCTTGGTGAGGACCCAGCGCACCTCGTCGTCGAGGATCTCGGCGGCCGTGCCCGGGATCGAGTCCAGGCCGGCCTCCTTCGCCGCCGTCAGCCATTCGCGGACCGACAGGCCGGTGCGGGTGGCGCCGTTGACGACCTCCATGGGCGAGAAGGCGTGGACGTGCATGCCGGGGACCCGCTCCTTGACGGCGCGGGCGATGTCGAAGTAGGCCGTGCCGGGCAGGTCGGGGTGGATGCCGCCCTGCATGCAGACCTCGACCGCGCCGACGTCCCACGCCTGCTGGGCGCGGTCGGCGACCTGGTCCAGCGACAGGGTGTAGGCGTCGGCGTCCGTACGGCGCTGGGCGAAGGCGCAGAAACGGCAGCCGGTGTAGCAGACGTTGGTGAAGTTGATGTTGCGGGTGACGATGTAGGTGACGTCGTCGCCGACCGTGTCGCGGCGGACGTCGTCGGCGACGCGGCACAGCGCGTCCAGGGCGGGTCCGTCCGCGTGGAGCAGGGCGAGGGCCTGGTCGTCGGTCAGCTTCGTCGGGTCGTCCCCGGCCACGGCGAGCGCTTCGCGTACGTCGGTGTCGATCCGCTGCGGCACCATGCCGGGCGCCGCCGCCTCCCGCAGGGCCTCCCAGTCGCCGTACACCTCGTCGAAGTCGTCCCGGCGGTCGCCCGTGCGCCCTTCGGTGTCGATGGCGCGGTGCAGGTCGGTGCGGCCGGACGCGGTGAACGCCTCGTCGGGCTCCTGCCAGGGCAGGCCCCGCACGGGCGCGTCGGGGTTCGCGAGGCCCGTCTCCGGGTCGGCGAGCGCGCGGACGTGCGGCAGCAGCCGGGGGTCGAGCCAGGGCTCCCCGCGCCGGACGAACTCCGGGTAGACGCAGAGTCGTTCCCGCAGTTCGAACCCGGCCGCGGCGGAGTGCTCGGCGAGCGTGTCGATCGCGGGCCAC
The DNA here is from genome assembly GCF_040612535.1 of Streptomyces sp. NPDC006368. Classification (NCBI taxonomy): domain Bacteria; kingdom Bacillati; phylum Actinomycetota; class Actinomycetes; order Kitasatosporales; family Streptomycetaceae; genus Streptomyces; species Streptomyces sp. NPDC006368. The sequence goes on from NZ_JBEXQK010000022.1 coordinate 51,637, forward strand.
GGCCGCTCCGGGTTGACGTGGTCGATGGTGACCGGGGAGACGCCGCCCCAGTCGTCGATCCCGGCGCCGATGAGCCGTCCGTACTCGTCGTCGACGAGGTTCGGCGGGGCCTGGAGGCAGGCGGACGGACCCATGATGTGCCGGGCGACGGCGACGGTGGCGACCAGCTCGTCCAGCTCCGCGTCCGGCATGCCGCGCATCGCGGTGTCCGGCTTGGCGCGGAAGTTCTGGATGATGAGTTCCTGGATGCCGTGGTAGGAGCGGGAGACGCGGCGCAGCGCGAACAGCGACTCGGCCCGCTCCTCGTACGTCTCGCCGATCCCGATGAGCAACCCACTTGTGAACGGCACCGAGGAGCGGCCCGCGTCCTCCAGCACCCGCAGCCGCACGGCCGGCTCCTTGTCGGGCGAGCCGTGGTGCGGCCCGCCCGGCTCGGACCACAGCCGGGTCGCCGTCGTCTCCAGCATCATGCCCATGGACGGCGCCACGGGCTTGAGCCGCTGGAAGTCGGTCCACGACATCACGCCCGGGTTGAGGTGCGGCAGCAGCCCGGTCTCTTCCAGGACACGGATCGCCATGGCCCGTACGTACGCGATGGTGTCGTCGTAGCCGTGCGCGTCGAGCCACTCCCGCGCCTCGGGCCAGCGGTCCTCCGGCTTGTCGCCGAGGGTGATCAGCGCCTCCTTGCAGCCCAGTTCGGCACCGCGCCGGGCGACCTCCAGCACCTCGTCGGGCGACATGAACGCCCCGTGCCCGTCCCGCCGCAGCTTGCCGGGCACGGTGGCGAAGGTGCAGTAGTGGCACTTGTCACGGCACAGCCGGGTCAGCGGGATGAAGACGCTCTTGGAGTACGTGATGACGCCACCCCGCCCGGCGGCCTCCAGCCCGGCGTCCCGCACCCGCGCGGCGGACGCGGCCAGATCCTCCAGGTCGTCGCCGCGCGCCTGCAACAGCACGGCCGCCTCCGCGACATCCAGGGCCACCCCGTCCCTGGCTCGCCTGAGGGCACGTCGCATCGCGTTCTCGGTGGGGCGTCCGTGCTGGTCATCGGTCATGGACCCGAGCATACGAGTGCGCGGCGCGGACAAGTAGCGATCTCCTGGCCACCGCACGCGCGCGACCGCCACGGGCCGCGGCGCCGGAAGACACGGCACGCACCGCCCGCAAGGCGCCCGGCGAGATCCCTCAACTCAACGCGGCCACCGGCCGGTTGATCGTTCGCCGCCCCGTGGCGCCGGTGTCTCCCCGCGCGCCGTGACCTCTGAACCGTGGCGTGAAGTCGGCGGTGCCGCACCCGTGGCGACGGCCTGACACCTACAGGTACTGCGCGTAGTCGTCCAGCGTGCGCAGGACCTCCGGCTCGGGGGACGGGGGGAGCTGGAGGACGACCTCCGTGATGCCCAGCTCCGCGAAGTGGGCCAGCTTGCCCGGGGTCGGGCGGACGGCGTAGGGGACGACGCGCAGGGTGTCCGGGGCGCGGCCCGCCTTCTCCCACACCTCGCGCAGCACCGGCATGGACTCCGTCAGGCCCCGGCCGCCGACGGGGAGCCAGCCGTCCGCGTACTCCGCGATGGCGGCGAACAGCTTGGGGCCCGCCGCGCCGCCGAGCAGGGTGCGGGGCGCGCCCGTGACGGGCTTCGGGTGCGCGGTGGAGGCGCGCACCGAGCCGAACTCGCCGTCGTACGCCGTGGGTCGCTCCGCCCACAGGGCCCGCATCAGCGCCATCTTGTCGCGGACGCAGTCGCGCCGGGTCCGCCAGACGACACCGTGGTCCTCGGCCTCCTCCCGGTTCCAGCCGTACCCGACACCGAGGGTGAACCGGCCGTGGGAGAGGTGGTCGAGCGTGGCGATCCGCTTGGCCAGGTCGATCGGGTCGTGCTGGGCGACGAGCGTGACCCCGGTGCCGAGCGAGAGCCGCTCCGTGACGGCGGCGGCCTGGCCGAGCGCGACGAACGCGTCCAGGGTGCGGCCGTACTCGGGCGGCAGGACACCGCCCGCCGGGTAGGGGCTGGTCCGCTCGACGGGGATGTGGCTGTGCTCGGGGACGTACAACCCGGCGAACCCGCGCTGCTCCAACTCGCGCGCGAGCCGGACGGGGGTGATCGTCTGATCGGTCAGGAAGATCGTGGTCGCGATGCGCATACGGCCAACGTATGGCGTGGCGCGGTGATTTCCGAGACCGTCGGCGTACGTTGGCGGCGCGTTCACCGCGCGCGAGGAGGGTGGGCCCATGCTGGGGAGACGCGAGTTCGTGGTGGGCGCGGCCGGTACGGCCGGGGCTCTGGTGCTGGGCGAGGGCGTCAGCTTCGCCGGCGGGCGCACCGAGACCGTCGTGCGCGGCACCCTGCCGCCCGGTTCGCCCGACTACGTGTACCTGCCGGTCGAGGTCCCGCGCGGGGTGCGCGAGCTGCGGGTTTCGTACGCGTACGAGCGGCCCGCCGTGCCCGCCGGGACGCAGGGCAACGCCCTGGACATCGGCGTCTTCGACGAGCGCGGCACCGAGCTCGGCGGGCAGGGCTTCCGGGGCTGGTCGGGCGGCGCGCGTACGGAGTTCTTCCTCCGCGCCGACGACGCCACGCCCGGGTACGTCGCGGGGCCGGTCCGCGCGGGAACCTGGCACATCGTGCTCGGCCCGTACACGGTCGCCCCGCAGGGCCTCGCGTACACCGTCACGGTGGGCATCGAGTACGGCGCCCCCGGGCCGGTGCGCCGGCCCGTGTACCCGCCCGCGCGGGCGAGGGGGCGGGGGCGGGCCTGGTACCGGGGCGACTGCCATCTGCACTCCGTGTACTCGGACGGCAGGCGCACCCCCGCCGAGATCGCCGCCGCCGCCCGCGCCGCCGGTCTGGACTTCATCAACACCTCCGAGCACAACACGCACGCCGCGCACGGCGCGTGGCAGGGGCTGTGGGGGGACGACCTGCTGATCCTCACCGGGGAGGAGGTCACGACGCGCACCGGGCACGTGGTGGCCGTCGGCACCGACCCCGGCACGTTCGTCGACTGGCGCTACCGGGCCCGCGACAACCGCTTCGGCGGGTTCGCCCGCGGGATCCGGCGTGCCGGCGGTCTCGTCGTCCCCGCCCACCCGCACGCCACCTGCGTCGGCTGCGCCTGGAAGTTCGGCTTCGGCGAGGCGGACGTGGTGGAGGTGTGGAACGGCCCGTACACACCGGAGGACGAGGTGGCGCTCGCCGACTGGGACGCCGCGCTCGCCACCGGGCGCGGGACGTGGACCCCGGCGATGGGCGGCAGCGACGCCCACCGGGAGCCGCAGCGCGTGGGCGAACCGCAGACGGTCGTCCTGGCCGAGGAGCTGTCCCGGGAGGCGATCCTGGACGGGCTGCGCGCGGGGCGCTCGTACGTCGCGGAGTCGTCGGCCGTCTCGCTGACGTTCTCGGCGGTGGGCGGGCGCGGCGCCCGCGCGGGCATCGGGGAGCGGCTGCGGGTGGCGCCGGACGCGCCGGTGACCGTGCGCCTGGAGGTGTCCGGCGCGCCGGGCCGCACGGCGCGGTTCGTCACCGACCAGGGCACCCTGCACACGGCGGACCTGCCCGCGTCGGGCACGGGCACGGTCGAATGGACGACGACCGCCGCGTACGCCTCCTACGTACGGGCGGAGGTGCGCCACCCGGCGACGGTGCCGGGGCTGCCGGGCGCCCTGGCGGCGTTCACGAACCCCGTCTTCCTCGGGGTCGCGCGGTAGTCACTCGCCGGTGACGCCGTCGAGTCGCTCGCGCAGCAGGTCGGCGTGGCCGTTGTGGCGCGCGTACTCCTCGATCATGTGGGTGAGGATGTAGCGCAGCGAGAAGGTCCGCTCGCCGTGGCGTCCGGTGGCGTCGAGGGAGTCGGCGGCGTCGACGATCGCCCGCGACCGCGCGCACTCCTCCCGCCAGACGCGGAACGCCTCATCGACATCGACATCGGCGTCGGGGCCGGAGCCGGTGCCGGTGCCGGGGCCGGGGCCGGAGCCCGGTGGGCGGGCGCTCACGTCGTCCACGTCGAACTCGGGTCCGCAGTTGCCCGGGGGTGAGGCCCCCGCACTTCAGGGCGAGCGTGTCGCGCTGGTACTCCAGGATGCTGGTCAGCGTGGCGCGCTCGTCGGCCACCAGGGCGGGTTCGGTTCTCTTCTCCGGATGATCAGCCATGACGCGATCATGCCCGAACGGCCCCCTGTCGGTCAGTCGTTCACGGCGGTGAGGAGGACGGCCGCGTCCGTCACGGCCTTCAGCCCGTGCCGCTCGTGCGGCAGCAGGTAGAGCGAGCCCATGGTCAGCTCCACGTCCCCGGACGGCATCGTCACCCTCACCACGCCCCGCAGCACCTGGAGGGAGGCGGCGGGCGGAGTGTTGTGCTCGTCCAGCGAGGTGCCGGCGGTGAGCGCGATGACGGTCTGGCGCAGCGGCTGGTCGCGCACGATCAGGTTGGCGCTCCGACCGTGCTCGTCGGCGTGCGCGGCGATCAGGTGTTCCTCGGCGATGGCGTTGAGGTCATACATACCGTCCACCTTGCCGCCCGGCCGCTTTCCACGCATACGGAAGGGCGGGCACCGTTCCGTCCCACGGTGCCCGCCCTTCCGGCTCAGGTGCTGTGCGCGCTGTGCGTCGTCAGTCGGCGACGACCAGCGAGGGGGTCTCCTTGGTGAGGACCTCGCCCCGGAAGAACGCGGGGCTGCGGCGCTGCATCACCAGCATGATCACCACACCGAGCAGCAGCAGGCCCACGCCGATCACGAAGACCGAGCCCATGCCGAGGACGGAGGAGCCGGAGCCGTAGGCCGGGTCCCACATGTCGTAGAGCGTCTTGCCGAAGACGGCGGTGAGCATGAGGCCGCCGAGGGCCGGCAGGACGCCCTTGAAGAGCGCGTCCTTGGCCGAGTTCGTCAGCTCCTTGCGGAAGTACCAGACGCAGGCGAAGGCGGTCAGCGCGTAGTAGAAGCAGATCATCAGGCCGAGCGCGTAGATCGTGTCGACCAGGACGTTCTCGCTGACCAGCGTCATGACCGTGTAGAAGACGCCGGTGGCGACACCCGCGACGACCGTGGCCAGGCCCGGGGTCTTGAAGCGCGGGTGGACCTTGGTGAAGGAGTGCGGCAGGGCCTCGTACGTCGACATCGCCAGGACCGTACGCGCCACCGGGATGAAGGTGGTCTGGAGGCTGGCGGCGGCGGACGCGAGGACCGCGACGAACAGGGTGACGCCCAGGACACCGCCCATGACCGGCCCGGCGAGGGCGGCGAAGACGTTGTCGGAGGTGTCCGGGTTGGCCAGGCCGAGGCCCTTGTCGCCGGAGCCGACGACCATCTGGGCGGCGATGCCGGTGGCCAGGTACGAGCCGACCAGGACGACCATGGTGATGAGCGCGGCGCGGCCGGGGGTCTTGGCGCTGCCGGTGGTCTCCTCGTTGGTCGCCATGCAGGCGTCCCAGCCCCAGTAGATGAAGATCGCGAGGGAGAGTCCGGCCGTGAAGGCGGAGAAGGACTCGACCGCGAAGGGGTTCATCCAGGACCAGGAGAAGTCGACGCCGGTCGAGAACTCGGGGCTGCCCACCTTGGTGAAGGCCATGACGACGAAGATCGCCAGGACCGCGAGCTGGAGGCCGACCAGCGTGTACTGGACGCCCTTGGTGGCCGTCATGCCCCGGTAGCTGATGGCGGTCGCTATGGCGATGAGGGTGAGGCAGGTGAGGATGTGGACGGCCTTGTTGTCGTCCAGGGCGGCGACGTCCGGGTTGCCGGCGATCTCTCCGGCCAGGAGCCAGAAGTAGGAGGTGGCGACGCCCGCGAGGTTGGAGAGGACGATGATCGTCGCGATCACCAGGCCCCAGCCGCACATCCAGCCGACGCGGGGGCCGAAGGCCTTCACCGTCCAGGTGAAGGACGTGCCGCAGTCGGGCATGACCTTGTTGAGCTCGCGGTACGCGAAGGCGACCAGAAGCATGGGCAGGAAGCCCGCGAGGAAGACGGCGGGCATCTGGAGCCCGACCTCGCCGGCCGTCGAGCCGAGGGTCGAGGTCAGGCAGTACACAGGGGCGACGGTCGAGATGCCGATGACGGCACTGCCCATCAGCCCGACGGAGTTCCCGCCGAGTCCCTTGGTCCGCATGTCGTCGGAGTCGCCCATTCGGGTGACGCCCCTTACCGTGTCTCCGGCCTGGGGCCGCGCTTCCACCTGAGTCATGACAGGGACGTTAGGTGCTGCGGTTTCCACATCCGGAAGATGGAAGTCCGGGATCTTCACCTTGCTTTACGAGGTGAGGTGCGGCCGATGGTCAAGGATTCAAAGACGCTCCTCCGTCATCGACCACCTCTTTGGTGGGCGCCCAGGCGATTGTTCGGTATGCGGGAACCGCAGCGGTGTCCATTTTGCCCGTTTTAAATTTTTCCCAAGACTTTTTTCGGCCGTTGCCAGGGCGTGTTTCAGCCGACGTGGGGAGCGGCGTGCCATGCCCCTCCTGGGCGCCGGCTTGGGCCGCACGCGCCTTGTTTCCCGCCGCGCCCGGGGGCGAGTTTCCCCGCGCGCCCCGGGGCACGTTTCCCCGCGCCGCGCCCCGGGCGGCGCGGGGGCGCCGGGGTGCGGCGGACGCCGGACAGGGGCGAGCGCGCGGTGGGAGCGCTGGGCGGCCGGAGCGGGGGTCGATCCCGGCCCGTACGACGAGTGCGGCCCCGTCTTCGTCCACGCCGAGGAGTGCGGCGGGCAGACCTCCGGCCCCCGCTACCCGGCCGGCCTGCACGGAGCGCGTCGCGTGCTGCGCGCCTACGGCGCCCAGGGGCGCATCCTCGGCGGCACCCTGATCGAGCTCCCCAGGGAACGGGCCGCCGAGGTGGACGGCGTCCTGCGCGATGTCTTCGCCGACCCGGAGGTCGCGCTGGTGCACGTACGGGCCGTGGAGTTCGGCTGCTTCATGGTCGAGATCCGCCGCCGTTGAGCCCCCTGGCCGCTCACCCCACCTCGTACCCCAGCGCCGTCGCGAGCACCGCCGCCTGTTCGAGGTCGATCCGGGCGCCCCTCGCCTCGACCCGCAGCGGGTCGAGGGAGGACAGGTCGCTGCCCCGCAGGTCCGCGCCCGTCAGGAGGGCGCCGGCGAGGTCGCAGCGGGCCAGGCGCGCCCCCTCCAGGCGGGCGGCGGTCAGGTCCGCCTCGCGCAGGCGGACGCCGTCGAAGTCGGCCTTGCGCAGGTCGGCGGTGTGGAGCGTGGTGAACGACCAGTCACCGCCCGCCACCTCAAGGAGGGCGAACGTCGACCGTTCGAAGCGGCTGCCGACCAGCTTGCAGCCCTCGAAGCGCGTGTCGAAGAAGCGGCACGTGCGGAAGAGCAGTTCGTGAACGCCGTCGCCGTATGGCGTGAGGCGTTGAACCGCACGCCCGAGAAGACGCACCCGTCGAAGACGGCACCCTCGCTGACGACCTCGGTCCAGTCCGTGTCGTAGAAGGTGCATCCGGTGTACGTCGTCCCGGCGCCCAGCTCCCGGCCGTACCAGTCCTCGCCCCGGACGACGAGCTCGTGTGCGTTCGGCATGGTCCGATTCATCAGGCGACCACTGACACCGGCCCGTCGTTGCCGTTTCGGCAACACCTCTTGCCGGTACCGGAAGCGGGAGGTACGGGTGGGGCATGGAGTCCTCGCCCCCGCTCGCCGACGTCCTCGCCGACGTCGGCCCCCGCCTCAGGCGCCTGCGCACCCGGCGCGGCGTCACCCTGACCGCGCTCGCCGAGGCCACCGGCATCTCCAAGAGCACCCTCTCCCGCCTGGAGAGCGGGCAGCGGCGTCCCAGTCTGGAGCTGCTGCTGCCCATCGCGCAGGCGCACCAGGTCCCCCTCGACGAGCTCGTCGGCGCTCCGGAGGTCGGCGATCCGCGGGTCCGTCTCGCGCCGCGCGACCGGGGCGGCAAGGTGGTGGTGCCGCTGACCCGCCAGCCGGGCCCGCTCCAGGCGCTGAAGGTCGTCATCCCGGCCGGCCACGACGAGCCGGACCCGCGCGTCCACGAGGGTTACGAGTGGCTGTACGTGCTCGCCGGGCGCCTGCGGCTGGTGCTGGGCGAGCACGACCTGACGCTGGGCGCCGGTGAGGCGGCCGAGTTCGACACGCGTGTGCCCCACTGGTTCGGCAGCACCGGCGACGGCCCGGTCGAGGTCCTCAGCCTCCTCGGGCGCCAGGGTGAGCGCATGCACTTCCGCGCCAAGCCGAAGTCGGCACGCTGACACGGCTGTTGTCCCATTGCTCCCTTGATGTCCGCGTGGGGCGCGAGGAGACTCGGAGGGAGGAGGCCGACCGCATGCTCATCCATCGCCTCGGACGTGACGTCACCGTCCTCAACGACCATCTCCCCGTGCCGGGCATCGGTTTTCTGACGGTCAACGCCTTCGTGCTGCACGCCGCGGAACCCGTCGTCGTCGACACCGGGCTCAGCCTCCCCGACCGGGGCTTCATGGACGCGCCGGGTTCCGCGGTCGATGTGCCCGACATCCGGTGGATCTGGCTGACCCACCCGGACCGCGACCACACCGGAGCGATCTTCGACCTCCTCGGCGGCCGCCCCGAAGGCACGGGTGGTGACCACCTTCCTGGGGGCGGGGATCATGTCGACGTACCGCCCGCTGCCCATGGACCGCGTGTACCTGCTCAACCCGGGCCGGAGCCTCGACGTCGGTGACCGGACGCTGACCGGGTTCCGTCCGCCGCTGTACGACAGCCCCGCGACCGTCGGGTTCTACGACACCGGGTCGGGGGCGTGCTTCAGCTCCGACTGCTTCGGGGCGCGCTGCCCTCCGCCGAGCCGGCCGCCACCGACGACGTGGGTGACGTACCGCCGGACACGCTGCGGGCGGGGCAGTTGCTGTGGGCGACGGTCGTCAGCCCGTGGGTGCACATGGTCGACCGGGAGACGTTCCTCAGCACGCTGGAGCCGCTGCGCGTCATGACGCCCGAGCGCATCCTCAGCACCCATCCGCCGCCCGCCGGCGGGCGCTCGCCGGAGTTCCTGGAGACGCTCGCCTCCGCACCGGCGGCCGATCCGTTCGCCGGGCCCGACCAGCGTGGCCTGGAGGAGATGCTCGCCGGCTTCGAGCCGCCCGGCGAACCGGCCGCCGGGATGCCCGACGGCACGGCCAGGCCCACGGTCGAACCCACGGTGACCTGACCGCTCGGTCACCCCCCCGCCCCTCACACGCATGAGTGACGACCTTGTGCAGAGCGTCACCCACTGCTGACGCATTCACCATCGACAAGGCACACTGTCGAGGGCGAAACCAGCGGTACGGGGCAGGGGGAGCTATGGGCCGTGACAACGGGCCGCGAGTGCCGGAGCAGCGCGCTCCGCGTCCAGGTCCCGCTCGTGCGAGCGGCGATCTGCGCTTCGGCGTGCTCGGCCCGGTGCGCGCCTGGTGCGACGGCGAGGCCCTGCCCTCCGGATCACCGCAGCAGCGGGCCCTGCTCGCCGCGCTCCTGCTGCGGGACGGGCGTACCGCGACGGCGTCCGAGCTGATCGACGCCATCTGGGGCGACGAACCGCCCTCGCAGGCGCTCGCGGCGGTGCGGACGTACGCGTCCCGGCTGCGCAAGGTGCTGCCGCCCCAGGTGCTGGTCAGCGAGTCCGGCGGGTACGCGATCCGCGGCCGCGCCGACGCCCTCGACCTGAACGTCGCCCAGGAACTGGCCGCCGAGGCGGAGAAGGCCCGGGCTTCCGGGGAGCGCGGCCAGGCGCGGGTCCTGATCAACAAGTCGCTGGGCCTGTGGGACGGCGAACCCCTCGCCTCGGTGCCCGGACCCTACGCCGAGACGCAGCGCGCCCGGCTGGAGGAGTGGCGGCTCCAGCTCCTGGAGACCCGGCTGGACCTGGACCTGGACTGCGGGCTGCACGCGGAGGCCGTGTCCGAGCTGACGGCGCTGACCGCGGCGCACCCGCTGCGCGAACGGCTGCGGGAGCTGCTGATGCTGGCGCTGTACCGCAGCGGGCGCCAGGCGGAGGCGCTCGCCGTGTACGCGGACACGCGACGGCTCCTCGCGGACGAACTCGGCGTCGACCCGCGGCCGGAGTTGGCCCGGCTCCAGCAGCGCATCCTCCGGGCGGACGCGGAACTGGCCCGTCCGGTCGAGGAGCCCTCCCCCGCGCCCACGCTGTCGAACCCCGCGCAACTGCCCGCCACGGTCCCGGACTTCACCGGGCGCGCCGGGTCCGTACGGGACCTGGGCCGCCGACTGGCCACGGCCGAGGGTTCCGTCATGGCCGTGTCGGCGCTCGCCGGGATCGGCGGGGTGGGCAAGACGACGCTCGCCGTGCACGTCGCCCACGCCGCGCGGCCGCACTTCCCCGACGGGCAGCTGTACGTGGACCTCCAGGGCGCGGGCGCGCGGGCCGCCGAGCCCGAGACCGTCCTCGGGGCGTTTCTCCGCGCCCTGGGCACGGCGGACTCCGCCATCCCCGACACCCTGGAGGAGCGGGCGGCGCTGTACCGCTCGACGCTCGCCGGCCGGCGGGTCCTCGTCCTGCTCGACAACGCGCGGGACGCGGCGCAGGTCCGTCCCCTGCTGCCGGGCACGGCCGGGTGCGCGGCGCTCGTCACCAGCCGCGTCCGCATGGTCGACCTGGCCGGGGCGCACCTGGTGGACCTGGACGTGATGTCGCCGGAGGAGGCGCTCCAGCTCTTCACCAGGATCGTGGGCGCCGAGCGGGTCCAGGCGGAGCGCGAGGCCGCCCTCGACGTGGTCGCCGCGTGCGGGTTCCTCCCGCTCGCGATCCGCATCGCCGCCTCCCGCCTCGCGGCGCGCCGCACCTGGACGGTGTCCGTCCTGGCGGCCAAACTCGCGGACGAACGCCGCCGCCTGGACGAGCTCCAGGCGGGGGACCTGGCGGTCAAGGCCACCTTCGAACTCGGCTACGGCCAGCTGGAACCGGCCCAGGCCCGCGCGTTCCGCCTCCTGGGCCTCGCCGACGGCCCGGACATCTCCCTCGCCGCGGCGGCGGCGATCCTGGACCTTCCCCTCCACGCCGCGGAGGACCTCCTGGAGTCCCTGGTGGACACCTCCCTCCTGGAGTCCGCCGCCCCGGGCCGCTACCGCTACCACGACCTGGTCCGCCTCTACGCGCGTGCGTGTGCGGAACGTGACGAACGGTCGCCGTCGGAGCGGGAGTCGGCCCTTTCGCGCCTGCTGGACTTCTACCTGGCGACGGCGAGGTGCGTGTACGCGCTCGAACGCCCGGGGGACCGCTTGGTCGACCACCTGGAACCGACGACGTACGAGGGCCTGACCTTCACGGACCGCCACGCGGCGCTGGACTGGCTCTACACGGAGGCGAACTGCCTGCTGGCGTGTGCCCGCCAGTCGACGGAGGGCAGCGGGTTGCGGCGCGCGGTGGACCTGCTGTGGGCGGCGAAGGACCTGGCGGAGTCGGGCGCCAACTCGAAGCAGTACGAGTCGGCGGCGGTGGCGGCCCGCGACGCGGCCCGCGCGGCGCACGACCCCCGCACCGAAGCCCGCGCCCGCACGGCCCTCACCAACGTCCACCTGGTGGCGGGCCGTTACGACGAGGCCGACGAGGAGGCCCGTAATGCCAGGGCCCTGGCCACGGAGGTCGGCGACACGGCGCCGGTGTACTGGGCGGACAACGACCGGGGGATCATCGCCTTCAACCAAGGACGGTTCGCCGAGGCGGAGGAGCACCTGCTCAACGGCAGGGAGGGGTCTCGCCTGGATGGGAACCTTCCGGGGGAGGCGAGCGCCCTGTGCAACCTCTCGCGTCTCCACCTGCTCACCAACCGCTCGAGCAGTGCCATAGCGCTTGCCCGTCAGGGCATCAGCCTCTACGAGCGCATCGGAAGTGACCTGCGCCTGGCCAATGGCCGCTACGCCCTCGGGGTCGCGCTCTCCCACGCCGGCCGCCACGCCGAGGCCCTGGAGCAGTTCAACGAGGCGCTGCACAGCTTCGGGAAGAACCGTCAGCGCCTGTGGGAGGGCGCCACCTATTTCCGCATCGCGGAGGCGCACGTCGCCGCGCGACGACCCGCGATCGCCGCCCAGCACGCCGAGCAGGCTCTCGCGAACGGTTGCATCGGTGGCGACCGTATGCGGGGCAACGTCCTCACCACTCTGGGCAGGGCTCTCGCCGCCCTCGGGCAACGGGATCGTGCCCGGGCCTGCTGGGAGGAAGCCCTGTCGCTCTACGAGCAGTTGGAAGCACCCGAAGCCGAGGGAGTGCGGCTTCTGCTGAATCCGGTGGCGGTGGCCTGAGCCCACGCAACACCGGCGTTCAGCGTTCGTTTATCGGCGCCCGGCACTCTGGGTGCATCGATCCGCCGCGTCGGGGGACAGACGGATCGGCAGGGGCCCCGCCGCTAAGGTGAGCGGTCCCGGTGCGCCCGTTCGGAGACCACGGGGGAGTCACCGAACGGGCGCATTCCATCACTGCCGCAAAGAACGGGGAGACGATGATGAGCGACGCCAAGAAGAGCGAGCAGATCACCACCATGGGCGACAACCACACGCCCACGCCGCCCAAGGACACCATCACCACGCTCGGCGACAACCACACGCCGGCGCCGCCCAAGGACACCATCACCACCATGGGCGACAACCACACGCCCGCGCCGCCCAAGGACACCATCACCACCATGGGCGACAACCACACGCCCGCACCGCCCGCGGGTATCTGAGACTCACATCCCGACGGGGTGCGGCCGCGGCGGTGCGGAGGGGGAGCCGCCGCGGCTGCGGCATTCGCAGCCACATCGTTCACGGGAGATGGAATGACTCGCACCAAGCGCCTGCTGGGCACGACGTTGATGGTCATGGCCGTCGCCGCCGGCGTCGCGACGCCCGCCCCGGCCGACAGCCACGCCGTGTCCGTGCCCGCCGGGGTCCGGCTCGCCGACGGCGTCGTGGTCCCCCTGGGCGACAACCACCTGCCGGTTGAGCCTCGGGGCTGAGAGGGCCGACGAGGAGGGGCCGGATCGCTGATCCGGCCCCTCCTTCGTCTTCTTCGCCGTCATACGCGCCGGACGTGCACATCCGCTCCGCACAGCTTGACCATGTCGTCCTCGTCCGACGTGAAGAGGATGACGCGGCCCGGTTGGCGCCTGGCGATGACGGCCAGGGCAGCGTCGATCGCGTACGGCGCCCTCCCGCAGCCACGCGCACTCCTGTGGCGGTGCCCCCTGCCCCGGCGTAGCGTCGGGAGCGAGAGCCCGGACCGCAAGGAGGCCGATGCCATGGTCCGCAACGCCCTCGGTGGCATCCTCGCTCTCGTCGGAGCGACGGCCGCCGTATGGAGTCCCTTCCGTGCCTGGTACGAGGGCCGTCAGGGACGCGACTACCGGGTCGCGGACCTGTTCGGCGGCATCACCGCTACCAAGGCCGATCTGTTCACGTCCCTCCTGTTGCCGCTCGCCGTCGCCGCGCTGCTGACGCTGATCGGGCTGGTGCTGCGGTCGCGCCTGCTGGTGACGCTCGCCGGCGTGGTGGTGCTGGGCTTCACCGTCCTGTGGATGGTCCGCCAGAGCCAGGCCGCGGACGGGCTGGCCCTGGAGACCGACGGCTCCGGGCTCGGCTGGGGCGTGGTGATCGCCCTGGCCGGAGGCGTACTCCTGCTGCTGGCCGCCCTGGTGATGAGCGGGCGCCGTGCCCTGCGGCGCCGGGCGCGTGAGCGGCGTGAGCGCGAGCCCGAGACGTACCCGCCCGACGGCGACGAGTACGGGCACGGGCAGGGGCAGGGCTACGGATACGGAGGCGGCCACCCGGACGACGGCTACCGGCACGGCGATCCGTACGGGCGTGACGACACCCGGTCGTACGGGCCCGACGACCCCTACGGATCGCAGGGCCCCGGCCACGGCCAGACCCCGCGGGGCTAGCGCGCGCCGCTGCGCCCCGTGGCCGTCCCCTTCACCGCGTCGAGCGCGTACACGCAGCGGTCCTTGCTGCACGCGTAGACCACGCCGGCGCGCGCCACCAGCGAGCCCGTGATCTCGCCGCCCGTCGTCAGCTTCCAGCGCAGTTGCCCGCCGCTCGCGTCGAGCGTGTACAGCACGTGGTCCGCCGAGCCGAAGTGCAGACGCCCGTCGGCGACGACCGGCGCGCCGATGATGGCTCCGCCCGCCGCGAACCGCCATCTCGGTGTGCCCGTCACCGCGTCGAGGGTGTACAGGGCGCTGCCGCTGCCGACGTGGATGTTGCCGTCGGCGATGAGCACCGGCTCGGTCGACTGGCGGGACTCGGTGGCGATGCGCCAGCGGTCCTTGCCGGTCGTGGCGTCGAGTGCGTACACCGTGCCAAGGTAGTCGGCGAGGTACACCCCGCCGCCGGTGACGGCCGGGCCGGGGGCGAAGGCGGCCGGGGAGAGGAAGACCGCGGGCGCCTCGAAGTGCCAGCGGACGTGGCCGGACATGATGTCGACGGACAGGACGCGGGTGCCGGCGGCGACGTAGACGTATCCGTCCTCCGCCGGGGTGACGCGCACCGGTACGCCGCCGCAGGAGGCGGCGTCGCCGATCGGGTACGACCAGCGTTCGGTGCCCGTGCGGGCGTCGAGCGCGCGCAGGCGGGCGTCCTGCCATACGTACACGGTGTCGCCGTGGATGACCGGGCCGCCCTCCGGCGTCTCGAAGTCGGTCTGCGCGCCGGTGATCTCCCAGAGCTTGGCGCCGTTGGAGGCTTCCCAGCCCTGGACGCCGCCGCCGCGCGTGCCGGTGACGACGGTGCCGCGGTCGACCTTGAGGGAGTAGACCCAGGCGTCGGCCCGCAGGCGCCACCGTTCGCTGCCGTCGAGCGCGTCGAGGGCGTACAGCGACGGTCCGTCGGAGGCGTGGATGCGGCCCCCGGCGACCGCCATGCACCAGGCGACGTCCCGCGTCTTGAACTGGCGCCGGCCGCTGGCCACGTCCAGGGCGTGCACCTCGAAGGAGGTGACGTAGAGGAGGTCGCCGTCGACGATCGGGGTGCCCCACACATCGTTCGACATGCGGAAACGCCAGGGGCGCCAGTGGCCGGGGCCCACGTTCTCCGGGGCCGGCGGCGGGGCCGGGGCGGGGACCGGCGGGCCGGAGGGCGGCGGTTCCGCGCCGTTCGGCAGGCCCGCGGGCGGGCGGACCCAGCCGGTGGTCGCGGGGCCGGCGGGGTCGGCCGCCGCGAGCGCGGCGCGCGTGTCGGAGACCCGCGGGCCCGGGCCGATGGGCACCCTGGCGCCCGCGAGCCGGACGGGGGCGCCGGGCTGGGCGGGCGGGGCGAGGTGACCCGTACGCGGGTCGCTGCCGCCACCGCCGTGGTTGCCGCGCCAGGCGGCGTCCCAGTCGCCGCCGGGCCCCGGAGCCGGGACGGAGTTCGACGGCCCGGCGTTCGGCGGGGGCGCGACCGGCGGCGCGGGCGGGGCCGGAGGGGCGGGCGGCGGGGGCGGGTTCGGGCGTCCGCCCCGGCGCGCCTCGATCATCGCGGTGGCCCGCGACGGCAGCCACGCCGACGCCGTACCGCTGTCGTCGCTCCCGGAGAACAGGTGCGGCGCGAGCTGCGCCTGGAGGTCGGCGGGGGACGGCCGCCGCCCGGCCTCCATCCGCATGCAGGCCTCGATCAGGGGCCGCAGCTCGTCCGGCAGCCCCTCCAGGTCGGGGCCTTCGCGCAGCAGCATGAAGACGGTCTCGACCGGGTTGGCGCCGTGGAACGGCGCGTGCCCGGTCGCCGCGAACACGAGCGTCGAGCCGAGCGAGAAGACATCGCTCGCGCCGGTCACGCTGCGGGAGTCCTTCGCCTGCTCGGGTGACATGTACGCGGGCGTGCCGACGGCGACGTTGGTCATCGTCAGCCGGGTGTTCGACACGCCTGAGGCGATACCGAAGTCGATGACGCGCGGGCCGTCCTCGACGACGAGCACGTTCGACGGCTTCAGGTCGCGGTGGACGAGGCCGGCCCCGTGGATCGACTGCAGGGCCTCGGCGATGCCGGCGGCCAGCCAGCGCACCGCCTGGGCGGGCAGCGGCCCGCACTCGTTCACTATCTCCTCGAGGGAGGGCGCCGGGACGTAGGCGGTGGCCAGCCACGGCACCGCCGCCCGCGGGTCGGCGTCCACCACCGCCGCCGTGTAGAAGCCGGACACCGCCCGTGCGGCTTCCACCTCGCGCGTGAAGCGGACGCGGAACAGCTGGTCCTCGGCGAGTTCGGTCCGCACCGTCTTGATCGCCACGCGTCGGCCGGACGCCGACCTGGCGAGATAGACAAGGCCCATGCCACCGGCACCGAGCCGGCCCAGCACCTCGAAGGGGCCGATCCGCCTCGGGTCGTGCTGCGTGAGCTGCTCCACTTGCCTGCCACCTCCCCGTAGGGGCCATGAAAGTACGGCCCCGTCGCCCCTGATTGTTCCTGTCCGGGGCGGTGGTTGCGAACCCGGGGGCGGATCGGGGTGTCTCACCCCGATTCGGACACCCCACTCACCCCCCTTACGCCGCTTTGGGCTCGGCGAGTACGGCGAAGACGGCTCCCTGGTTGTCGGCGAGGACCGCGATCCTGCCGTACGGGGTGTCGAAGGGCGGCTCGGTGACGCGCCCGCCGAGGCGTTGCGCGGTGGCGGCCGTGTCGTCGCAGTCGTCGACGGCGAAGTAGACGAGGAAGTGGGCGGGCATCTCGGCGGGGAAGGCGTCGGTGATCACGCTGCGGCCACCGATGGCGTTCTCGTCGCTCGCCTGCGTCCCCGCGGGCGACCAGACCCGGAAGTCGATCGAGGCGTCGTCCAGGTCGCGGACCTGGAAGCCGAAGACGGTCTCGTAGAAGGCGTCCACGGGGTCCTTCTGCCGGGTGTACACCTCGGTCCAGCAGAAGGAGTTCGGCTCGCCCTGGACCTGGAACCCGCTGTGCTCGCCGGCCTCCCACAGGCCGAACACGGCGCCGCCCGTGTCCACGGCCAGCGCCATCGTCCCGTGCGGTCCGATCGGCACGGGGTCCGTGATCATCCGGCCGCCCGCCTCCAGGATGCGGCGACTGGTGGCGACGGCGTCCGGGGTGGCGAAGTACACGCCCCAGACGGTGGGCATCCGGCCGTCCCCCTTGGGCGCCAGACCGGCGACGCGCCGGCCGTCGCTGTAGGCGTTGGTGTACTGGCCGTAGGCCGGGTCGCCGTCGTCGAACGTCCAGTGGAAGAGCTCGCCGTAGAAGCGCTTGCCCGCCGCGAGGTCGGGGAGCAGCACGTCCACCCAGCACGGCGTGCCCTCTGTGAATGCGGCCATGGACCTGACCCCTTTCCTTCGCGCGGACGGTGTGGCACCCGTCACAGTCAAGTTAACGGCGCGGGGCGGGCACCGCAGGGAAAGAAATCGCACACCTGTACCCATCAGGCGCGGCCGAGGGGTGGCGGAGGCACCCCGGGAGCCGCGCCGCCCGGCTTATCCACCAAAGTTATCCACAGGCTGTTGATAATCCTATTGGCCGAAAGTGAAGCCTCTGCGCCGGGCGGAGCCCCAGCGGCCGGCGCCGTCGGCCGAGGCTGCGGCGCCCTTGCGGGGACTGGCGGACCGCGCCTCCCGGCACCTCCACGCGCGGACCCGGGGAGGCACCGCGGGCCCTCCGCACCCATTTGCAGTCGGCCGAATCGCGCCCCGATCACCCGTCGGTAAGCTGACTGCATGACAGGACAAGTACGCACCGTCGACGGCCGTGTGGCCGGCCGACGCGGACAGGCGACGCGGCAGAAGCTGCTCGACTGCCTCAGCGAGATGCTCAGCTCCTCGCCGTACCGGGACGTCAAAGTCATCGACGTGGCCCGGAAGGCGGGCACGTCACCCGCGACCTTCTATCAGTACTTCCCCGATGTCGAGGGCGCCGTCCTGGAGATCGCGGACGAAATGGCCAAGCAGGGCTCGTCGTTGACCGAACTGGCCTCCGGCCGGACCTGGGTCGGCAAGGCGGGATGGCAGTCGTCGGAGGAGCTGGTCGAGGGGTTCCTCGACTTCTGGCGCAAGCACGACGCCATCCTGCGCGTGGTGGACCTGGGGGCCGCGGAGGGCGACAAGCGGTTCTACAAGATCCGCATGAAGCTGCTGACCTCGGTGACCAACTCCCTTACGGACGCGGTCAAGGAGCTCCAGTCCAAGGGCAAGGTCGACAAGGACGTCAACCCGGCCGCGATGGCCGGCTCCCTCGTCTCGATGCTGGCGTCGGTCGCCTCGCACCAGAAGGGCTTCCAGGCCTGGGGCGTGAAGCAGGCCGAACTCCGGCCGAACCTGGCGCTGTTGGTCCACCTCGGCATCACGGGCAAGAAGCCGACGCGGTAACGCCCTTCCTCACCCACCCCCTTCCCTTACGTTCACGTCCCTTACGTCCTGTCGCGCCGACGGCGGTCGACCCCGACCTCCGTCGGCGTTCCCGTTCCCGGACCGGTACGACAGCGGTGCCGCGCCGCCCGTACGCGTACGTGCCTCGCGCCCACCCGTCCCGCAGGATGTCGCCATGACCGACTTCCACGGCTCTCACGACTTCCATGACTTCCATGACACCCTGCGCTCGCTGCGCGTCTGGGACACCGATCTGCCCGCCTTCGACCCGGACACCGCGCCCGCCACGCCGCTGCCGCTGTTCCGCGCGTGGTTCCTGTCAGCGGCGAAGGCCGGGCAGGCCGAGCCGCACACCATGTCACTGGCCACCGTCGACGCCGACGGGCGGCCCGACGTACGGACGGTGATGCTGCACGACGCGGACGAGCGCGGCTGGCACTTCGCCTCCCACGCCACCAGCGCCAAGGGCCGCCAGCTGGCCGCCGCCCCGCACGCGGCCCTCGGCTTCTACTGGCCGGCGCAGGGCCGCCAGGTCCGCCTGCGCGGGCGCGTCACGACGGCGCCCGCCGAGGAGGCGTACGCCGACCTCCACGCCCGTTCGGCGGGCGCGCTGGCCGCCGCGCTGGTGGGCCACCAGAGTGAGGTACTGGACTCGGTGGCGACGCTGACCCGGGCGAGCGAGGCGGCCTGGGAGCGGGCGGAGGCGGAACCGGACGCGGACGCGGCGACGTGGACGCTGTACGTCCTCGACCCGTACGAGGCCGAGTTCTTCCAGGGCGACGAGCGGCGGCGGCACGTACGGTTGCGCTACCGGCGGGACGGGGGCGAGTGGGTACGGGAGCTGCTCTGGCCCTGACCGCTCACTGCTCCAGGACCTCCGACCACACGGTCGTCCGCGCCTCCACGCCCACGGTGGGGTCGTTGCTCGCCGTGGTGACCGTGAGCCGTGCGATGCGCCCGCCGCCGGTCCGCACGCACAGCACCGTGCCCTTCTTCACCTCGGTCATGGCAATGCCCTGGGCGGAGACGAGGTCCAGACACTGTTTGCGACCAGGCACGCCGGGGCCCGGCCACACAGCCAGGTTGCTCGGGTTGTTCAGGCTGTCCGACTCGGCGACCTGCGGCGGATAGACGAGAGCCAGATGCAGGTCGCGCCCGTAGGTGACGAGCCGGGGCGGCTTGGTGTCCAGGGTCGGGCCCATCTCCGTGATGCGCACGGCGTTCTCCCAGTGGACGGGGTCCGAGCCGGCGGGCGACGCGGTCCCCGGCGCGGTAGAGGGAGAGGTGACCGACTCCGGGGAGCCCACCGGGCCCGCCTGCGCGGAGGCCGCGTCCGGTGACACCACCGGGTTCTGGGGCGTCCGCTCGGCGCCCTTCGCCCCGTCCCCGAACGCTCCGGCCAGCTTGATCAAGGCGATCACCACCCCGCCGGTCAGAACGAGGGCGACGGCGCCCGCGACGACCAGCCACCTCGGGCCCCGGGACGGAGGCGGCGGAGGGGGGTAATAGTTGAACTGCTGGTTGTTGTAGCCCGTCTGCCCGGCCGAGCCGCGGTACACGTTCCCGGACGGTCCGCCCACGCCGGGGCCCCCGAATCCGCTCACGCCCCCGGCCCGAAGTGGTTGGTCTGCTGATTGAAGTTGCCCCGCTGCACGGCGGTGGGCCCGTGGTAGACGTCGCCCGCCGGCCGGTCGTCGGCCGCGAGAGCCTGCCGTTCCTCGACCAGCGCGTTCAACTCGGCGACGACCGTCGCGCGCTGCTCGACGGGAAGGCCGCGCAACAGGTCCTCGACGCGGTCCTGCCAGGCGCCTTCCTGGCGCAGCCCGACCCGCTCCCGCTCATCGGGTTCGGCCGAGGTGAGGACGGCCGCCGTTCGGTCCAGCCGGTCCAGCTCGACACTCACGTCCGTCCTCTCCCCACGGCCGATGATCTGTGCGGCCCGGTCCCGGAAAGCGATCCAGGTATCGCTCGCGACGGCCTGGACCACCGCCACACTGAATGCGCCCGCGACCGCCGCCGCTCCTTCTGCGAGCATCCCGCTCCCCCTCACATCGCGCCCTCGCGGGCATGGTACGACTCAACTGACATGCCGTGAGGGGGAATTGCCACTACTTCGCGCACGACTCCACGAAGGCGCCCCACGCTCCGGGGGCGACGGCGAACGTGGGACCGTCGGCCACCTTGGAGTCCCGGACGTGGACGGCGTGGGGGCAGGTGGCGACCTCGACGCACTCGCCGCCCTCGTTGGTGCTGTAGCTGGACTTGTGCCATGCGTAGGCGACTTCGACGCACTCGCCACCTGTGTTGCCGCTGTAACTGCTCTTGAACCAGGCCAGGTCGGACTTCATAGCTTCGCCGCAATCCTCTCGATCAGTTCCACGGACTCCCAGGGGGTGAGCGCCTGGGCCCGCAGCGCGCCGAAGAGGTCGTTGAGCCGGTTGACCTCGTCGGGTTTCGAGATCAACGTATCCACACCATGCCCCTCCGTGTACCCCAGATTGCGTCCTTCTCGGGTACACAGCAGCTTCAGCGGCCCGTGCAGCCCCGCGTGCACCGACCGCTGCGTCGGCATCACCTGCACCGTCAGGTGGTTCCGAGTCCTGACCGACTCCAGCACATGCAGAAGCTGTTCCTTGAGCACCGCCTCCCCGCCGATCGGCCGCTGGAGGACCGACTCCTCGACGACGTAACTGACGATCGCCTTCGGCCTGCGGTCCAGCACCCCCTGCCGCTCCAGCCTCGCCTGCACATGCCGGTCGATCTCGTCCGGCTCGTACACCGGCACCCGCGTCTCGTACAGCGCCCGCACGTACGCCGGGGTCTGGAGCAAGCCCGGTACCACCATGCACTCGTACGCGCTGATGCTCGCCGCGTCCGCCTCCGTGCGCTTCCAGTTGAGGAACTTGGGCGAGTACTTCTCCTCCTCCATCATCTCGACGCACGACCGCAGCACCCCCTGCGCGCACAGCGCCGCGTCCGCGTCGACCAGGAACGCCGTCGTCGGGATGCGTTCCGCCCGCTCGTACGCGCCCACCAGCGACTCCGACATCAGGAGCCGTTCGGCGAGGTCCTTCTGCGTCAGGTCCGCCATGCTGCGGAACTTCTTGACCAGCTCGCCCACGTGCCTGCGCGCGGGCGAGGGCTCCCCATTCGATCCCACAACCGCCACCGTCCTTCCCACACCGCCCCGAAGTGGATCGTCACCCCCTGGTCACGCTAGGCACTCGTGCCGATGCTCATAGGCATGACCGTGGAAAAACTCCCCGATTGGGTGCCGGCCTCCGGCGTCCAACTCCGCCTCTCCGGCATCCACTTCGACGCCATTCGCGTGCGCGGCGTACGCGGCGAGGCCGTCCTGCACCACCTCGGCGACGCGACCGGGGGGCGCCCCGGGCCCGTGGTGCGGGAGGTCGCGGGCG
Organism: Streptomyces sp. NPDC006368; assembly: GCF_040612535.1. NCBI lineage: Bacteria > Bacillati > Actinomycetota > Actinomycetes > Kitasatosporales > Streptomycetaceae > Streptomyces > Streptomyces sp. NPDC006368. The sequence goes on from NZ_JBEXQK010000022.1 coordinate 73,301, forward strand.
GGCGGTGGACGTACTTCCTGATCCCGCCCGGCACCAGCAAGGAGTACACGTGGCCGCCCGGGGCGACGTGCTTCGGGCCGTGCGTGCGGGATCTGTACGTGGGGATTCCGGCCGCGCACGGCAACACCTATCCGCTGTCGTGGCGGTGCGGGGCTCCGGTCGAAGGGGGATTCGTCGACCCCGACCTGCTGCACGAGATCGTGACCGCGCAGCTGTGCACGGGGCCGTGAGGGAGGAACCCCGGACCGCGTGCGCACGTCTTGCCTGGTGACCTAGGCAGAACCACGGGGGGATGGGCATGGCCGTCACGCTGGGCGAGGAAGTCGCGCTGTTGTCGCTGGACGACGCGTCGGGTGCCGCCAAGGACCGGCAGAACGCCGGGTGGGCCGTCGCGGGGGGCACCCTTTTGGAGCTGGTGCTGGCGGGGCGCGTGACGGTGAGCGGTGGGCGGCTGGCGGTGGCGGACGCGACGCCGACCGGGGGCGCGCTGCTCGACGAGCGGCTGCGGACGATCGGCGACTGGACCGGGAGGAACAGCGGGCGCAAGGTGGTCGCCTGGCTGACGAAGGACCAGCCGAAGGCGGTGCGGGCGGCCGTGGAGAGTCTGTGCGCGCGGGGGCTGGTGGCGGAGGAGCGGCACCGGGCACTCGGGATCTTCCCGGTGCGGCGCTACCCGGAGGCCGACGGGTCGGTGGAGCGGGAGCTGCGGGAACGGCTGGCGGCCGTGGTCCTGGAGGGGGCGGAACCGGACGACCGTACGTCCGGGCTGATCGCCCTGCTGCACGCGGCCCGCCTGCACCGGTTGGCGTTCTCCGAGGCGCCGCGCAGGCGGGTCGAGCCGCGCATGGCGGAGATCGCCCAGGGGCAGTGGGCGGGCGCGGAGGTCCGCGAGGCGATCCGCAACATGCAGGCGGCGGTCGCGGCGGCCACGGTCGTGACCGTCGCCGGGGCGGTCTGAGACGCGCGTACCGCGAGCCGGGTCCCGGAGCGGCGGGCGCTCCGGGACCTGGGGTGGGGCGTGGTTCAGGCGTCCGGGTTCAGGACCAGCTTCGCCGTGTTGTTCTCGGTGTTCGGGTCGTAGGGCAGCGGCTGCGTGCCGTACGGGGGCTTCAGCGTCACCGCGCCGGTGGAGCGGGGGATGACCGTGTCGATCCGCAGCTCGAAGGGGAACGTCACGGTCTGCTTCTCCGCCACCCACATCGGCAGGTGGCACAGGTAGCGCGGGGCTCCGGTGGTGCCGTCGTACCACTGGCCGTCCAGGGTGCGGGCCTCGCAGTTCTCGGGCACGGCGGTGACGGTGGCGCCCTTGGGGACGACGAGGTCGACGCCGGCGACCGGGTCACCGGACCCGAGGTTGGCGACCCACGCGGGGCCCCGGTTGCGGAAGGTCAGCGCGGCCTGGACGGTCTGGCCCGCGGCGCCGCTCACCCGCGCGCCGCGGACGGCGAAGTCGGCGGTGTTGGCGGCCTTGACCCCGACGAGGGCGCCGTTGTCGCTCGGCTCCAGGTCCGTGACGCCGCCGCCGGGGTGGACGCCGATGTCGATGCGCTCGTAGAGGGCGTGGGGGGCGACGGTGGCCGTCAGCGGTGTGGGCAGGGTGAACGATCCGCCCGGTTCGACGACCTCGTCGAACGCGCAGTCCACCTTGGTGACGGGCTTGACGGCGCCCTCGCCGACGGGGGTGTGGGTGCACCGGTCGGCGACCGTGCCGAGGTCGAGGCCGCGCGAGACGTACAGGGTGACCTGGACGCCGTTGGCGGCCCGGTTGCCGTGGTTGACGACGCTGAGCGGCACCGGCACCGTGCTGCCCGGCTGGACCCCCTCGACCGAGGTGTTCCCGGCGTCGAGGACGAGGTCGGGGCCCGAGGCGACGCGGAGCGTCGTCTCGAAGCCGTCGGGGGAGGTGAGTTCGCCGCCCGCCGTCGTCGCGGCCTTCGCCGTGTAGGTGATTCGGCCACTGGCGCCGTCGGCCGCGCCGGCCGCCGCCCGGACCTGGAGCCGCACCTGGTCGCCGCCGGTGACCGGGACCTCGGGGACGTCGCACACGGCGGTGGTGCCCGTGGGCGCGCAGTTCGCCGGCCAGGTGACGTCGGCGACGCCGGCCAGGCCGGTGATGTCGACGGTGAGCCGGCCGTCGGTGACCCGGTAGTTGTCGTTGTCGTGGGTGAGCCCCAGGACGAGGGTGGTGGCCGGGGGCTGCTGACCGCCGTCGGCGGCCATGGGCAGGGTCCGCTCGTACGGCGACTGGATCCACAGCGTGTCGCTGTCGGCGAGGGCCGGGGTGGCCATGCCGAGCGTGGCCAGCCCCGCCGCGGCGGCGCAGGCGCCGAACCGTGCGACGCGGCCGGCGGAAGGCGTTCTCATGGGTTTTCCCCCTGTGTCGTTCCCGTGTGTTCGTACACATGTCCTTGATCCGAATTCCGGACCGAAGGGAACGACCGTCGAGTGGGGTGGAGGGTTGCCCCCGGCTTTTTGACGCACCGTCAGGTCGGTTGCCCGGCTCCGGCGGCTCCGGCGGGCCGGGCGGCCGGGGGGACCGCCCCGCGGCGCCGGATCACCAGGGCCATCAGGGCCGCCACCGCGCACAGCGCGCCCGAGGCGTACCAGACGACGTCGTACGAGCCGAAGACGTCCCGGGCGACGCCGCCCGCGAAGGCGACGAGCGCCGCGCCGATCTGGTGGGAGGCGAGGACCCAGCCGAAGACGATGGCGCTGTCCTCGCCGTAGTGCTCGCGGCACAGGGCGATCGTCGGCGGGACCGTGGCGACCCAGTCCAGGCCGTAGAAGACGATGAAGAAGACCATCGGCGGGTCCACGGACGGCGCCAGCAGCACCGGCAGGAAGAGAAGCGAGACGCCGCGCAGCGCGTAGTACACGGCCAGCAGGCGCCGGGCCTCGAAGCGGTCGGTGAACCAGCCGGAGGCGATGGTGCCGACCACGTCGAAGACGCCGATCACCGCGAGGAGCGACGCGGCGGCCGTGATGGGCATGCCGTGGTCGTGCGCGGCGGGGATGAAGTGGGTCTTGACCAGGCCGTTCGTCGAGGCCCCGCAGATGGCGAAGGTGCCGGCGAGCAGCCAGAAGGGGCCGGTGCGGGCGGCCGAGAACAGGACGGTGACCGTCCGGCGCGCCGCTCCCGGCACCGGCGCGGGCTTCGGTACGGGGTCGGCGGCGCCGTACGGCGCGAGCCCCACGTCCGCCGGGTGGTCGCGCAGCAGGAGCCAGACGAAGGGGACGACGACGAGCGCGGCGAGCGCGACCGTGACCGCGGCCGGGCGCCAGCCCTCGTGCTCCACGAGCCAGGACAGCAGCGGCAGGAAGACCAGCTGCCCGGAGGCGCCGGCCGCGGTGAGGATGCCGGTGACCAGACCGCGCCGCGCCACGAACCACCGGTTGGTCACGGTCGCCGCGAAGGCCAGCGCCATCGAGCCGCTGCCGAGCCCGACGAGGACACCCCAGAAGAGGATGAACTGCCAGGACGCGGTCATCCACACCGTCGCCATCGAGCCGGCGGCGATGACGGACAGGGCGACGGCCACGACCCGCCGGATGCCGAACCGGTCCATGAGGGCGGCGGCGAACGGCGCCGTCAGGCCGTACAGCGCGAGATTGACGGAGACGGCGAAGCCGATCGTGCCGCGCGACCAGGCGAACTGCTGGTGCAGCGGTTCGATCAGCAGTCCCGGCAGCGAGGCGAAGGCCGCCGCGCCGACGATCGTCACGAACGTCACGGCGGCGACGAACCACGCGCGGTGGACGCGCGGGACGCGCGAACCGCGCGGGTCGCCGGCCGGGCGCGGCTCGCCGGGGGGAACGGGGGAGGCGTCGACGGGTTCAGGGGTTGTCCGGGTCACGCCACACACCATGGCAGGCCGGTGAACCGGCAACCATTGGCCTGGCTGCCGGGTATCGCTAGGATCGGGCCATGGGCCCCGCACTGACCGGCGAGCAGCCGCCGCACCGCGTCGTCGTCCTCGCCCTCGACGGGCTCCTCCCCTTCGAGCTCGGCATCCCGCACCGCATCTTCGGCCGGGCGAAGTCCGCCGACGGCCGCCCGCTCTACACGATCACCACCTGCGGCGTCGCGCCCGGCCCGGTCCGCACCGACGCCGACTTCACCATCGACGTCCCGTACGGCCCCGAGGCCCTCGCCACCGCCGACACGGTCGTCGTCCCCGCCTCGTACGACCTCGGCCCCGTCTACGAGGAGGGCCGGCTGACCGACGAGCTGGCCGCCGCGCTCGCCCGCATCCGGCCCGGCACCCGCCTGGTCTCCATCTGCACCGGCGGATACGTCCTGGCCGCGGCCGGGTTCCTCGACTGGCGGCCCGCCACCACCCACTGGGCCGCCGCCGACCACTTCCAGCGGCTGTTCCCCACCATCAGGGTCGACGCGGGCGTGCTGTTCATCGACGACGGCGACGTGCTGACCTCCGCCGGGGTCGCCGCCGGACTCGACCTGTGCCTCCACATCGTGCGCCGCGACCACGGCTCGGCCGTCGCCAACGAGGTCGCCCGCGTCACGGTCGTCCCGCCGCACCGCGACGGCGGCCAGGCGCAGTACATCCAGCGCCCCGTCCCCGAGCCCGCGCAGCGGGCGACCACCACGGCCGCCCGCGCCTGGGCCCTGACGCACCTCCACGAGCCGCTCCAGCTGCGCGACCTCGCCGAGCAGGAGGCGATGAGCGTACGGACCTTCACGCGCCGCTTCCGCGAGGAGGTGGGCGTCAGCCCCGGACAGTGGCTCACCCAGCAGCGCGTCGAGCGGGCCCGCCACCTCCTGGAGACGACCGACCTGACCGTCGACCAGGTCGCACGCGACTCCGGGTTCGGCACCGCCCAGTCGATGCGGGCGCACCTGCAGGCCGTGCTCGGCGTCCCGCCGACCGTCTACCGGCGCACGTTCCGCACCGGCCACGCGACCCCCGCGTGACATCCGGCGCTCCCCCACCGCCCCCAGGGGTGACACATCGTCACCGAGCTGTTCGGGGGTGGCGGCGCGCTCATGCTCACCCCGAGCATGGCACGGCGGGCCGCCACCGCCGCGACCCGCGCTCGTCGAGGACGTCAGGCCCTCGGCGTCCCCTCGCCACGAATCGCTGATCCCAGGGTGATCAGAGGAGCACGACGCGTCAACAGCTATGCGAAGATTGACCCGTTAGGACCTATTGTGTGACGGCCCAGGACGGTTCGTACGCGCCGGGCTCGCGCACCACCCGCGCCGTCACGGGCGCGCACCTGTCCACCTCGCACCAGATGCGCTTTCCGGCGCCCTCCGTCTGCCAGCCCCACCGGTCGGCGAGCCCGTCGACCAGCTCCAGGCCCCGCCCGTTCGTCTCGTCACCCTCGGCGTGGCGCCGCAGTGGCGGGCGGGCGCAGCGGTCGGCGACCTCCACGCGTACCGTCCCCGCCTCGGCCGCGCCCGCCCCGAACAGCATCCGCAGCACGGCCGGACAGCCGGTGTGCACGACGGCGTTGGTGACGAGCTCCGAGATGAGCAGCACCAGCGTCTCGGCCAGCGGCTCGTCATCCCCTATCCCGGAACCTGCGAGGCGCGACCGCGCCCATCTACGGGCGCGGCCCACCTCCGCGGGATCGGGTCCGATCTCCAACTGAACCTGAAGCACCTGCACCGCTCACACCATCCGAACCGGCGGACACATCGCCTCGTGTCTCACAGCGACCACAGCCGAAACAGTCGTCACTGAACGTGATTTCCCTGTGGGACAGCATGGTTGACGTACAGTCACCGCAACAAGCGCTTCGGGCATATTCCAGCGCGAAGGAGTACGCCTGCGGCATACTGTGCGACGCACATCGCGGGCAGTCGAACAGGGGCGCGCATCAGCGCCGGAACGCCCCAGCCTCTGCACCACTCGCATCTCACGGAGCGTACCGGAGCCAGGAGCCGACTCCGGGCTGTGACGAGTCCGTCCAAGGACACAACCCGGTATCGACTCACAGTGACCGTGGCGGCGCGCCCCTACCGGCGGCGCGAGCTCCCCTCCGGCGTCGGGGCGGCCTCAGTCGCGGCCTCAGGGTTCCTGCGTCATGAAGTAGCGGGCGAAGGCGGTGACCGCCTCCTCCTCGTCGATGCGCCCGCTGCGGTCCACGTCCAGCGACTCGGCCGCGAGCGCGGCCGTGTGCGACTCCACGCCCAGCGCCAGCAGGGCCCGCTCCAGCTCGCCCGTCTCGGCCTGCCCGTCGTCGTCCTGGTCGGCGACGGCGAGCACGGCGCGCACGAAGGGGCGGACGATCTCGGCGAACCGCTCGGGGCTGTCGCGCAGCCGCTTGACCGCGCCGTTGACGAACTCGCCCCGGGTGACCCGCTGATCGCCGTCCACGTCGGCGATGCCGGCCAGGCCCTGCCAGAACGCCTCGGCGCCGCCCGACACGGCCTGGCCCTTGTCGGAGCGGAAGGGGATGCCGAACGTGGTGAGCAACCGGGAGACCGCGGTGGTGAAGTCCTCGCGGGAGATATACCCGTTGCCGTCCTGGTCGAAGGCGTCGAAGCGGTCGGCGATCCGGCGCTGGTACAAGTCCTCTGCGTCCATGCCCGGGAGGGTACGTCGCGGACGGTCCGCCGTCACGCGGAGAGCGGCTGGGCCCGGTCGCCGGTGGCGGCGGCCACGTCGGCGTACACGGAGAACAGCCGCCGCACACCGAGGGCGGCGAGGACGCGGTTGACGTGGGAGCCCTCGACGGAGCCGTGGGCCGGCAGGATCAGCCGCAGGCTGCCGCGGCAGGAGTGGAGCAGGCGGCGGGCGGCGATGAGCACGCCGACGCCGCTGGAGTCGCAGAAGAACACGCCCGACAGATCGAGCACCACGTCGTGGCGGCCCTCCGCGACGGCGTCGTGGACGCGGCGGCGGATGACGGGTGAGGAGACCAGGTCCAGTTCGCCCCTGACGGACAGCACGGTCCAGGCGCCGTGCTCGGCTTCGTCGACCGTGAGCACCGTCACGCGCCTCACCCCTCATCGTTTCGCCGTTGAACCGGAGGAAGGTCTTCCTCTCGCGGCTGCTGCCCTGCCCGCCCCCCATGAAACACGATGAGCACCGCCGGACGTTTTCCTGCCCAAAGACAGGTGCTTTGTCGGTGCAGCGCACTACATTCGAAAGGAGTCGGGTCAAAAGGGCTCCGGAGGGCTCCGTATGGCGAAGGACACACCACCGCGCTGGGACCGCAGGATGCAGCAGCGGCTGGCGCGCGGCGAGGCGGCGGCCCTCGGCGAGCTCTACGACCGGTTCGCCTCGCTCGTCCACAGCACGGCGCACCGTGTGCTCGACGACGAGGAGGCGGCCGACCAGGTCACGCGCGAGGTCTTCGGGTACGTGTGGGAGAACCCGGACGCCTACGACCCGCGCCGCGAGGGCGCCATGCGCTCCTGGATCGCGCGGCTCGCCCGGAGCCAGGCCGTGCACCGGCTGCGGCAGACGGAGACGGCGGCGTACACCCGCAGCGGGGAGGGCTCGCCCGAGGAGCTGGAGCAGAAGGTGCGGCGCGCGGCGGTGGCCGCCCGCGCGGACTACATCGTGCAGTCCATGCCCACACCGCTGCGACGGGCGCTGGAACTGGCGTACTTCGAGCGCCGGGACTACCGCCAGACCGCCGCCGACCTCGGCGTGACCGAGGACGAGGCGCGGCGCCGGCTGCGCCTGGGGCTCCAGTTGCTGGCCACCGCCAACACCCGGCCCATGGACGGGCGGACGCTGTGACGGGGCCCCTGGACGGTGGCCGGGACGGCGGGCAGGACGAGGCGCGGGGCGCGCCGCGCATACCGTCACCGAGGAGGGCCGCCGACAACTACGACCTGCCACCGGTGACGGAGGCCCCGCCTCCGCTCCCCCACACGGTGCTGAAGTCCCTGCTCGGCGCCTGGGCGCTGTCGGCCTGCTCGGCCGAGGAGACCGCGGCGGTGGAGGAGCACCTGACCGAGTGCGCGCCGTGCGCGGACGAGGCGCTGCGGCTGCGCGACGCGGTGGGGCTGCTCCACCACGAGCGCGACCTGGACCTCGATCCGCTGCTGCGCTCCCGGGTGCTGGAGAACTGCCTGGGCCGCCGCCCGGCCCGTATCCCCGTCCCGGACTGGGCCGGCCCGTACGACGCGGAGACCGCCCGGCTCGACGCGCTGCTGCGCGACATCGGGGACGCGGAGTGGCACGCGCCGGTGCGGCTGCAGTGGTTCGAGGGCGAGCGGGCGGTCAGCCGCCGGACGACCGTGGCCGGGGTCATCGGCCATCTGCTGGCGGTGGACGGCCTGGTCACGTCGGCGCTCGGGCTGGGTGACCCGCTCGCCCCGCAGGTCCCGGGCGGAGCGGCGGGGCCGCCCGCACCCGTCGTCCCGACGGACCGGACCGAGACGTACTGGCGGGACGCGCACCACCCGCCGACGCGGACGATCCGCGATCCGTGGCGCGACCAGAGCCACACGCTGATCCGCACGGTCTCCTTCGCGGGCCGTGACGCCGCCGCGCTGTCCGTCTCGTACGGCGACTTCGCGCTGCCCCTGCGGGACGCCCTGCTCGACCGGGCCTTCGAGTGCTGGGTGCACGCGGAGGACATCGCGAACGCGGTGGCCTACCCGTACGAACCGCCCAGCGGCGCCCATCTGCACGGCATGATCGACCTGGCGGCCCGGCTGCTGCCGGCGGCGCTCGCCGACCGGCGCCGCGCGGGCCTGGCGGCTCCGCCCCGCCATCTGGTCGCGGCCGGTTCCCCCGGCCGCTCGCTGCATCTGGAGGTCGAGGGCTCGGGCGGCGGCCACTGGTACATCGCCCTGGACTCCCCGGCGGCCGTCGGCAGCCCCGACGAGGCGGTGGCCCAGGTGGCCCTGGACGCGGAGGAGTTCTGCCAGCTCGTGGCGGGCCATGTGCCTCCGGAGGAGGCCGCGGCGGGCCAGGACGGGGACCGCGAGGCCATCAAGGACGTCCTCTTCGCGGCGGCGTCCTTGAGCCGTCTGTAGCGCCGGGCCCCCCGGGGCCCGGCGGGAGGGGCCGTTACGCGAAGACGACCGTGCGGCGGCCGTTGAGCAGGATGCGGCGTTCCGCGTGCCAGGTGACCGCGCGGGCCAGCGCCTGGCACTCGACGTCGCGGCCGATGGCCACCAGCTGCTCGGGGGTGACGCCGTGGCCGACGCGCTCGACCTCCTGCTCGATGATCGGGCCCTCGTCGAGGTCCGCCGTCACGTAGTGGGCCGTCGCGCCGATCAGCTTCACACCGCGCGCGTGCGCCTGGTGGTAGGGCTTGGCGCCCTTGAAGCTCGGGAGGAAGGAGTGGTGGATGTTGATGATCCGGCCGCTCAGCTGCTTGCACAGGTCGTCGGAGAGGACCTGCATGTAGCGGGCGAGGACGACGAGCTCGACGTTCTCCCCGCGGACCAGCTTCAGCAGCTCGGCCTCCGCGTCCGCCTTCGTCTCCTTGGTGACCGGAATGTGGTGGAACGGGATGTCGTACGAGGCCGCGAGCTCCGCGAAGTCGGTGTGGTTGGACACCACGGCGACGATGTCGATGGGCAGCGCCCCGATCGACGTACGGAAGAGGAGGTCGTTCAGGCAGTGGCCGAACTTCGACACCATGAGCACGACCCGCATGCGCTCGTCCGCGCGGTGGATCTGCCAGTCCATCGCGAAGGAGTCCCCCACCGCCGCGAAGCTGGCGCGCAGCTTCTCCACGGTGACCGGCGCCTCCGCCGAGAAGTGGACCCGCATGAAGAAGAGACCCGTGTCCCGGTCTCCGAACTGCTGACTGTCCTCGATGTTGCAGCCGGTGATGAAGAGATAGCTCGACACGGCGTGCACGATGCCCTTTTTGTCCGGGCAGGAGAGTGTGAGGACATACTGGTCAGTCATCCTCGCAGGATGCCATATCGCGGCGGGCCCGCCCGACGCGCGTCCGCCAGGCGGAACGGGGCGACCGTCAGGCGGAACGGGTCATGATCCGCAGGACGTCCAGGGACTGCGGCGGCGCGTCCGGGTCCTCCCCGTCGTTCGCCGCCAGCCGCACATGCGCGTCCCGCGCCGCGCGGACCGCCTCCGGCCAGCCGTGGTGGGCCATGTACGTGGTGACCGGGGCGTCCGGTCCGACCTGATGCATGATCCGCAACACCCGCAGCACGGCGACGTCCACCAGCGCGGCCTCCCCGGAGTCGCGGAATATGGTGCCCACGTACTTCTCGGCGGACCAGTTGTCCAGCCAGGTGTCCTCGACCAGCCGGTACACGGCGTCGGTGACGTCCCCGTACCCCTCCCGGCCGGCCAGCCAGCACTCCTGGTGGAAGACCGGGTCGGAAAGCATGTGAAGCGCCGAGCGCACATTGCTGCGCCAGCGCCACCAGGGCATGTCGGTGAGCGGCATGCCGCCCATGGTGGAGGAGCGACGGCCGCGACGGGAAGAGTTCACGGAACTGGACACGTTTCGATCGTACGTTCCCCTGCGATACGGGCCGACCGCACCCCGCAATTCACCTCTCCGTCACCGAGCGTTGAACCACGCACACTGCAGCGTTACCCATGAGGCGGAATTGTGCGGACCATGACCGGCAGCGGCAGGCACGGCACCAGGCGGCGTTTCCCCCCATCCCTTCCTCTCCGGGCCGCGACGGCACTCGTCTCGGCCTGCCTCGTCACCGGCTGCGGGGCACTCCCTGGAGCCACGGGGGGCGCCAGGGAGCCCGTCACCGTGATGACATGGGCGCCCGAGGGCACCCGCGCGACCAATATGCCCGGCATGCCCGCCATGGCCCAGGCGTACGCCCGCTGGACCAACGGCGGCGGCGGCATCGACGGCCACGAGCTCCGCGTCGTCACCTGCAACGAGCACAACGACCCCGCCGGCGCCGCCGCCTGCGCCCGCCGCGCCGTCGACGAGGGCGTGGTCGCCGTCGTCGGCTCCTACAGCCACCACGGCCGGGCCTTCATGGCCCCGCTGGAGGCGGCGGGCATCCCGTACATCGGCGGATACGGCGTCGCCGACGACGAGTTCACCAGCTACCTCTCCTACCCGGTCAACGGCGGCCAGCCCGCGCTCCTCGCGGGCAACGGCATGCAGCTCGCCGACGCCTGCGAGCGCGTCTCGCTCGTCCGGCCCGACTCCGTCACCGGCGACGACCTGCCGTACCTCCTGAACTCCGGCCTCGCCCAGCGCAAACACCGCACCGCCACCGACATCCCGGCCGCCGAGGACGCCGGCGAGTACGCGGCCGAGGCCCGGCAGTCGCGCCGCCAGGCGGGCGAGGAGGGCGGCTGCGTCACCGCCGCGCTCGGCGAGCGCACCGCGCACTTCTTCGACTCCTTCCGCCGCCTGCCGTCCGACGGCCGCGACGTCAAGGTCTCCTCGGTCCTCGGCAGCGTCGACCAGCCACTCGTCGACCGCACCGGCGGCCCCAACAGCCCCTTCGAAGGCGCCTACATCACCGGCTGGTACCCGGACGCGGGCGACGAGCGCTGGGGCCCGATGAAGCAGGTCATCCGGGAGCACGCCTTCGGCGACAACCGCATCGACCCGGCCGACGCGGGCGTCCAGACCACCTGGATCGCCTACACCGTCCTGCGCCGGGTGATCGAGGTGCTCGACACGGAGGAGGTGACCGCCGGCAAGGTCACGCACGCCCTCAACCGGGGCGTCCGGGTCGACACCGGCGGCCTCACGCCCCCACTGCGCTGGCGCTTCCAGGACATGCTCGGCATGCCCAGCTTCCCGCGCATCGTCAACCGGGGCGTCACCTTCCAGGTGGTACGCCAGGGGCGGCTGGTTGCGCAGAAGCGCGGCTTCGTCGACACCGGCCCCACCCTGCGCAACTCCTCCTCGCTGTAGCGGCGGTCACGCCCGGCGCGCCCGGCGCGCGGTTCAGAGCTGCTCCGGCTGCCGAGGGGTCAGACCGTACGTACCGGCGATCTTGTTCCACAGGCCGCCGGCCTCCCGCTTGGCGGCCGTCGCCTCCCCGCTGGCCCGGTTGGCCAGGGCGGTGTGGTTCGTGTGACGCGCCTTGCCGTCCTTGCAGCCCTTCTTGCCCTTGACCTGCGTGGCCCAGGCCGCGTAGTGGTCGTCGGCGGACGCGGACGCCTGCCACGCCTTGGTGAGGGCGGCGGTCAGCGCGGCGTTGTCGGGCAGCTTGTCGACCTGGAGGCCCTGGAGCCGGGTCACCAGGCCGCGGCGCTGTGTCGCGGCGGAGCGCAGGTCGCTGGCGGCCTGGTCGAGGTTGTCGCACCGCTTGATGTTCTCGACGGAACGGATCACCGCGTCCCGGCTGTCGCTGCTCTGCGCGAGCAGCTTGTCCAGCTCCTCGGCCTGCGGCTTGGCCGGGTCGGGCGCCTGCGTGGCTCCGTCACCGGGCGGGGTGGGCGATGTGGCCGCGGCGACGCTCGTGTGGTCGGCCTTGGTGCCGGGGTCGTCCCCGCCGGCGCTCAGCAGCGCGCCGGCGCCGAGACCGACGACGGTGCAGCCGATGACGACGGCGGCGATGAGCGTCACCTTCGACGACCGGCGCCCCGCGGCGACGCGCTCCTCGGACTGCGGCCGGACGGGCTCGGGCGGTGTGCCGTACTGGGGCATGTGCTGCGTGGCGGCGGCGTCGTTACGGAAGAGGTTGTCGAACTCCGCCGGCGGCTGCCGCTCGTCGGGCGTCCCGGGGCGTATCCCGAAGGGCGCGCCCGAGGGCTGCGGCGGGACGGGCGGCAGGTACTGCGTCGCCTCGGCGTCCGCCCCGGTGGGCGGCATCGGGCCGGGGCCGCCGGCGACCGGGGCGATGTACTGCGTGGCGTCCGCGTCGGACGCGCTCCCGGGCGCCGTCCCCCTGGGCGCCTCGGGCGGCAGGGGCTGCGCGACGGTCCCGTACTGCGACGGGTGCGGTTGCTGCGGCCGGTGCTGCTCATGCGCCTGCTGGTGCTGGTGCTGCTGGTGTGCCTGGTGCTGGTGAGGCTGCTGCGGCTGGTGCTGGTGAGGCTGCTGGGGCTGTGTGCCGTACTGTCCCGGCTGTCCCGGCTGGCCCTGCTGGGGGTACGGGTACTCCTGCGGGTACGACGGGTAAGCCCCGGGCTGCGGCTGGTGCGGCTGGTGCTGCTGCCCGTCCGGCGGGCCCCAGGGGCCGCCCCACGGTCGGCCCCCGGCCGGCCCGGCAGCCGCCGGGTCGCTCCATGCCGCGCCGCCCTCGGCGGGCAGCACGACACCTTCGTGCGCGGGCCGCGCCGCCGGAAGGTGCGGCTCCTGACCCTGTCCGCTCTGCGTCACCGGGACTCCTACGTCTGTACCTACGGAATCGTCGGCTCACGCTACCGGGTGACTCCCGGCCCGCGCACACATGTGTGGCAGCAGTAACAAGAACCCTTGGCAAGTCGCTGTTAAGGCCCGATCACGCGGCGGCCTGCAACTCCAGCCGGGCGCCGAATTCGCGGACCGACGGCTCGTTCGCGTAGGGCTCCAGGCGCAGTTGCAGGTCGTCCAGGTACTCCGCGCCGCGCGAGGAGCGCAGGGTGCCGAGCAGGTCCACCGCGCGCGTGCCCGTGTGGCAGGCCTGTTCGACCTCGCGCTGCTGGAGCTGGGCCGTGGCCAGCAGGACGAGGCCGATCGCGCGCCGCCGCGCCCGCGTCTCCGGGTGCCCGTCCAGCGCGTCGGTCGCCGCCCGGGCCGCCGCCTCCGGCATGCCCAGGTCGCGGTAGCAGTGGGCCAGTTCGTCGGCGAGGTAGGCGTGGTCGAAGTGGGCGATCCACACCGGGTCGTCGCCCGCCCGCGCCTCGGCCCGGTCCATCGCGGCCACCGCACGGGCGGTCACCTCCTGGCACACGCGGGCGTCCCCGAGCAGGGCGTGCCCCCGCGCCTCGGCCGCCAGGAACATCGCCTCCGCCCTCGGCGTGATGTGCCCGCGCGCCCCTTCCTGCGCCGCCCGCGCCAGCTGGGCGATCTCGCGCGGGTTGCCGAGCTGCGCGGCCAGGTGGCTCATGGACGCGGCCAGGACGTACCCGCCGTACCCCCGGTCCCCGGCGGCCTGTGCGAGCCGCAGCGCCTGGATGTAGTACCGCTGCGCCAGCCCCGGCTGGCCGGTGTCCACCGCCATGTACCCGGCCAGTTCCGTCAACCGGGCCACAGCGGCGAACAGTTGGCGCCCGACCGTGTCGCGGTACGAGCCGGACAGCAGTCCGGACACCACGCTGTTGAGGTAGTGCACGACCACCGGCCGCACATGCCCGCTGCCGAACCGGTGGTCCAGCTCCACGAGCGCGTCCGTCATCGCCCGGACCGCCTCGACGTCCGACACCCCGACCCGGGCGCCGGCCTGCCGCGCCACCTGCGCGTCCGCGCCCGTGATCAGCCAGTCGCGGCTGGGCTCGACCAGCGCGGAGGCGGCCACCGCCGTACCGGACAGGAAGTCCCGGCGGCCCACGTCGCTGCGCCACAGCTCGCAGACCTGCTCGATCGCGCCCAGCACGGTCGGTGCGAACTGCAGCCCCACGCCGGAGGCTAGGTTCTTGCCGTTGGCCATGCCGATCTCGTCGATCGTGACCGTACGCCCCAGCTTGCGGCCCAGCGCCTCGGCGATGATGCCGGGGGCCCGTCCGCGCGGTTGCTGGCCGCGCAGCCAGCGCGCCACGGAGGTCTTGTCGTACCGGAGATCCAGTCCGCGCTCTTGCCCGACCATGTTGACGCGGCGGGCGAGCCCGGCGTTGGAACACCCCGCTTCCTGGATGAGAGCCTGCAGCCGTTCGTTCGGCTGACGGGCGACGAGCGGCCTCGCTGCCATGACTACCCCCTGGGTGCCGCGGTGATCAGTCCGCTGATCACTGCCCGGCTGATATGCGGAGAATGCAGAACTTGCCGCCGTAATACCGGCGGGTCACGAAACACCGTGCAAGTCACGCAAGTCGTACAAGGTCGTTCGTCATCGTTCGGGTAGGCGCACAGGCGTCCAAGTCGGCCCAAGTCCCCCTAAGTAGCAACCCTCCTTGTAAGGTGCGGAATGCCGGGAGCCCACCCCATTCATGGCATGTCTCCACCAGCTGTGGCTACCCGCGGGCCGCTCCCGACCGCACGCGCGCCCCCGCCCATGCATCCATGCGCCCCGGACGGCGAATCGATGCTCCTCTGCCTCCCTGCCCGCGCCCCGTAACCCGGCGTGAAGCCGGGAGTTGAGCTCACCGTGGAAGACACCATCGGAGTCACGGAAGCCGCACAGATCCCCCAGCAGCGAGGCGAGCAGCTGCTCGACGCCGCCGTGCGGTACGCGGAAGAGCGGCACTGGGACGTGCTCCCCGGCACCTGGCTGGAGCCGGTGGACGGTCAGGCGCGGTGTTCGTGCGACGACACCGCGTGCCCCGCGCCCGGCGCGCACCCGGCCCGGCCCGACTGGGCGACGCAGGCGACGGGCAGCGCCGTCGCGGCGCGCCGTATGTGGGGAAAGCAGCCCAGGGCGTCGGTGCTGCTGCCGACCGGGCGGACCTTCGACGCGCTGGACGTCCCGGAGTCGGCGGGGTTCCTGGCGCTCGCGCGGATGGAGCGGATGGACCTCACGCTCGGCCCGGTGACGCGCACGCCCAACCGCCGGATGCAGTTCTTCGTCCTGCCGGGCGGCGCCGCGAAGGCGGCCGAGCTGGTCCGGAAGCTGGGCTGGTCGCCGACCGGCATCGACCTCGTCGCGCGCGGCGAGGGCCAGTACGTGGCGGCCCCGCCGACCCGGGTGGGCGGGCTCGGCGCGGTGCAGTGGGCGCAGCACCCGACGCCGGCGAACCGCTGGCTGCCGGACGCCGAGGAGCTGATCAGCCCGCTGGCGTACGCGTGCGGGCGCGAGGCGGCTGCCGCACGGTCCCGGCAGGGGTGACGTCCCGTACCGGCGCCTCCGTACGCTGGCCCGTATGCGCTCCCCCTGTCGACGGGGGCAACGGGGTTACGGAAGGCAAGGACCATGCCGGACGAGACGGACGAGACGGACGAGACGAGCGCCGGCGCGCCGGCCGTGCGCGTCGAGGGGCTGTGGAAGCGGTTCGGCGAGCAGGTCGCCGTCGCGGGTATCGATCTGGCGCTGCCGGCGGGCCGGTTCATCGGTCTGGTCGGACCGAACGGCGCGGGCAAGACCACGACGCTGTCGATGGTGACGGGCCTGTTGCGACCCGACCAGGGGCGGGTGGAGGTGGCCGGGCGCGATGTATGGCGCGACCCGGCCGAGGTGAAGGCCCGGATCGGCGTGCTGCCGGAGGGGCTGCGGCTGTTCGACCGGCTGTCGGGGCGTGAGCTGCTGGCGTACACCGGGCGGTTGCGGGGGCTGCCGGGTGACGAGGTCGACAAGCGGGCGGCGCAGTTGCTGGACGTGCTGGACCTGGCGGGGTCGCGGGACAAGCTGATCGTGGACTACTCGACCGGCATGCGGAAGAAGATCGGGCTGGCGGCGGCCCTGCTGCACAACCCCGAAGTGCTGTTCCTGGACGAGCCGTTCGAGGGTGTGGACCCGGTGTCGGCGCAGACGATCCGGGGCGTGCTGGAGCGGTACACCGCGTCCGGGGCCACGGTGGTGTTCTCCAGCCATGTCATGGAGCTGGTGGAGTCGCTGTGCGACTGGGTCGCGGTGATGGCGGCGGGCCGGATCCGGGCGCAGGGCACGCTCGCGCGGGTACGGGGCGACGCGCCGTCGTTGCAGGCCGCGTTCCTGGAACTGGTCGGCGCTCAGGGGCGGGACGCCGGGGAGTCGCTGGACTGGCTGGGCGGTGGCCGGTGATTTCCCTCTTCGTCCGGTTGAAGCTGGCGCTGCTGCGCAACGGGCTGCGGCAGTCGGCGGGGCGCACGGCCGCGTATGTCACGTCCGCCGTGCTGGCGCTGCTGGCCGCGGCGGGGCAGTTGGCGGGTCTGGTGCTGCTGCGCGGGGACGCGTCGGCGGGCACGGTGGTGGTGCTGCTGACGGCGGTGGTCGCGCTGGGGTGGGCGGTGATGCCGCTGTTCTTCCCGAGCGGGGACGAGACGCTGGACCCGACGCGGCTGGTGATGCTGCCGTTGCCGCCGGGACCGCTGGTGCGGGCGCTGCTGGTGTCGTCACTGGTCGGGATCGGGCCGCTGTTCACGCTGTGTCTGGCGGTCGGCGCGGCGCTGGCCCTGGCGCGCGGTGCGGCGGGGGTGGTGACGGCCGTGGTGGCCGTACCCCTGGTGCTGCTGGTGTGCGTGGCGCTGGCGCGGGCGGTCGCGGCGGCGAACATCCGGCTGCTGACGTCGCGCCGGGGGCGGGACCTGGCGGTGCTGAGCGGTCTGCTGATCGCGGTGGGCGTGCAGGTCGTCAACTTCGGTGCGCAGCGGATCAGCCGGTCGGGTGGGCTCGCGGCGCTGGATCCGGTGGCCGAAGTGGTGCGGTGGCTGCCGCCGGCGTCGGCGGTCGGAGCGGTGGAGGCGGCGGGCGACGGCGCGTACGGGGAGGCGGCGGCCGGGCTGCTGCTGACCGCGGTCGCGCTGGCCGGACTGCTGTACGTCTGGCAGCGCAGCCTGGTGAAGCTGATGACGGCACCGGACGGGTCGACGCAGGCGGCGGCGTCCAGCCCGTCGCGGCGTGCGTCGGCGCCGCCCTCCGGGCCGTCAGGGCGCCTGTGGCCCGAGGGGCGTGCGGGTACGGTGATGCAGCGCAGCCTGCGCTATGTGTGGCGGGACCCGAAGACGAAGGCGGCGTGGGTGACGTCGCTGGCGGTCGGTCTGATCGTGCCGCTGTTCAACGCGCTGCAGGGCACGGGCTCGATCTACTTCGCGTGCTTCGCGGCGGCGCTGCTCGGCATCCTGATGTACAACCAGTTCGGTCAGGACACCTCCGCGTTCTGGATGGTCGCGATGACGATCTCGTCGACGCGGGACGCCTACGAGGAGCTGCGGGCGCGGGCCGGGGCGCTCCTGGTCATCACCCTCCCGTACGTGGTGCTCGTCACCGCCCTGACGGCGGCGATCCTGGGCGACTGGCAGGCGCTGCCGGACGCGCTGGGCCTGTCCTTCGCGGTCCTCGGCGCGATGCTCGGAACGGGCGCGGTGGCGTCGGCGCTCTTCCCGTACTCGATCCCCCAGGACAGCGGCTACAAGAACGTGGCCCCCGGGCAGGCGGGCCTGGCGTGGATGTCCCTCGGGTTCGGCCTGCTCGCGGCGGTGGTCCTGAGCTCCCCGCTGGTCGCGCTGACGGTGGCGCTGCACCTCGCCGACGCCACGTACTGGCTGTGGCTGCTCCTTCCGCTCGGCACGCTGTGGGGCGGCCTGCTCGCCTGGGCGGGGCTGCGATTGGCGGCGCCCAGGACGGCGGCCCGGCTGCCGGAGATCCTGACGGCGGTCAGCAAGGGGTGACCCGGGGTCAGGGCGTCCGCACGCTGTCCAGGAAGGGCTCCACCACCGCGCGCCAGCCGCCCGGCCGGTCGTAGTGGACGAGGTGCCCGGCGTCGGGCACCTCGGCGTACTGGCCGTGGGGCAGTACACGGACCATCTCCTGCGCCTCGGCGCGGCCCAGTTCGCCGTCGAGGCCCCGGACCACCAGGGTGGGGCAGCGGACCTGGGCAAGGGAGTCCCAGTGGGCGTCGTGCACCCAGGTCTCGCGGGAGGTGAGCATCTGGCGGCGGGAGAAGACGGGGTGCCATCCGTCATCGCGCTCCGCCATCACCTCGGCGAAGAACTCCCCACGGGCGGGGCTGGGACGCTCCAGCCGTGGGTCGTCCTCGCCGAACCACTTCCGCACGTCGGCGAGGGTGGCGAACGGGACGGGCCAGGACCGGAACCACTCCTCCCACTCGCGCTGTGACGCGGCGCCCAGCGCGGAGGCGCGCATGTCGCAGATGACCAGGGCGTGGACGAGGTCGGGGCGCTCGGCGGCGAGCTGCCAGGCGGTGAGGGCGCCCATCGAGTGGCCGATGAGGACGACGGGCGCGAGGCCGAGCTGCTCGACGGCGGCCGCCGCGTCGGCGACGTACGCCTCGCGGGTGAAAGGGCCGTCGGCGGGCTTGGCGCTACGGCCGTGCCCGCGCTGGTCGAGCGCGACCGCGCGGTGCCGCTCGGCGAGCCAGCGGGCCGTGGACGCCCAGTGGGACGCCCGGCCCATCAGCCCGTGGAGCAGCAGGACACCGGGGGCCTGGTCCGGTGCGGAACGGGTGTCCCCGGCCGCCTGTTCCTTGGGCGGATCGGCGAACTCCCAGGCCGCGAGGTCTAAGCCGTCGGCTGCGGTCAGGTCGATGCGTCGCACCATGTGTCCTGGCACCCCCTTCTGTCTCGTACCGGCGCTCAGACTATCGAACTTGCATTCGAAAACGGGCTTCTGGCGTCCAACACCGCTCGTTCGAGTGACCCGGCTCAAGGATTGACGGGCGCAGCCGAGGGGAGATCTTCATCGGGAGGCGGGCCGCTCGGGGAAAAACGGTCCGACGGGGATGACCCTGAGAGCTCGGGGCTCCGGGTCAGCACAGGGGAGGTCGAGCCCCGGCGCCGCCGATCGGCGGGGCCGGGGGGGAGCCCCGGGGGGCGGGCGGGTTGTGTGGGGATGCGCCCGCGCCCTCCCCCCCCGCCGGGGGCGGTGGGGGGTGC
>NZ_JBEXQK010000023.1:0-91985 GCF_040612535.1 Streptomyces sp. NPDC006368
GTCCGATGTGGGTCCCGCTCCTAGTTCTGAGCCCGGGCGTTCACTCGGGGCCGGGACGTTAGGGACCGGGCCCGGTCCGTTACGTCCGGGCACCCACCATGCGCAGGACGAGGTCGGCGTAGAGCGCGCCGACCTCGTCGGGCGTGCGGCGCCCCGCGGTGTTGAACCAGCGGGCCACGTCGATGCAGAGCGACAGCACGGCGAGGGTCGTCCCCGACACGTCCGGTACGTCGAACTCCCCCGCCGACACGCCTTGGTTGATGATGCGGCGCACCACGGCGTCGCTCTTGCGGCGGAGCTCGAAGATCTCGTCGCGGTGCTCCTCGCTGAGCGAGT
The DNA here is from genome assembly GCF_040612535.1 of Streptomyces sp. NPDC006368. Classification (NCBI taxonomy): domain Bacteria; kingdom Bacillati; phylum Actinomycetota; class Actinomycetes; order Kitasatosporales; family Streptomycetaceae; genus Streptomyces; species Streptomyces sp. NPDC006368. Next base: position 337 of record NZ_JBEXQK010000023.1, read on the forward strand.
CCAGTTCGTACTGGACCACGCGCGCGGTGGTGCGCCGCCCGGCGTGCCAGCGGACGAAGGAGCGTACGGCGTCGGCGAGCCGCTCCGCCGCCGTTCCCGGACCGTTCTCGGCGGTTTCCAGTATCTCCAGGGCCTTGACGTGGCCGATCCGGCTGATCCGGTGGAGCAGCTCTTCCTTCGTCTTGTAGTGGATGTAGAGCGCGGCCGGGCTCATGCCGGCGCGGCCGGCGATGTCACGGGTGGTGGTGGCGTGGTAGCCGCGCTCGGCGAAGGCGTCGACGGCGGCGACGAGCAGTCTCCTGGCCGCCTCGGGCGTGACCTCGTCCCACGGCGTGTCCTCGCCGCCGGCCGTCTCCTCCGCCGTACTCATCGTGCGCCCCTTCCGTTCCAAGGACGAACACCATACCCCGACGGTGAGCAAGCGCTTAGAGAAAGCGCTCGGGTATGCCGCTCAGAGCTTCTGGAACGGGTCGTGCTCGGCGAGCAGCTTCTCCAGCCGGGCCTGGTCGACCCGGCTGACGATCTGCCCCGCCTCCTGCCGGTCGCGGACGACCTTGGCGAGGGTGAACGCGGAGGTCGTCAGGTAGAGGACGGCGATGCCCAGGAAGGCGCGCACCCAGACGTCGGCCTCCATCGAGAGGATGCCGAGCGCGACCGCCCCCAGGGCGATGGCGAAGGACGCGACGGCCTGACCGTAGTAGGCGGCCGTGTTCTGCTGCTTGACCGGAGTGTCGCTCATACCGCACAGCATGGAACGCCGCCGCGCGGGACACATCCGTACACCTACTCACGACGTACTCAGGGCGGCACCCGGTCAGAAGGCGGAGACGCCCGTCAGCGCGCGTCCGATGATGAGCTTCTGAATCTGGCTGGTGCCTTCGTAGAGCGTCATCACGCGCGCGTCGCGCAGCAGTTTGCCGACGGGGTACTCGTCGATGTAGCCGTACCCGCCGAAGACCTGGAGGGCGTTGTTGGCGGAGCGCACGGCGGCCTCGGAGGCGAACAGCTTCGCCTTGGACGCGGCGGTGGCGAAGTCCTCGCCCCGGTCGATCAGATCGGCGACCCGCCACGTCAGCAGGCGCGCCGCGTCCACGTCGACGGAGATGTCGCTGATCAGCTCCTGCACGAGCTGGTAGGAGGCGATCGGCTTGCCGAACTGCTCGCGCTCCCCCGCGTAGCGCACGGCGGCGTCCAGGGCCGCCTGCGCGATACCGACGCAGCCCGCCGCGACAGACATGCGGCCCTTGGCGAGGGCGGACATGGCGATGGAGAAGCCCTTGCCCTCCGGGCCCAGCAGGGCGGAGGCGGGTACGCGGACGTCCTCCAGGATCAGCTCGGCGGTGGGCTGGCCGCGCAGGCCCAGCTTGCCGTGGATGGTGCGGCGGGTCAGGCCGGGCGTGTCGGTCGGTACGAGGAAGGCGGAGACACCGCGGTGACCGGGGCGATCGTTGGTGCGGGCGAAGAGGAGCACCACATCGGCCCAGGTGCCGTTGGTGATGAACATCTTGGTGCCGTTGATCACGTAGTCGTCGCCGTCCCGCACGGCGCGCGTGGTGAGGTTTCCGGCGTCGGAGCCCGTGCCGGGCTCGGTGAGGCCGAAGCAGCCGAGCGCGTCGCCCGCGGTGAGCCGGGGCAGCCAGTGCCGCTTCTGTTCCTCGCCGCCCCAGGCGGCGATGGTCTTGGTGACCAGGCCGAGGGAGACGGAGACGATGCCGCGCACGGACGAGTCGCCGCGGCCGAGCTCCTCGGTGACAAGGCAGTACGCGAGGTGGTCGCCGCCGGAACCGCCGTACTCCTCGGGGACGGTGAGGCCGAGGAAGCCGAGCGCGCCGAGCTTCTTCACGATCGACCTGTCGACGTTCTCGCCACGGTCCCAGTCCACGACGTGCGGGGCCACCTCACGCCGGACGAAGTCCTCGGCGAGCTGCCGGACGGCTGCCTGCTCCTCGCTCAGCTTCAGGTTCATGGCGCGACACCCACCCTTTAACTATCACTGCTAGTTTCCTACTGGCAGGCCCTACTATGTGCCGCATGGCCCGACCGCGCAAGCCCCTCCTCAGCAGAGAACGCATCGTCGCCGCGGCGGCGGCGCTCGTGGACGCGGAAGGCCTGGGCGCGGTGTCGACCCGCCGCCTCGCCGCCGAGCTGGGCGTCAGCGGGCCCTCCCTCTACAACCACTTCCGCAACAAGGACGAGATCCTGGACGCGGTCGCCGACTCCGTCAGCGCCCAGGTCGACCTGTCGATGTTCGACGAGGGCGACGGCCGCGACTGGCGTACGGCGCTGCACGACTGGGCCGTCTCCTACCGCGCCGCGCTCACGGACCACCCCAACATCGTCCCGGTGCTCGCCCGTGGCCCCGGCCGCCGCCCGGCCGGCCTGCGCGTCGCCGACGCCGTCTTCGGCGCGATGGTCCGCGCGGGCTGGCCCCCGGCCCAGGCGACCCACATCGGCGCCCTGATGCGGTACTTCATCACGGGCTCGGCGCTCGGCTCCTTCGCGCGCGGCTTCGTCGACGACGAGACGGCGTACGACCCCGCCGACTACCCGCACCTGGGCCAGGCCCACCTGCTGGCGGAACGCCAGGAGCAGGTCGACGAGGGCGCCTTCGAGACGGGCCTGCGCGCCCTGCTGGACGGGCTGGCGGTGCGGTACGACGCGGGGGCGCGGGCGACGGGGGACGCGACGAGCGGCTCGTAGCGGCGCCGGCGCCGGGCGGGTCCCGCCCCGGTGACGCCGGAGCGGCGGGGAAACGGGGGTCGGCCGGCGATATTGCGGTGAACATCGCACGGTCCCGGCCGTACGGTCACACCATGACCGATTCCCCCACCTCCCCCGCCTCCCGGGCCCTCCCCCTCATCGCCGCCGGTGTCACCGTCGTGCTGTGGGCCTCGGCCTTCGTGTCGATCCGCAGCGCGGGCGCGGCCTACTCCCCCGGCGCCCTCGCCCTGGGCCGGTTGCTGGCCGGGGCGCTCACCCTCGGCTGTGTCCTGCTGATACGGCGCGAAGGGCTGCCGCCGCGCGCCGCCTGGCCCGGGATCGCGGTGTCCGGGCTCCTCTGGTTCGGCGTCTACATGGTGGTGCTCAACTGGGGCGAGCAGGAGGTCGACGCGGGCACCGCCGCGATGATCGTGAACGTGGGGCCGCTCCTGATGGCGCTGCTCGGCGCCCGGCTGCTGGGTGAGTCGCTGCCGCGCAGGCTGCTGGGCGGGATGGGGGTGTCGTTCGCGGGAGCCGTCGCCGTGGGGCTGTCGCTGTCCGGCGGGGACGGCGCGGGGCGCGCCTCGGTACTGGGGGTGCTGCTGTGCCTGGTGGCGGCCGTGGCGTACGCGGCCGGGGCCGTCGCCCAGAAGCCGGCGCTGGCGCACGCGAGCGCGCTGCAGGCGACGACCTTCGGGTGCCTGGTGGGCGCGGTGCTGTGCCTGCCGTTCACCGGTCAGCTGGTCGACCAGGCGGGGCGGGCTCCGGTGTCGGCCACGCTGAACATGGTGTACCTGGGTGTCTTCCCGACGGCCCTGGCGTTCACGACGTGGGCGTACGCGCTGGCCCGTACGACGGCGGGGCGGATGGGGGCCACGACGTACGCCGTGCCGGCGCTGGTGGTGCTGATGTCGTGGCTGTTCCTCGGCGAGCTGCCGGGGCCGCTGACGCTCGCCGGTGGCGCGCTGTGTCTGGCGGGCGTGGCGGTCTCGCGCTCCCGGCCCCGGCCGCCGCGGTCGGCGGACGGGGCCGGGAGCACCGCACAGGTCAGCGGGAAGCGGCCCGTGAAGCCAGGATCCTGATGGAGACCAGGGCGATCACCGCGAGGCCGATGATGTAGCCGGAGACGGCCATCGAGGTACCCGTCGCCTCCAGCAGCAGCACCATCACGAAGGGCGCCAGGCCGCCGCCGAACACGGCGGCGATCTGGTAGCCGAGCGAGGCCCCGGTGTACCGCATCTCCGCGGTGAACAGCTCCGCGAAGAGCGCCGCCTGCGGCCCGTACATGATGCTGAGGAAGCAGCTGGTCACGAAGGTGCCGACGGCCAGCCACAGCAGCGACTTGGTGTCGATGAGCAGGAACATGGGGACCGCCCACACCAGCAGGCCGACCGCGCCGAGCGCGTAGACGCGCAGGCGTCCGACGCGGTCGGACAGGGCGGCCGACGCGGGGATCAGCACCAGCTGGGTCAGGCTGACGCAGAGGGACACCATCAGGACGGCGCTGCGTTCCATGTCCAGTTCGCGGGTCGCGTAGTCCAGGACGCCGGTGATGATGATGTAGAAGGTGGCGGTGTTGACGGCGAAGGAACCGCCGGCGAGGAACACCGTGCCCAGGTGGTGCCGGAAGATCTCCCTCAGGGGCGAGCGGCTCTCGCCCTTCTCCTTGTCCGCCAGGGCCCGTTCGGCCTCCTTGAACGCGGGGGTCTCCTCCACGCGCGCGTGGATGTACCAGGCGAGGCCGAGGACCAGGAAGCCGACGAGGAACGGCACCCGCCAGCCCCACGAGGCGAACGTGGCGTCGCTGGTGACGGAACCGGCCACCAGGAAGACGGTGTTGGCGGTCACCACGCCGATCGGGACGCCCAGCTGGACCAGGCTGCCGTACAGGCCGCGCTTCCCCTCGGGGGCGTACTCCGTGGCCATGAGCATCGCCCCGCCCCACTGGGCGCCGACGGCGATGCCCTGGAGGACGCGGAGCAGGACGAGCAGCAGCGGAGCGGCGACGCCGATCGTCTCGTAGGTGGGGAGGAGGCCGATGCCGGCGGTGGCGACGCCCATCAGGGTCAGCGCGAGGACCAGCATGGGCTTGCGGCCCCGCTTGTCGCCGAGCTGGCCCGCGATGACGCCGCCGATGGGGCGGGCGAGGAAGCCGACGGCGAAGGTGGCGAAGGCGGCGAGGACGCCGGCCGAGGCGCTGCCCGCCGGGAAGTAGAGATCGCCGAGGACGAGGGCGGCGGCGATCCCGAAGACGAAGTAGTCGTACCACTCGACGGCCGAGGCGAGCGCGGCCGCGGTGGCCACCCTGCGCCGGTGGCGGTCGGAGGGCGCGGGGGCGGTGGGAGCGGAGGCGGGAGAGGGGGAGGAAGGGGAGGGGGCCGTGTCCATGCGGTGCACGCTCCGATGGGTGCGGGGGACGAGAAGGGGGGCGGCGCCTTGATTGACCGGGACCGTACCGACCGGCTGGTATGGCGGTCAACGGGTTGAACGGCAACGATTCCGCTTCCCCTCCGCTCCCGGTGGGGCCGCGGACGGGCAGCACGACGACCCCGGCCGCGCGGGAGGCGGCCGGGGTCGTTCGGGGGGCGGAATGCGTGCCGTTCCGGAACCGGGAGCGGTGCGGAAGCGGTTCTAGAAGACGACCAGGGCGCGCCCGCCCTTGCCCGCGATCATGTTGTCGAAGGCCGCGGGGATACCGTCCAGCGCGATCCGCTCGGTCACCAGGGTGCCGAGGTCCAGGCGGCCGGAACGGATGTGCCCGGCCAGGACGGGCAGATCCTCGGCGGGGTTGGAGTTGCCGTAGACGCAGCCGGAGAGGGTGCGGCCCCAGTGGAAGATCTCCAGGGCGTTGAAGGTCACCTGCTGGTCCTTGCCGCCGATGCCGACGACCGTGGTGCGTCCGCCGCGCCGGGTGGAGTCCCAGGCGGTACGGATGGTGGCGGCGCGGCCGACGCACTCCACGGCCACGTCGGCGCCGTGGCCGCCGGTGAGCTTGCGGATCTCCCTCGCGGTGGTGTCGGAGGCGACGACGTACTCGGTGGCCCCGGCCCGGCGGGCGAGCTCCTCCTTCTCCGGCGAGACGTCGACGGCGATGACGGGGCCGGCGCCCGCGATCCGGGCGGCCTGGAGGGTGGCGAGGCCCACCCCGCCGACGCCGAACACGACGACCGACTCGCCCTCGCGGACCCGGGCGGAGTGGTGGACGGCGCCCCAGCCGGTGAGGACCGCGCAGCCCAGCAGCGCGGCGTCGGTGAGCGGCACACCGTCCGGTACGGGCAGGACGCAGCGCTCGGGGACGACGGTCTCCTCGGCGAACGCGGCGACGTTCAGGCCCGGGTGCAGCTCCGTGCCGTCCTCGGCGACGGCGTGCACCCGGCCCGCACCGGACAGGGCGTCGGCGCACAGCCACACCTCGCCGATGGAGCAGTGGTGGCAGGTGCCGCAGGACGGCGCCCAGTTGAGGACGACGCCGTCGCCGGCGGCGACACGGGTGACGCCCTCGCCGACGGCGACGACGGTGCCGGCGCCCTCGTGGCCGAGTACGGCGGGTACGGGCAGGCGCATGGTGCCGTTGGACAGGGACAGGTCGGAGTGGCAGACACCGGCGGCGGCCAGGCGGACCCTCACCTCGCCGGGGCCGGGTTCGGGCAGCTCGATGCCGGTGATCTCCAGCGGAGCGCCAATGGCGGGCAGGACTGCGGCGCGGACCACGATCATTTTCTCCCGGCTCAGAACTGGAGGGACTTGGTCTGGAGGTACTCGGCGAGCCCGTGCTCGCCCAGCTCGCGCCCCACACCGGACTGCTTGTAGCCGCCGAAGGGGGCGAGCGGGTTGAACCGGCCGCCGTTGATGTCGACCTGGCCGGTGTCCATGCGCCGCGCGAAGGCGACGGCCTCCGCCTCGTCACCGGCCCACACCGCGCCGGCCAGGCCGTACACGGTGCCGTTGGCGATCCGCAGGGCGTCGTCCTCGTCCTCGTACCGCAGGATCGAGAGGACCGGGCCGAAGATCTCCTCCTGGGCGATGGTCATCCCGGGCGTGACGTCCGCGAACACGGTCGGCCGGACGTAGTAGCCCTTGTCGAGGGGCACTTCGGGGCCGCCCGCGACGATCCGGGCGCCCTCGGCGACGCCCTGCTCGATGTAGCCGCGCACACGCTCCTGCTGCTTGGCGTTGACGAGGGGGCCGACGCGCTCGCCCGGCACGTACGCGGCGACGGCCTGCGCGGCGAGGGAGACGGCCTCGTCGTAGCGGTCGCGGTGGACGAGCATCCGGGTCCAGGCGCTGCACGTCTGGCCGGAGTTGGACATGACGTTGGCCACGCCGACGCCGACCGCCTTGGCGAGGTCGGCGCTCTCCAGGATGACGTTGGCGGACTTGCCGCCGAGCTCCAGCGCGACGCGCTTGACCGCGCCGCCGGCCAGGGCGCCGATCTTCCGGCCGACGGCGGTCGAGCCGGTGAAGGAGACGAGGTCCACGCCCTCGTGCTCGGCGAGGGCCTGACCCGCGACCGGCCCGAGCCCCGTCACCAGGTTGAACACCCCGGCGGGCAGCCCGGCTTCGTGCGCGGCCTCGGCGAAGAGCTGGGCGGTGAGCGGGGTGTCCTCGGCGGGCTTGAGGACGACCGTGCAACCCGCGGCCAGGGCGGGGGCCACCTTGGCGACGACCTGGTGCAGCGGGTAGTTCCACGGCGTGATCGCGCCGACGACCCCGACCGGTTCGAGCAGGATGGTGGAGTTGCCGGCCTTCTCCTCGAAGGAGTACGTGGCGGCCAGTTCGGCGTACGAGCCGGCGACCACGATCGGCATGCCCACGTGGACCTTCCGCGAGAGTGCGAGCGGGGCGCCGAGCTCCGCCGTGACCGTCTCCGCGATCTCGTCACTGCGTGCCGCCAGCACGTCGCGCAGGGCGGCGATCGCGGCGGCCCGCTCGGCGGGCGCGGTGGCGGCCCAGCCCGGCAGGGCCGCGCGGGCGGCGCGGACAGCCGCGTCCACGTCCTGCGCCGTACCGGCCGGGACGTGGGCGATGATCTCCTCATCGGCCGGGTTCACCACCGCGATGGTGCCGGCGTCCCCGGCGGGGGGCACCCACGCGCCGCCGATGTACATCCCGTCGTGCGCCTTCATCCGCTTCTTCTCCTTCGGCCTTCCGGCATGGCTCCTCGGTCGTCCACCACCCAAACTAGCGGCGTTAGTTTTTCGGCGCCAGAGGCATCGGGACGGACCGCATCACATCAGATGACGTCGCCGGCCCGGAAGGCGACCGGCGCCTCATGGGACGTCGGCCTCAGAAGCGGACCTCAGAAGTCGGCCAGGGTCGGTTCGTCCAGCCGGGCCACCGACTCCTGGCCGAAGGTCCGCTCGTACGCCTCCCTGATCCATTCGATGTGCGGGTCGCGTGTTCTCGCCTCCGCCGCCGGATACAGCAGGATCAGCTCGTACGACCGCTCCCGTTCGATCGTGCCGCCCGCGTCCCGCCACTGCCCGCGCCCGTCCTGCACGGTGAGCCCTTCCGGGAAGCGGGGCGTGACCTCGCGGTCGACGAACGCCATGAACTGCTCGTCCGTGACGTCCGGGCCGCCGTCCGGCCGTTCCGTCCCGAAGAACAGCCGCGTCTCCAGGTACGCCGTGCCGCGGACGGTGCTCGTCGACGCCACGGGGGCCGTCTCCTCGCCGAGCGCGGCGTACGCGGCGGGGGCACCGGCCGCGAGCAGCACGGCCGCCGCCCCGAGCGTGAGACGGGTCCGGCTGGTGAGACGGGTACGGGCGGTGCGCGGAAAAGCCATGGACGCGGTCCCTTCGCTACGGCTGCCTCCTGGGCGCCGATCACTGTGGCAGTCCCGCGCCGCGCACTGCGGCCGAAACACCGGATCGGTCCGGAATCCCGCCCGTCACCGCGCGCCGGGTCCTCCGGTGGCCGCGGTCGGTCACGGCGCCCGGTGCGTCACCCGGCCCCCGGACACCGTGAGAAGGATCGGCCCGTCCGCCACCTCGTCGGCCGGCGCGTCCACCGGGTCGACCGCGAAGGCGGTGAGGTCGGCGCGCAGGCCCGGCGCGATCCGGCCGGTCACGGCCTGCTCGCCCGCCGCGACCGCCGCGTGCGTGGTGCACCCCTCCAGGGCCATCAGCCCGGTGAGGGACCGGCCCGCGGCGGCGGCCCCGCGCGGCGCCCGGCCGGTGGCGAGGACCTGCCGCGCGTCGTAGTGGGCGATCGGCCAGTCCGAGCCGAGCGCGACGTACGCACCGGCGTCCCGCAGGTCACGGCAGCGCCAGGCCCGCGAGGCGCGCTCGTCACCGAGCCGCCGGGACCACTCGTCGGTGTGGTCCGCGCGGGTGTACGCGGTGTGCGGCGGCTGCATGGACGCGATGACGCCGAGCTCGGCGAAGCGGCCGGCCTGGTCGCCGGGCAGGGTCTCGATGTGCTCGACGCGGTGCGCGAGCCGGCCGCTCTCCCCCAGGGACCGAACGGTGTCGAGGACGTGCCGGACGGCGGCGTCGCCGATCGCGTGGGTGGCGGTCCGTACGCCGGCCGCGTGCAGGTGGCGGACGGCGGCGGAGTACGCGCCGGGGTCCGGCCAGAACGCCTCGGTGCCCTGCCCGTGGCAGTCGGCCTGCTCCAGCCAGGCGGTGCCGCCCTCGACCGTGCCGTCCATGAAGAACTTCACGCCTCCGACCAGCCAGTCACGGCCGTGTACGCGCTGCAGGGCGACCAGCTCGTCGAGGGCCGCCTGGTCGGCCCCCGGCATGCACCAGGGGGCCAGGCGCAGCCGCAGCGGCAGGTCGGCCGTCTCCTCGACGGCCGTCAGCAGCTCGGGTACGTCGCCGTCGCCGAGGTCCATGACGTGCGCGCCGGTCAGCCCGGTGGCGGCCATGGCCGACAGGAGCTCCACGAGGCGGGCGCGCCGCTCGGCGTGGGACGGTTTCGGCACCACTGCGCTCACCAGGGCCATGGCCGCGTGTTCGACCAGGTGGCCGGTGGGCCGGCCGGCCGTGTCGCACACCACCTCGGAACGCTGGGCGAAGGTGCGCGGGCCGTCGATCCCCGCGGCCTTCAGCGCGGCCCCGCTGACGAGGGCGGAGTGCCCGTCGTACAGCCGGATGAAGACGGGGACGCCGGGCAGCGCCTCCTCGACGAGGGCGCGGTGGACGGGACGGCCGCCGAAGGCGTTGTGGTCCAGGCCGTGGGCGACGACCCAGTCGCCGGTGCGGGCGGCGCCGCGCAGCGCCGTCCGCAGCCCGTCCAGGTCGGTGACGGCCGACAGGTCGAGTCCGGTGGCCATCTCCAGCCCCCAGACCGGGTGGCTGTGGGAGTCGGTGAGGCCGGGCGTGAGGGTGGCGCCGGCGAGGTCGACGGTCTCGGTACCGGGTCCGGTCCAGTCGCGTACGTCGGACGCCTCGCCGACGGCCGCGATCAGCCCGTCCCGTACGGCCACGGCGGTGGCGTGCGGCCGGGCGGGGTCGAGGGTGCGGACCGTGGCGCCGGTGAGGACGAGGTCGGCTGCGGGCACGTGCACGCTCCTTATACGGCGGTCTCGGTGGGTTCCTCGGCGAACCGCGCGTACACCTCGGGGCGGTCGCGGCGCAGCAGGAGGGCGAGCAGCAGGCCGAGCAGGAAGACCCCGGGGACGACGGCGACCAGGACGGTGTTGACGGTGGCCGAGGCGCCGGTGAAGAGGTCGATCTTCGACACGACCAGTCCGATCGCGGCGGTGAGCAGCACGGCGGCCGTCACGGGCGCGACGACCGTGCGCACGATCCCCTCGTCGTGCCGGACGCGGCGGAAGTAGCAGGGGATGGCCACCGCGGCGAGCAGCTGGAGCACCATCAGCCCGATGCCGCCGGGGGTGTTCGTCCAGAGCAGCAGCTGTGTGTACGGATCGGCTCCGGCGAGCGCGAAGGCGAGCACGACGACCAGTCCCAGGAGCGTCTGGGCGGCTGCGGCCACGTACGGGGAGCCGTGGCGCGGGTGGACCCTGGCGAGGCCCCTGGGCAGGATGCCCTCTTCGGCGAGGGCGAGGCCGTAGCGGTTGATGGCGTTGTGGAAGGCCAGCAGCGAGGCGAGGATGCTGGTCACGATGAAGACGTGCATCAGGTCGGCGGCCCAGGCGCCCACATAGGTGGTGATGGCGGCGAAGAACAGCCCCCCGGGGTCGTCGCCCGCCGCCTTGACGACCTGGGCGTCGCCGAACGCCTGGATCACGGCCCAGACGATGAAGGCGTAGAAGACGCCCAGGAAGCAGACGGCGATGTAGGTGGCGCGCGGGACCGTGCGGCCCGGGTGGCGGGCCTCGCGCCGGTAGATGACCGTGGACTCGAAGCCGGTGAAGGCGATGAACGCGAACGCGAGGACGGCCGCGGTGCCGGGGACGAGGACGTTGCCGGGGGCGAACGAGGCCGCGGACAGTCCGTCGGCGCCGCCCCTGAGGAGCACGCCGCCCGCCAGGAGGACGAGTATGCCGGTCTCGGCGACGAGGAGGACGCCGAGGACCTTGGCGCCGAAGTCGACGGAGCGGTGGCCGCCGTACCAGATGAGCGCCAGCCCGGCGAGCGCGACGGGCGGCCACGGGATGTCGACGCCCCACAGGGCGTGGGCGGTGTCGGCGGTGGCGCTGCCGAGCAGCCCGTACACGCCGATCTCCATGCCGTTGTAGCCCACCACGGCGAGGAGCGCGGCACCGATGCCGACGGGCTTGCCGAGACCCCGTGTGATGTACGCGTAGAAGGCGCCGCCGCTGCGCACGTGGCGGCTCATGGTGGTGAACCCGACGGCGAAGACGGTGAGGGTGACGCCCGCGATCAGGTAGGCGACGGGGGCGCCGATGCCGCCGAGCACGATGGCGATGGGCGCGACCCCCGCCATGACCGTGAGCGGGGCGGCGGCGGAGACGACGAAGAAGGCGATGTCGGCGGTGCCGAGGGTGCCGGTGCGGAGCCGGGCCGGCGCGGGCCGCTCGGCTCTCTCCGGGGACGCCTGGGAGGTCACGGACATGGGTGTGGGTGCGCCCTTCTGCGTGCGGAGGACCGGGCTACGGGCTGGCGGAGAACGAAAACCTAAAGGCTTTCGGTTGCGGCAATGTAGCCTCCGTCAGGGAATACGGGAAGACCCTGACGACGGGAGCCGGCGCATGGGACGGCCGCGCACACCGCTGCTCGACCGGGCACGCATCACCACGACGGCACTCCAACTCGTCGCCGAAAAAGGCGAGTTCAGTGTGCCGCAGATCGCCCGGCGGCTCGGCGCGCAGACGGCCTCCGTGTACCACCATGTGGACGGCAGGGACGGCATCGTCGAGCTGATGCGCGAGCGGATCTGCGAGGCGATCGACACGGCCACCCTGACCCTGGAACCCTGGGACGCGGCCCTGGCCGCGTGGGCCCGTTCCTACCGCGCAGCGTTCGCCGCCCACCCGCGCGTCATCCCGCTGCTCATGACGTCACCCGTGCGCGCGCCCAAGGTCCTGGAGCAGTACGAGCGGGCGGTCGGCCTGCTGCTCGCCGTCGGCTTCGCCGCGGAGGACGTCATGCCGGCCCTCACCGGGCTGGAGAACCTGGTCCTCGGCTCGGCCCTGGACCTGGCGGCCCCCGCGACGATGTGGGAGCTGCCCGACGAGAACAGCACCCCGCACCTGGCCCGCGCCTTGGCCGCCGTCGGCGCGGGCCGCGCGGACGCGGCCTTCGAGGTGGCCCTGGAGGGGCTGATCGCGCACTGCAGGTCGGTCCTGACCGCGACCGGGGATCAGCCGTCCCGCTGAGGCTCCCGCCGACGCTCTTCGGCGGGGTGGTCGGCGCCCCCGGCTCCTCCCGCTCCCGTGCGCCCGCGTCCGACGTCGCCGCGCCCCGCGAGCGCGCCCCGCCCCGCGACGTCCGCCCGCCCGGGCGCGCCGGGACCGTGCGCGGTGGGGAGCCGCCCGACCCGTACCCCGAGGGCCGCCGCCGCCAGCAACAGGGCGCCGAGCATCACGAACGGGGCGGCCGTGCCCACGAGTCCGGCGATCAGGCCCGCGGAGGCGGGTGCCGCGACCTGGCCGAGGCGGTTGCCGGTCAGGCGCAGGGCGAGGGCCGTGGAGCGGGCCCCGGCGGGGGCGGCCCGCACCACGGTCGTCATCGACAGGGGCTGGCCGGCACCGAGGCAGAAGCCGAGGACGACCAGCATGAGCGCGAGCACCGGGACCGGGACCGGCAGCGCGATGCCCGCGCACACCAGCCCGCCGAGCAGACAGGTGCCCGTCAGCAGCGCCGGGCGGCCCAGCAGCCGGATCATCGGTGTCATGACCAGGCGGCAGGCGATGGTGGCGGCGGCACGCAGGCTCAGCAGCACACCGATGGTGGCGGGCGCGATGGAGCGGTGTTCGCCGATGACCGGCAGGTAGGCGGTGAGGATGTCGGTCGTCGACAGCACGGCCAGGCTGATGAGGATGCCGGCCGGCACTCCGGGCGTGCGCAGGATGCGCCGTACCGGGACCTTGTCCCGGCGCACGCGCGCGTGGACCGGGTCCGAGCGGTGCTCGACACGCCACAGCGAGGTGAGGGAGACGGCGGCGACGGCGGCCGACACGACCAGCGCGAGGGCGCTCGTACGGGCCATGTCGTCACCGATGAGCAGGCCGGCCGCGACCGGGCCGACGAGCTGGCCGAGCGAGGCGCCGATGGTGAAGTGGCCGAAGTCCCGGTCCTGTTCGGCGGGCGCGGACCGGCGGGCGACGAGGGACTGGGCGCCGATCACGAAGCACAGGTGGCCGAGCCCCATGACGCCGCTCCAGGCCGCCATCCACCCCAGGGAGCCCGCCGTACCGCTGAGCAGGCAGCCGCCCGCTATCAGCACGACGCCGACGGGCAGGAGGGGCGCGCACCGCCCCCGGTCGGTCCTGCGTCCCAGCGGTACGGCGGCGAACAGCGGCAGCAGCGCGTACACCCCGGCGATGACACCGATGGCGCGTTCGTCCGCGCCCAGCGAGAGGGCGCGGTACGAGACGGCGGGCCGCGCCATCGACACCGCCGCCTGCGCGAAGCCGAAGGCGATGACGAGGCGCAGCAGCCAGCCCCTGCGCACGTCAGATGATCCCGAAGAGTATTCCGGCGCCCAGGACCACCAGGGACGTCAGCGCCGCCCATTTCACGGTGAACCGGGTGTGGTCGCCGAACTCGACCTTCGCCATGCCGACCAGCACGTACACGGCGGGGACGAGCGGGCTGGACATGTGCAGGGCCTGGCCGACGAGCGAGGCGCGGGCGATCTCCAGCGGGGAGACGCCGTGGGCGGCGCCGGCCTCGGCGAGGACGGGCAGGACGCCGAAGTAGAAGCCGTCGTTCGACATGAAGTACGTGAGCGGCAGGCTCAGCAGGCCGGTGACGAGCGCCATGTGCGGGCCCATGCCCTCGGGGATGGCGCCGACGAGCCAGTCGGCCATGTGCTTGACCATGCCGGTGCCGGTCAGGACCCCGGTGAAGACGGCGGCGGCGAAGACCATGCCGGCGACGTTGAGGACGTTGTCGGCGTGGGCGGCGATCCGGGCCTTCTGGTCGGGCATGTGCGGGAAGTTGACCGTGAGGGCGAGGGCGGCGCCGATCAGGAAGAGCACCGGGATCGGCAGCACCTCCATGATCATGGAGGTGAGCAGGGCCACCGTGAGGGCCGCGTTGAACCAGTACAGCCCGGGGCGGAGGGTGGGCCGGTTCGGGTCGAGCCCCTGGAAGCCCTCCTCGGCGCCGGGGACGGCGTCGGAGGAGCCGCCCGTGGCCACGGGGCGCTCCTCGCCGCCGCCACCACCGCCGGCCGTCACGAGCAGGGTCTCGGTCCGCGGCTCCAGGACCTCGTCCAGGGTCAGGTAACCCAGGCGCTTGCGCTCCCGCCGCCCCAGCGCGTACGCCAGGACGAAGACGAAGAGGAGGCCGACCCCGAGGGCCGGGATCATCGGTACGAAGATGTCGCCGGCGTCCAGCTTGAGGGCGGTGGCCGCGCGGGCGGTGGGGCCGCCCCAGGGGAGGGTGTTCATGACGCCGTTGGCCGTGGCGGCGACACCGGTCATCACGACCGGGCTCATCTTCAGGCGCTTGTACAGCGGGTACATCGCCGAGACGGTGATCATGAAGGTGGTCGAGCCGTCGCCGTCCAGCGAGACGATGGCGGCGAGCACCGCCGTACCGACGACGACCCTCATGGGGTCGGCCTTGCAGAACCGCAGGATGCCGCGGACGATCGGGTCGAACAGGCCGACGTCGATCATCACGCCGAAGTAGACGATGGCGAACATCAGCATCGCGGCGGTGGGCGCGAGGTTGCCGACGCCTTCGATGACGTAGTCGCCGAGCTGCGCTCCTTGTCCGACGAGGACGCAGAA
Organism: Streptomyces sp. NPDC006368; assembly: GCF_040612535.1. Classification (NCBI taxonomy): domain Bacteria; kingdom Bacillati; phylum Actinomycetota; class Actinomycetes; order Kitasatosporales; family Streptomycetaceae; genus Streptomyces; species Streptomyces sp. NPDC006368. Next base: position 15,374 of record NZ_JBEXQK010000023.1, read on the forward strand.
GAGGGCGGGGATGAGGACGAGCGCCGCGATCGGCGACATCTTCTTCGTCATGATCAGGACCAGGAAGGTCGCGATCATGGCGAAGCCGAGGATGGTCATCATGGAGGACACCTAACGTTCACCGTTGAACTCCACCGGGGGGAGCGGCGGTCCGGATGACGTTAGGTGCCTCGTTCAGCTGTTAACAAGATGTTGACGCGTGAGCAATACGAGCAAAACCCCAGGTCATCGCGGTGTGACCAAGGACGGCGTGACATGGACCGGAAAACCGTTGAGCACCGCGGTGCCGGACAGGGGGTCGAGCCTGGTCCCGTCGAGCAGCTGGTTGACGTTGACGCCGGGGCGGCCGGCGGCCACCGCCATGCGCGTGCCGGGCCGGTCGTGCCCCCAGCCGTGCGGAAGGCTCACCACTCCCCTGCGGACGCCGTCGGTGATCTCCACCGGGACCTCCAGCTCTCCCCCCTCCGCCTTGATACGGGCGGGGGCGCCGTCGGCCAGTCCGAGGCGGGCGGCGTCCTCGGGGTGGACCTGGAGGGTGCAGGTGTTGGTGCCGCCGTTGAGGGCGGGGATGTTGTGCAGCCAGCTGTTGTTGGAGCGCAGATGGCGGCGGCCCACGAGGACGAGCCCGTCGTCCGGAGGGATGTCGTCCAGGGCGCCGCGCAGCCGGGGCAGGTCGGCGGCGATGGGTGCGGGCAGGAGCTCGACGCGCCCGCTGCGGGTCTTCAGGACCTGCGGGACGCGGGGCCTCAGCGGGCCGAGGTCGACGCCGTGCGGATGCGCGCGGAGGACGTCGAGGGTCAGGGCGTACGGGCCGAGGCGCAGCATCAGGTCCAGGCGCCGCTCCGGGCCCGTGCGTCCGGAGAGCCCGGCGGCGTACTCCTCGGGATCCCGGCCGTGGGCGGGGGAATGCGGCTCGGTGACGGCCTTGGCGAGGGTGTTCTCGATGACCATGGTGTCGACGGCGTCCGGTTCGGCGCCGTGCATGCCGGTCGCGGCGAGAATCAGCCGGGCGTGGATCTCGCACTCGTCCATCCGACCCGCCTCCAGGGGCACGGCGGCGGGCGTGTAGCGGGCCTGGTTGCGCACGGCGAAGCCGTTGAAGGCGAAGTCGAAGTGGGCGCTCTGGGAGGGCGGCGGCGGGGGCAGGATCACGTCGGCGTGCCGGGACGTCTCGTTGAGGTACGGATCGACGCTGACCATGAAGTCGAGGCCGGCCAGTGCCCGGTCGAGGCGTTCGCCGTCGGGAGCGGACAGCACCGGGTTGGCGGCGATGGAGACGAGCGCGCGGATACGGCCGTCGCCCGGGGTCTCGATCTCCTCGGCGAGGGCGGCCATGGGCAGCTCGCCCTTGGCCTCGGGGTGACCGGAGACCCGGCTCGCCCAGCGGCCGAGCGCGAACCCCTTGCCGGGGCCCGCGGGGCGGGGCGCGGGGGCGGTGGCGGAGAGCGGGAAGAGGGCGCCGCCGGGCCGGTCGAGGTTGCCGGTGAGGATGTTGAGGACGTCGACGAGCCAGTTGGTGAGGGTGCCGTACGCGACGGTGCTGCCACCGATGCGCCCGTACACGGCGGCCGACGGCGCCGCCGCCAGCTCCCGGGCGAGCGTACGGATGGTGTCGGCGTCCACGTCGCAGGCGGCGGCCACGGCCTCGGGCGTGAACTCCCGTACCGCCGCCTCGACGTCCTCGACGCCCTCCACGTGGGCCGCGAGCGCTCCGGGATCGGTGAGGCCCTCCGCGAAGAGCACCTGGGCGAGGGCGGCGAGCAGGAGGGCGTCCGCACCGGGGCGGATGGCAACGTGCCGGTCGGCGAGGCGCGCGGTCCGCGTACGGCGCGGGTCGACGACGGTCAGGGTGCCGCCCCGCTTGCGCAGGGCCTTGAGCCTGCCGGGGAAGTCGGGCGCGGTGCACAGGCTGCCGTTGGACTCCAGCGGGTTGGCGCCGAGCATCAGCAGGTGGGCGGTGCGGTCGAGGTCGGGGACCGGGATGGCGAAGGGATCACCGAAGAGGAGCCCGCTGGAGACGTGCTTGGGCATCTGGTCGAGCGTGGACGCGGTGAAGAGGTTGCGGGTGCGCAGCGCGCCGAGGAGGACGGGCGGGTAGAGGGCGCCGGCCATGGTGTGGACGTTCGGGTTGCCGAGGACGACACCCAGGGCGTTCGGGCCGTACTCCTCGACCAGCGGCGGCAGGCGGCGGGCGACGAGGTCGAACGCCTCCTCCCAGCTCGCCTCACGGAGTTCGCCGTCCTCACGGACGAGCGGCGTGCGCAGCCGGTCGGGGTCGGCGTCGACCTCGCCGAACGACGCGCCCTTGGGGCAGATGAACCCTTCGCTGAACACGTCGTCCCGGTCTCCCCGGGCACCGGTGACGCGGGGTCCGTCGAGAGTCAGGGTCAGTCCGCAGGTGGCTTCGCAGAGCGGGCAGATACGCAGGGCGGTGGACATGGGGCCTCCCCGGGGGCGGCGGCAGCGACGGTGACGCGGGGCAGGTGCACGGGCCCGGGCGGTACGGCCACGGGTACGCGCACAGGTGGTGACGCGGGTACGGCTCGGGTACGACGGAGGTACGGCACGGGCAGGGGCACGGCCGAGCATACCGACCGGTAGGCACGGTGGCGATGGTTCTGCGGGGCTCGTCGGGCGCTCGGCGGTTCCGGCCGGGCCCGAGCGGGTCCGGCGGGGCGGGGTCGGGGGCTCAGCGGGCCAGGACGGGCGCGAGATAGGCGTGGAGCAGTTCCCGGGTCTCGGCGATGAGGCCGGGGTCGCCCGTCGGGCGGGTGCGGAAGGCGAGCTGGAGGAGCGCGTCGGTGGCCTCGACGCCGACGAGGACCTTGCGGTGCAGCGTGGCGTCCGGGGTGCGGCCGAGGTGGGTGGCGAGCAGGCCGCAGAGCCGCTCGGCGACCAGGTGGTTGGGGTCGCTCTCCGCGGGCTCGGCGGGCGCCGGCACGCCGAAGTCGACGAGCGCGAAGCCGGGGACGGTGCGCTTCATGGCGAGGTACTCGTCGAGGACGGCGTCGATGGCGGCGTACCCGTCGGCGCCGGGCAGGTGGGCGAGGCGGGCGCCGACGCGCTCGGCGTAGCTGTCGAGGTTGCGGTGGGCGAGCGCGGCGGCCATGGCGCGCTTGTTGGAGAAGAAGCGGTAGACCGAGCCGATCGGGACGCCCGCGCGGAGGGCCACGGCGCGGGTGCTCAGGTCCTCGTAGCCGGTTTCGTCGAGGAGTTCGGCGCAGGCGTCGAGAATCCGGGCCAGGCGCTCGGCGCTGCGCTGCTGGACCGGTGTGCGGCGGAGGGAGCTGGACTCGGGCACGGGCTCCATCATGCCCGTCCCGGGTGCCGGGGTCTGCGCTCCGGGCCGGGTTCAGGCGATGAGGAGGCCGATGCCACCGAGGGTGTACGCGATCATCAGCACGAGCAGCGGCAGTTGGCCCGCGACGGCCCGGGCGGGCGGGAAGAGGCGGACGGAGCGGTCGTGGGCGGCGACGACGCCGAGCACGTGACCGGCCACGACGGCGCCGATCTGGAGGGCGGCGAGACCCCCGGGGGTCAGGGGCGGGGCCGGTGGAGGTGGATTGTCGGTGCCGGCCGCCATCATGACGGTGCGTGGTCCTTCGGTGACGAAGAGGCTGAAGTAGTGCGCGACGAGATAGCCGAGGGCGACGGGGAGGAGGGAGTGGGCGAAGGCGGCGAGAGGGTGGGTGATGCGTCCGGAGATGAGCCGCGTGGCACCGGCGCAGAGGCCGTAGAGGGCGGCGACGAGGGCGACGGCGGCGAGCAGGCCGGCCGTGGCGGTGGCCGTGCGGCCGAGGGGTGAGGTCTGGAGCGTGGTGATCCAGGCGGGGCTGTCGGAGAAGCCGTCGTAGGCGGTGGAGCCGAGCAGGACGCAGACGGTGGCGACGAGTCCGGGGACCGGCGGGGTGGAGTCGAGGCCGTGGAGGGGGTGGCGCAGCACGAGCCGGCCGTCGGAGCGGCGGCCGAGCGGGGAGAGCCGGGCGAGGAGCGTGGAGTACGCCTCGAAGGCGTCGGCGTGCGTGAACCAGCGTGCGCCGTAGCGGGCGGCGCAGGCGAGGTGGACGGCGGCGTACAGGGTGAGGAAGACGAGGAGGGCCGTGGGCGACGCGGGGTCGGGCGAGGCGAGTTCGAGCCAGGTGTAGGCGAGCAGGCCGGCGGCGGCGGGCCGCATGCCGAGGCGGGGCGGCAGGGGGCGGGCGGAGCGGAGCGAGGGGAGGAGGGCGTGCAGGGTGCGCAGGGGGTTGAGGAGGCGCCAGACGGGACCGAACAGCAAGGAGGCGGGGACGAGGCCCACCCAGAACAGGACGTGGACGGCGCCCGGGGCAGGGTTGCGTTCCGGCTCGGCGGGTCCGAGGAGGAGGTGGAGCACCACGAACAGGGAGGCGGCCAGGCCCACTCCGCGCAGCGCGCCCCGGACGGGGCGGGCGTCGGCGAGCCGCTGCGCCCACGGGGGCAGGGGGCGGCCGGAGCGCTCGCCGTGGAAGCGGGACGCGGACCAGAGCAGGCCCAGCCCGAGGAAGGAGACGAACAGCGCGGTGAAGGCACCGGCGAAGGCGTAGAAGGGCGGGACCGGGAGGTCGTGCCGGGCGCCGACCCCGTGGGCCAGGAGCAGCGTCATCGTACGGCGAGCTGGGTGAGGACCAGGCGGGACTCGTGCGTCTCGACCTCGAACAGCCCGGTGCGGTCGACGGTGAGCGTGAGGGTGACCGGTCGCCCGGCGGGCAGGGGTGCCTCCTTGTCGTAGCCGTGGACGTGCAGGGTGTCGTCACGGTCGCTGGTGACGGTCAGGGCGAGCCGCTGCCCGCGCCGCAACTCCAGGCGGCCCGGCGGCGGTTGCACCGCGTCGCCCATGACGGTGATGTCCAGGGTCCGGTCCGCGTCGCGTGCTCCGGAACCGGAACCGGAGCCGGAGCCGGAACCGGAACCGGAACCGGAACCGAGGGTCGCCGTTGCCTCGACCGGCTTGCCCCGTACGGCCCAGGCGGTGTGGTCGTCGGCGTACAGGCGGGCGGTGAGCGTACGGGCTCCCGGGGGTAGTGCGCTGGTGGGCAGGTGGTGCCAGGGGCCGTGGACGCGGGCGAGTTCGCGGCCGTCGAGGAGCAGGCGCGCGTGGCCCCGGCCGGGGAGGGCGGCGCCGCCGGTGCTCTCCGGCGTGAAGCGGAAGTTCCGCACGTCCAGGTGGACGTTCCAGCCGTCCTCGGAGTCGGGCCGGACGGTGAGCCGTGCCTCCGGCGCGCCCTTGGCCGGTACCTGCCGCAGCCGGTGGCCGGTCCCGTCCTCCGCGGCCAGCAGCGTGCCCGTGGAGCCGGTCGCCTCCTCGTGGCTGGTGCCGGGCTTGTGGTGGGTCGTGGGGCGCGCGCAACCGGCGGCGACCACGAGGAGGACGGCGACCACGAGGAAGGCCGCCGCCGGCCACGGCCGGGCGCGGTGCGTACCGCTGCGCGGGCCCTGGGCCGTGGGTCCCGGTCCGGGTGCGGTGCCGCTGCGCGGGGCTTGGGTCGTGGATTCCGGTCCGGGTGCCGGGGGAACGGCCCCCAACGGCCACCGCACGGACGATGGCACAGCCGGACCGACGACCCGCCGCGACGGCGACCGCCGTGAGCGGCGACCCACGCCGGGAGCCGCGCCCCGTACGTGCGGGTCCGATTCCGGCCCCGGCCGAGGACCCGGCCCCGGGTCCGGGTCCTCGGCGGGGACCGTCCCCGCACGGCCCGGCCCGCCCGCCCCGCCCGGAGCGGAGGCGGCGGCCACCGCCCAGAGGACCCACACCACGGCCACCGGACCCCGCAGCCAGGCGGGGCTCAGCGGCACCCAGGGGATCATGAGCACCGCCTTGTCGAAGGCGTCCAGCAGCGTCAGGGCGCCCAGTACCACCGTGACCCACCCCAGGGAGACCCGACCCGCGCGGCGCAGGGCGAATCCCAGTCCGGTCCACCAGGCGCCCATGAGGAGCAGGGCGAGCGCCGGGACGTACCCGGCGGCCAGGCCGGTCGTCGACCCGGCGACGTCGAGGACGAACCCCGCCGCGCCCAGCAGGGTCGCGGCCCCGGCGAGCCGGCTCGTGCGCGCCCCGCGCCACCACAGGGCGCCGCCGACCAGTGCGAGGACGGCGGCGACGCCCAGTGCCACCTGGGTCTCGACGCGCTCGACGCCCCGCGCGCCGTACCAGTCGCAGCCGGCCGGGAGCCGCCGCGCGCCCACGTCGTAGTCGGCGCACACGAGCAGCTGGATCAGCTTGGCCGGCTCACCGACGAGCCGGTCCGACCCGCCCGACACGTCCCCGCGCCGCGCGCCGCACTCGGGCAGGGTGCGGGGCGACGAGGCGCCGGTGCCGGGCTGCCAGCAGTTGCCGCCGCCCTGGCCGTCCCACCACACGTCGGTGCGGTTGGGCCGGGTGTTGCCCGCCTTGTCCTTGCCGAGGTGGTTGCCCGCGTACCGGTTGTGGTGGGAGGTGTCGGCCTGCTTGGACCAGGCGTTCTCCCCCCGGATGAAGGCGGGGACGGCGCTCAGGTAGAAGGCGGTGCGCCGGTGACCGTAGATCCAGTTGTCCTCGTACAGGTTCCAGTTGCCGCCGGCGGTGATGATGCCGGAGCCGGGCGGCATGGAGATTTGCGGGCACACGACTCCCTGTTCGTAGCCGCGTGCGGCGGGCGGCCGGGCGCAGGTTCCGTCGGCGACGTGGCGGTAGTAGTCCTGGTTGTTGTCGTGGATGACGTTCCGCTCGAACCGGGCGTGGTTCTGCGGCAGTCCGGGGTGTCCGGGGAAGGCGCTGTCCATGGAGGCGCCGCCCATGTTGTGGTCGAACTCGTTGTCGTGGACGTACACGGAGTCCCCGGCGGTGCCCGAGTAACCGACCATGTTGTGGTGGCTGCGGCAGCCGGTGATCTCGATCGAGTAGCGGGGGACGTCGTAGCCCCGGCCCTCGTTGATGTCGGAGGCGCTGCCGGGGTAGATGCCGGAGTCGCCGTTGCCGTAGGACTCGCAGTTCTTGTACAGGCCGTGGTCGCTGGCGAAGGTCAGGAAGCCGTATTCGTCGTTCCACCGGGTCAGGACGTCGTCGATGACGAAGCCGTCGGCGGCCAGGACGTACAGCGAGTTGAAGGTGGTGCGCTGGGCGGTGAAGTTGCGGAAGTAGACGCCGTCGGAGCCGTCGGCCCGGATGGCGTTCAGTTTGCGGTACTTGGCGTCGATGACGACGTCCGTCCGCGCCGCGCCGGTGCCCTCGATCTGGAGGTTCGTCTTCCCGAGGATGGCGACCAGGTTCTGGTTGTGGGGGCACTGCTTCTGCTGCGCGTACGACAGGACCTGGTAGCCGAACGCCGAGTCGGGGGCGTCCAGCGTGGCGCACGCGCCCGTGGGCGCCGGCAGGGAGGGCTCCTCCTCGTACAGCCCGGGCAGGATCGCGATGGTCATGCCGGGCCGGTCGACCGCGTCGACGGCCTGCTGCACGTGCCGGTACCCGTCCTTCGCGCAGCGCGCGAAGAGCCGCTCGTTGCGCTCCCGCAGCGGCGCCGGGAAGCGGGCGATACGGCGGGCGAAGTCGGCCCGGTCCGTCTTGCAGACCAGCAGGTCCGGCTCCCCCGTCCGCAGGACGGGCACGCTGCCGGAGCCATCGGGGAAGGTGACGGGCCGTTCCTCGTGTGCCCGGGCGGGGGGCGCGCCCACGAGGAGCAGCAGGGCGGCGCAGAGGACGGAAAGTACGGAGAGGAGCCTGGCTGTCCATGACATGCGGGCCATGCCGGTGAGAGTAGAGCTTTGTTCATCTTTGGGAACCCCTCCGGCGCGGGATTCGTCGAAGCCGTGCCCCGTTGACGCGAGGGACACGGAATCCTACGGTCATACATAGGATTCACTGTGGGATTCCTTGAGCGGCAGGAGCACGCCATGACGGAACAGGCGCGGGAGCAGGCACAGAAGATCGCCGAGGGGCTGGAGTACGCCTCCGGCTTCGGCAATGAGCACAGCTCGGAGGCTGTTCCCGGGGCTCTGCCGCTCGGCCGGAACTCCCCGCAGCGCGCCCCGCTGGGCCTGTACGCCGAGCAGCTGAGCGGCTCCGCGTTCACCGAGCCGCGCGCCCACAACCGCCGCTCGTGGCTCTACCGGATCCGCCCGTCGGCCGCGCACCCCGCCTTCGTGCGCACCGACAACGGCGCTCTGCGCACCGCTCCCTTCACCGAGACCGTTCCCGACCCGAACCGGCTGCGCTGGAACCCGCTCCCCGACCCGGCACCCGGCACCGACTGGCTGGCCGGCCTGTGGACGCTCGGCGGCAACGGCGACGCCACCCAGCGCACCGGCATGGCCGTGCACCTGTACCACGCCGACGCGCCCATGGACCGGGTCTTCAGCAACGCCGACGGCGAGCTGCTGATCGTCCCCGAGCGCGGTGGCCTGCTGCTCCGCACCGAGTTCGGCCTGCTCGCCGCCCGCCCCGGCGAGGTCGCGCTCATCCCGCGCGGGGTGCGCTTCCGCGTCGACCTCCTCGACGAGACGGCGCGCGGCTACGTGTGCGAGAACTACGGCCGGCCGTTCGAGCTCCCCGACCTCGGCCCGATCGGCGCCAACGGCCTGGCCAACCCCCGCGACTTCCGCGCGCCGGTCGCCGCGTACGAGGACGTCGACGGCCCGGTGGAGGTGGTGAACAAGTACTGCGGCAACCTGTGGTCCGCGACGTACGGCCACTCCCCGCTGGACGTCGTCGCCTGGCACGGCAACCACGTCCCGTACGTCTACGACCTGCGCACCTTCAACGTCCTGGGGACGATCTCGTACGACCACCCCGACCCGTCGATCTTCACGGTGCTCACCTCGCCGTCCGACACCCCCGGTCTCGCGGGCGTCGACTTCGTCGTCTTCGCGCCGCGCTGGCTGGTCGGCGAGGACACCTTCCGCCCGCCGTACTTCCACCGCAACGTGATGAGCGAGTACATGGGCCTGATCGAGGGCGCGTACGACGCCAAGGCGGAGGGGTTCGTGCCCGGCGGGGGCTCGCTGCACAACATGATGTCGGCGCACGGCCCGGACCGCGAGACGTTCGACAGGGCGAGCGCCGCCGAGCTGAAGCCGCAGAAGATCGACGACGGGCTGGCCTTCATGTTCGAGACCCGCTGGCCGATGACGACCACCGCCCAGGCGGCGAACGCCGACCACCTGCAGCAGGGCTACGACGACGTATGGCAGGGTCTTGAGCGCCACTTTCGGCCGTAGTACGTCGTAGTACGGAGATGCCGTGACCGCCTTCGCCCCCGACTCGCTGGTCCTGAACCGGAAGCTGCCGCTCTGGTACCAGGTCTCGCAGTCCCTGCGCGCCTCCATACTGGGCCGGACGCCGGACGCGTCCCTGCGCCTGCCCACCGAGGAGCAGCTCGCCGCGCACTACGGCGTCAGCGTGCTGACCATGCGCCAGGCGCTCAAGGAGCTGGAGGCCGAGGGCCTGATCAGCCGGCACCGGCGGCGCGGCACCTTCATCGAGCCGGGCGCCCGGCGCTCCACACCGCGCAGGCTGCTCGGCTCGATCGACGCGATCGTCGCCCAGCAGTCGGGCGAGCGGACGACGATCCTCGGCCACGGCACCCGGGCGGTTCCCGGTGAGCTCGCCGAGCACTTCCCGGACACGGCGGAGGTCGTCGCGTACAAGCGGCTGCGCCGCGACGGCGAGACCGGCGAGCCGACCAACTGGGCCGAGAACGCGGTACGCCCCGAGGTCGCGGCCGGGATCGACCTCGCCGACCTTGAGCGCTGGCCGATGACGAAGGTGCTGCGGGACACGGTCGGGGTGCGGATCAGCCGGATCACCGACACCGTGGAGGCACGGCTCGCGGACCCGGAGACGGCCGAGCTGCTCCAGGTCCCGCTGCTGTCGCCGATCCTGCACTACACGGGCGTCACCTACGACGAGTCCGGCCGGGTGGTGGACGTGGCGCGGATCCGGTACCGGGGTGACCGGTTCTCCTTCACGGTCACGGTGGAGGCGGACTGAGCGCCGTCACTAGCATGCAGGCCGTGACGGAAGACCTGCCCCTGCTCGACGACCTCATGCCGTGGTCCGTGGCGCCGCTGCGGCTCGGGCGTTCCTGGGTCGTCGCCCCGGACGCGCGGACGCTGCGTGCCCGCTGGGACGCGCTGCTGCGGGCCGCGGGCGGTGAGCGGGAGGCGCTGTTCGGGCCGACCCGGGTGCGCACGCTCACCAGCTCGGTCGCCGCGCTGCCCGGGCAGCGGACCGGCACGGTGAGGCTGGCGCGGGAGGCCGGGCCGTGCCCCGAGCCGGTACGGCTGGCCCATGGGCCGTTCGACGAGCAGTGGCTGCTGCCCGACCACCGGCTGATCGACGTGGCCCGCCCCGAGCTGTGGCGGGTGGCGGACGAGCGGCAGATCTTCGCCGTCGAGCAGGGGTACGCGCACGGGCACGTGCCGCGGGGGCGGGGGCGCGTGCCGCAGGCGCCGGGCCCCGCGCTGCTGGTGACGGCCGCGCTGCCGGACGGCCGTTCCCCGGCGGGCCGCCCGGGCCGCATCCGCCCGCTGTACCGGCGGCCGGGCGGGCGGGCGCCGAACGTCACACCGGGGGTACCGGAGCTGTTGAGCAAGCGGTACGGCTCCGAGGTCACCGCCGAGGACGTGCTGGCCTGGGCGGTGGCCGCCGCCCGCCCCTCCCCCGCCGGGTGCGCCGTCCCGCTGCCCGCCGAGCCCGGGCTCTGGGCGGCGGGGGTGGTCCTGGGGCGCCGCATGACGGACGTCCAGCTGCGCGGCGCGCGCGGTGGCGAGCGCCCCCGCCTGCCCGGCGGACGCCGCCCCTACGTCCGCGCGGCGATCCCCGCGCGCCCCGAGGAGCTCACGTACGACGCGGACGGGGAGACCCTGCACGTGGGCACCGGCCGCGTCTCGCCCGTGCCGGCCGGGGCCTGGGAGTACCGGGTGGGCGGGGTCCGGATGCTGGAGCTCTGGTTCGGGGACCGCACCGCTCCCGCCGAGCCGGGCACCCTGGAGGCGATCCGGCCCGCCGCCTGGCCCCAGGAGTGGACGTCCGAACTGCTGGAGCTGATCACAATCCTGGCCCTCCAGTCCCAACTGGAGTCGCGGAGGCCGGAGCTGTCCGACGCGCCGCTGATCACGCGTACCGACCTGCGCGCGGCCGGCGTGCTTCCGGCACCGGACGCGGCCCGCCGCCCCGCCTCCGTGCTGGACCGGGAGGAAGAGGGCCCGGAGGGACAGCTGGCGCTCCTGTAGCGGTGTACGTGGTGGCGGTGGACCGGCCGGCGGACGTCGCCGGGGGTGACAAAGGTGGTACGTACACGATAGGTACGGCGTCATGAGCACTCCGTCGCTCCCTCTTGAGGGAATCACCGTCGTCGCCGTCGAGCAGGCCGTCTCCGCGCCGTTCGCCACGCGCCAGCTCGCCGACCTGGGCGCCCGCGTCATCAAGATCGAGCGCCCGGACGGCGGGGACTTCGCCCGCGGCTACGACACGGCGGCCGCCGGCCTGGCCTCGCACTTCGTCTGGTGCAACCGGGGCAAGGAGTCCCTCGCCGTCGACCTGAAGGACCCGCGCGGCATCGAGGTGGTACGCCGGCTGGTCGCGGGCGCGGACGTGTTCGTGCAGAACCTCGCACAGGGCGCGGCGGCGCGGCTGGGTCTGGACGCGGCCACCCTGTGCGCGGCACACCCCCGGCTGATCGCGGTGGACATCTCGGGGTACGGGGCGGGCGGGCCGTACGCGCACAAGCGGGCGTACGACATGCTCGTGCAGTGCGAGGCGGGGCTCGTCTCCGTGACCGGGACACCGGAGCAGCCCGTCAAGGCGGGGATCCCGGCGGCCGACATCGCGGCGGCGATGTACGCCTTCTCGGGGGTGCTGGCGGCGCTCCTGCGGCGGGCGACCACCGGGCGGGGCGGGCCGGTGGAGATCTCCATGCTGGAGTCGCTCGCCGAGTGGATGGGGCATCCGCTGCACCACGGGATGCACGGGGGCGAGGCCCCGCCGCGGACGGGGGTCGCGCACGCCGTCATCGCGCCGTACGACGCGTACCCCACGGCGGACGGGGGGCAGGTGCTGCTGTCGGTGCAGAACGACCGCGAGTGGCGGCGGCTGGCCGAACAGGTGCTGGGGCGGCCGGAACTGGGCGACGACCCGACGTTCGCGACGAACACGGCGCGGGTGGCGCACCGCGACAAGACGGACGCGGTGGTGGCGGAGACGCTGGCCGCGCTGGGGACGGCGGAGGCGATCGAGCGGCTGGAGGCGGCGGGGATCGCGTGCGCCCGGCTCAACACGGTCGCGGACGTGGCGGCCCATCCGCAGCTCGCGGCGCGGGACCGGTGGCGGGAGGTCGACACGGCGGCGGGGCCGCTGCGGGCGATGCTCCCGCCGATCACGCTGCCGGGTGGCCCGGAGCCGCGGATGGGCGCGGTCCCGTCGCTCGGCGCGCACACGGAGGCGGTCCTGACGGAGCTGGGCGTCCCGGAGGAAACCCGGGCTGAGCTACGCCGGGCGGGCGTGATCGCCTGACGGGTGGGGTGCGTTGCCGTTCCTCGGGGCGGCGGCCCCCGCAGGTGGGCGGGGCGGGCGCGGTGCCTTGCCGGGCGGCGCCCCGGGTGCGGCCACCACCGGGTGGACGGTCTCGATGCGTTGCCGTTCCTCGGGGCGGCGGCCCCCGGCGGGGGCGGGCGCGGTGCCTTGCCGGGCGGCGCCCCGGGTGCGGCCACCACCGGGTGGACGGTCTCGGTGCATTGCCGTTCCTCGGGGTGGCGGCCCTCGGCGGGGGGCGGGGCCTTCCGGGCTCGACTCTCCCCCGGAGGGGGCACCCTCACGGGGCCGGCTGCCTTGGGCCCTTCGTGTTGAGTGCCCCGGCTGTGCCGCCGTCCCGCTGCGAGGACGACCCTGCTCGGCTCCACCCCTGCGCCGCCTGCCGCGTGCGGACCACCTTGGGTGACTCCTCACTGTTCGCCCTGCCAAGGGCTTCCGCCGGGGGCGGCGCAAAGCCGCCGCGGCGAGGGGCGCCGGGGGCGCCGGCCCCCGCACAGCCCTCCCCCGGCAGGGGTCCGGGGCGCAGGCCCCGGTGACGGGTGGGGCAGGGCCGGAGGGGAGGGCCGGCCGCGGGCGTGAGCGGGGCGGGGGCGCGGGAGGGGCGACGCGAGCCGCGAGGACCGGTCGGGTGCCCTCCGCCCCGGTCAGCCGTGGTTGCCGAAGAGCGAGCGGCGCAGGCGGCGCAGCGGCGCGAAGAGCTTGACGCGGGCGCTCTTGCTCGTGCGGGTGTGCGCCACGTCGCGGGTCGTCAGTTCCCGCATCAGCAGCGTCGCCTCGACCGTCTCGCGCTGCGGGACGGCCGGGCCGCCGAGAACCGCGAGATGGCGGTCGAGCCGCGAACTCGTCGCGCTGGTCCTGCAGGTGATCGCAGGCACGCGTGCCCTGCTGCGCACAGTTATCCGTTCCATGTCACTCCCCACCCGTACGAAAGACACCCTGCCCGGGGCAGGTTAACCCTATCGTCCCCGCGTCCCTTGCGTGTATCCCGGCGGAGTGATTCACCACGCACATACGGGTGTTGACGATTACTCTCCGAATACGCATGATTCCAGGGCGAGTTGGACACGTTCCCAGCGGGGACGTGTTCGGCCGGCATGGAGTGGTTTTCGCCGCATCGCCTGAAGGGGGTTGCCCGTGACCGAGACGCCCGGCGGGGAACGGCTGGTCGCGGGGCGTTACCGACTCCTCGGCCCGCTCGGCGAAGGCGGCATGGGCGTCGTGTGGCGCGCCCGCGACGAGGTGCTGGGCCGCGAGGTCGCCGTCAAGGAGGTGCGCGCGCCCGCCGGGCTCGGCGTCACGGACGAGCGGCGGCTGTACGCGCGGCTGGAGCGGGAGGCGTGGGCGGCGGCGCGGGTCTCGCACCGCAATGTGGTCACCGTCCACGACGTGGCGACCGAGGACGGCCGGCCCTGGATCGTGATGGAGCTGGTGCGCGGGGTGACGCTCTCCGAAACGCTCGACGCCGAGGGCCCGATGCCGCCCCGGCGGGCGGCGCACATCGGGGCGGAGGTGCTCGCGGCCCTGCGCGCCGCGCATGAGGCCGGGGTGCTGCACCGGGATGTGAAGCCGAGCAACGTCCTGCTGGGGAACGACGGCCGGGTCGTGCTGACGGACTTCGGGATCGCGATGGTGGAGGGCACGTCGAACCTCACCATGACCGGTGAGCTGATCGGTTCGCCGGAGTTCCTGGCGCCGGAGCGGGCGCTCGGGCGGACGCCCGGGCCGGCGTCCGATCTGTGGTCGCTGGGCGTCCTGCTGTACGCGGCGGTGGAGGGCAACTCGCCGTTCCGCCAGAACACCCCGCTCGGCACGTTGCGCGCCGTGGTCGACGAGGAGCTGCCGACGCCGCGCCGGGCGGGCCCGCTGGCGCCGGTCATCGAGGGGCTGCTGCGCAAGGATCCGGCCGAGCGGCTCACGGCGGAGGAGGCGGCGCGGCAGCTGCGGGCCGTGGGGGCGGGCGGCACCGCGCGTACGGCTCCGCCGGCGTCGCCGGACGGGTACGTGCCGGTGGTCGCCGGGGTGCCGTCCGGCGGGCCGACGGGCCGGGGGCGTGTTCCGGGTGACACCGCGCCGACGGCACCGGTGCCGGACCGTCCGCCGCGGCGGGCGGTGGCCGTGCTCGTAGCAGGGGTCGCCGTCCTGCTCCTGGCGGTCGGCGGCCTCACGTACGCGCTGCTGCGCCCGGAGGGCCGGGACACCGCAGGCGCCGGCGCCGTGTCGCCCGGTGCGTCCGGCCCACAGGGCGGTTCGGTGAGCAGCGGCGTCCCGCCGGAGACCGTCACCCCCACCCCGACGCGCACCGGCTCCACGCCCACGGACGCCGTGAGCGGTCCCCCGCCCCGGGAGTCGGTGCTGGTGTACGCCAGGGCGGTGCGCGGGAGTTACAGCGGGATGTGCCCGCCGCCCGCCGAAGAGGCCCCGGCCTTCACCGGGACGATCACGGTGGGCCGTACGCCCGCCTCCGTCGGCTACCGCTGGGTGACCGAGAGCGGCGAGAGTTCGGAGTCGGAGTGGCGGACGGTGGAGTTCCGGGCGGACGGGGGCAGGGAGCAGCAGGTTCGCCACACGGAGCTGACGTACGGCGGGGGTGGGACGCACCGCGACCGGGTCCGGCTGGAGGTCCGGAGCCCGGTCACGACACGGTCGAACTGGGTGGGGTTCTCGGTCACGTGCCACGACGAGCGCCCCACCGACGGGACGTCCCCGTCGGATCAGCCGCCCACGGTCACGCCGCGGCCCTGAAGACCGGCAGGTAGCCGCCGGACTGCCCGGAGGCGGTGGGGTGGTACGACTCGCCGATGTTGAGCCAGTTCACGCTGTGCAGCCAGGAGGCGCCCGAGCAGATCTCGTGGCCGGTGAAGGCGGGGACGACGTCGGCGAAGGTGAAGCCGTGGTCGGCGGCGCGCTTGGCGGTCGCCGCGTTGAGGTGGTCGGCCCCGCCGTTGATGGCGCGGCGTTCGTTCTCGGTCAGGCCGGCGACGCAGCCGCCGCCGAGCTGGTAGAAGCGGGGGTAGCCGAGGACGACGACGTGCGCCGAGGGGGCCTTGTTCCTGATGGCCGAGTACACGGTGTCGAGGCGTCCGGGCAGGGTGGTGTCGACATAGCGCTTCGCCTCGTTGACGCGGGCGATACAGGTGGCTTCGGACTGCGTGACGCAGGTGGTCATGACGTCGGCGAAGCCTGCGTCGTTGCCGCCGACGGTGAGGGAGACGAGGTCGGTGGCGGCGGAGAGCGGGCCGAGCTGGGTGGCCGTCACATCCGTCGTACGGGCTCCGGAGCAGGCCGTGAACGCGAACGACGAGGGGGCGTTGGCGGCCGCCCAGAGGGCGGGGTAGGCGCGGGTGGTGCGCTTGCAGTTGCCGCTCGCGCTGTCGTAGTACCCGGCGCCGACTCCGGAGGAGTACGAGTCGCCGAGGGCTGCGTAGTCGAGGGCTGCGGCCGATGAGTCGGCCTGCGCCGCCCCCGCCCCGGTGAGGGCGAGGACGGCGCTCAGGAGGAGTGAGGAGGACAATGCCGCGGCTCGGGACAGTTTCATGGAACCTCCCATAGCAGTATTTCTGCCCGGAGTTGTCGTATCAGCTTGCGGTGTCCATGCCAATACCTGCGGGCGAACGGCGTACGGCGCACCGATGCACGGGGACTGACGGCCCGTCGCCCCCGCGCCGGACACGGAGGCCGTCGACCGGTGTTCGGCCCCTCCGAGGGGTAAGTCGTCGGCGCGCGCGCTGAGTTGACGGCGACAACCCCTTCCCAGCGCCTGCGGGCGGAGGCCGGCCGCCGCGACGCCGGTTCCGTGCCGTCACCGGCGAAAAGCGACGCGCCGTCGCCTACTCCATTCGGCCTCTTCCCCGACTTCG
This sequence comes from Streptomyces sp. NPDC006368, assembly GCF_040612535.1. Classification (NCBI taxonomy): domain Bacteria; kingdom Bacillati; phylum Actinomycetota; class Actinomycetes; order Kitasatosporales; family Streptomycetaceae; genus Streptomyces; species Streptomyces sp. NPDC006368. The sequence goes on from NZ_JBEXQK010000023.1 coordinate 31,754, forward strand.
CCGCCCCCGCCCCGCGCCTCGCCGCCGCAGCGGGAGCCATCAGCGTCGATCCGCCGGCGGGGAGGCGCCGCTGAGGTCCCGTGCGTCCCCCGCGCGACGGCGTGACGGCAGTCCCCGGGTTCCCCTTCTCCGGATCGGTGGGCGGCCACCGGGCGAACGTGGGCCGCCCCCGTGAACCGGTCCCATGAGACGCGGCGGTGAACCGCCCACGTAAACACGGTGCGTGGGACGCGCGTGTGCCGGATCATGGGCGCATGTCTGCCAACCCCCAGGACGCGCTCCCGATCCGGCTCATGCTCGACGACAGCGATTCCCCTTCCGACGTCGTCGACGCGCTGTTCCTCGGACGCTTCGCGACGGGCGAGCAGCCGTACTCGTACAGCGCCACCATCGACCGTCTCAAGCCGGGCGCGACCCTGCTCCCACCCGGCGCCACGGTGCTGCGCGCCGCCCGCGACGACGACCGGAGCGCGACGCTCGCCGAGGGCGACGGCTGGACGCTGCTGATCTCCCGCTGGAACCGGGGCGCCGACGTGACCGTCACGGCGGTCGGCGCCGAGCTGGCCGAGCGGGTCCTGAAGCAGGCCACGGAGGGAGTGCGGGACGAGCCGGAACCGCAGCCCGACAACGTCACCATGGGCTTCTGGTACGTGTCACCGCGCCGCGGCCCGCACCGCACCACGCGCCGGATCGCGGCCGGGGCGTGGGACGACGTGCGGGCCAACTACTCGGCGCCGGTGGCGGACGCGATGGACCGGCTGATGAAGGTCACCCCCGACGACATCGCCGGCCGCCTGCTCCTCCTCCACGGGCCGCCGGGTACGGGCAAGACGTCCGCGCTGCGCACGCTGGCCCGGTCGTGGCGCGACTGGTGCCAGGTGGACTGCGTCCTGGACCCCGAGCGGCTCTTCAACGACGTCGGCTATCTGATGGACATCGCGATCGGCGAGGACGAGGGAACCGCGAAGGGCCGCTGGCGGCTGCTGCTCCTGGAGGACTGCGACGAGCTGATCCGCGGCGAGGCGAAGCACACGGCCGGACAGGCCCTTTCAAGGCTGCTGAACCTGACGGACGGTCTGCTCGGGCAGGGCCGCAACGTCCTGGTCGGCGTCACCACCAACGAGGACCTGGAACGCCTCCACCCCGCGGTGGTCCGCCCCGGCCGCTGCCTGGCCCGCATCGAGGTGGGCCCGCTGACCCGGCCGGAGGCCATGGCCTGGCTCGGCCGGGAGGTTCCCGGGCGGGACGAGGCCGTCGGCCGTGACGGCGCGACCCTGGCCGAGCTCTACGCCCTGCGGCGAGGCACCGGCCCGGCGGCGGTCCCGGACCAGCCGAAGGGCCGGGACGCCGGGCTGTACCTGTAGCGCTCCGCCCCACGGCCGGTGCCGGTGCCGGTCAGGGCCGGCGGCCGGCGGCGGCGAGGTCCAGCATGTGCCGGGTGCCCTCGACGTTCACCCGGCTGACCGTCTCCAGCGGGGCCTCCAGGTTGGTGGACGCCGCGCAGTGCCACACCGCGTCCACCTCGTCGGCCAGCCGCCGGAACGCGGCGGGCTCCAGCCCCAGACGCGGCTGGTCGAGACTCACCCGCGCGGTCCGCAACTGCCCGCTGCGCAGATACGTCTCTGCGCCGGTGAGGCCCGCGAAGTCCGGCACCCGCTGAAGGCGTCCGGCCGCCAGGTCGGGGGCGTCGCGCACCAGGGCGATGATCGCGTGCCCCCGGGACAGCAGCCGGGCCAGGAGGTGACACCCCAGGAAGCCCGTGGTTCCCGACAGCGCGATCGTCTCCATGCCGACGGCCTCTCTTCTGCGTCTCGACGGGTCCGGGACAGCGCGGGGCGCGCACCGGGCCGGGCCGTGCCCGCCGCGGAATCGGCCCCCGTGGTGCGCCGCCCGCTATCGGGACAGCTTGGCCAAAAGCGGCATACGGGGAGCGGTGACACACGGTGGGTCACTCGGATGCTTCCGGGCCGCCCGCGCGGGAACGGCCGCGGGCGGGACCGTGTGCCGCCGGTTCCGGTCGGGGGAGAGCAGGGTCGACGTCGGCTAGGGGGTGTCGCGGTCGCCGTCGCCGTACGCCGCGCGCAGTGCGTCCGTCACCGCCGCGAGGGCGTCGGCGCGGGTGAGGCCCAGGCGGTGGGCCTCCGTCGCGTACGCGGTGGCGGCCGTGGCCGCCTGACGGGCGGCGGCGTCACCGGCGGCGGCGACGAACGTACCGGCCCGGCCGCGGGTTTCGATCACTCCGTCCGCCTCCAGCACCCGGTACGCCTTCGCGACCGTGTTGGCGGCGAGGCCCAGTTCCTCCGCGAGGCCGCGGACGGTCGGCAGCTTCTGACCGACCGGGAGCCGGCCGGAGCGGGCCTGCTCCGAGATCTGGGCGCGCAGTTGTTCGTACGGAGCGGTCGACGACCCCGCGTCGATGGAGATCTTCAAGGTCACGGGCCGATTGTCCCGCACGCCGCGGAGAAATGGGGAGGCGGTCACGGCGGTCCGCGCGTACCGTACGTCCCCATGACTGTGATGGTGCGTGACTTCCGTCCCGAGGACGCCGAGGCCGTGACCCGGGCACGGCGCGCCGCGCTGCCCTTCGAGGTGACGACGGAGCGGGCCGTCCTCTCCCGTGTCGCATCGGCCAACCCGGCCGCGAAGTACCGGCTGTTGATAGCCGAGAAGGACGGCGAGATCGTCGGTACGGCCCATGTGGGCATCGCCCACGAGTCCGAGACACCCGGGCGGTCGTACGCCAACCCGCAGGTCCACCCCGACCACCGCGGGCACGGCGCGGGCGGCCTGCTGCTGCGTACCGCCGAGGAGCACCTCGCGGCCGGGGGCGCGAAGAGCGTGTACGCCTGGGTGCTGGACGAGCCGGATTTCCGGGCCTTCGCGGTCAAGCGCGGCTACCGGCCCACCCGCTCCGCGCACTTCCAGCGGCTCGACCTGGCCGGTGGCACCCTGCCGGAGCCGCCCGGGACCCTCCCGCCGGGCGTCGCACTGCGCACCGCCGCCGACTACGCCGCCGATCCGAGGCCGATGTTCGAGGCGGACGCGGAGGTGACGGCGGACGAGCCGAGCGACATCGGTGCCGCGCTGGACGACTACGGGGACTGGCTGGCCAACACCTGGAACAACCCGCTCCTCGACCGTGACCTGACCACGGTCGTGACGGTCGACGGCCGGGTGGCGGCCTTCACCGCCGCCCACACGGACGGCGGGACGCGCTATCTGTCGGGCATGACCGGCACCCTGCGCGCGTACCGGGGCCGGGGCCTGGCGAAGCTGGCCAAGACGGACTCGCTGCGCCGGGCCCGCGCCGCCGGTTACACGGACGCGTTCACCAACAACGACGCGGAGAACGGCCCGATGCTGGCGATCAACGCGTGGTTCGGGTACCAGGTGTGCGCGACGGAGGTACGGCATGTCCGGACGCTCGGTTGACATCCGCCTCGTCAAGGCGGGGCGTACGAAGATCCGTTACCCGGCCGTGGTGGTCACGGACGACGGGACGCGCCTGACCGTGCGCGCGCCCTGGGCGGCGGACGGAGTGCGGGACTTCGGGTTCGTGCGCTTCGAGCCGGGTGATGTCCTCACGGAGCACTACTGGCGTGACCGGTGGTACGCGGTGAAGGAGGTCCGGACCGGGGACGGCGTGCTCAAGGGCTGGTACTGCGACGTCACCCGGCCCGCGTCCGTGGAGGGTTCCGAGGTCGTCGTGGAGGACCTGGATCTCGACCTGTGGGTGTCGGCGGACGGCCGGGAGGTACTCCGCCTGGACGAGGACGAGTTCGAGGCGAGCGGGCTCGCGCAACGGGACCCGGCGGCCGCGGCGGCGGCCCGCGAGGCGCTGGACGCTTTGGAGGCCCTCGCCCGCGAGAGGCGCCTGCCGGGTGCGGATCAGCAGACCGCCTTGCGGTAGTGGACGCGCTCGCCGTCGTCCGCCGTGCGCCGCTCGTCGACCTCGTAGCCGTACCGTGCGTACATCGCTCGGTTCTCGCGCATCAGCGCGTGCGTCAGCAGCCGCACCTCGGGCAGGCCGAGCTCGTGGGCCCGCTCCTCCACGAAGGAGAGCAGGCGGCGGCCCACGCCCGCGCCCTGGGCGTCCGGGTGGACGGCGATGTTGTCGAGGTACAGGTGGTCGGCCTCGGTCCTGAGGACCACGAGGCCGACCACCGGGTCGCCTGTCACGAACACCTTCCCCGCCGCCACGTCCGCCGCGTGGTCGGCCCTCATCGGGCCCGGTACGCGGCCCATCCGCGCGATGTAGCGGTGGTAGGCCGCGTCGACCACGGTCTTCACCCGGGGGACGTCATCGGCGGTGGCGAGGCGGATCGGATCGTCTGTCATGCCGACACGTTACGGCGGCGGACGATCACCTTCCTCAGCAGGGGCCAGGCCAGCAGGAGCGCGACCACGGCGTACACGCTCAAGCTGAACGGGGTGTTGACGAGCCCCGTCGGGCTGCCGTCGCTGATCTGCAGCGCGCGGCGCAGTTGCTGCTCGGCGGCCGGGCCGAGGATGACCCCGATGACGGCGGGCAGCACCGGCAGGCCGTAGCGCCGCATGCCGAACCCGATGAGGCCGATGATCAGCAGGATGACCAGGTCGAGGGGGTCGCCGCCGACCGCGTACGCGCCGACCGCCGCGAAGAACAGGATTCCCGCGTAGAGGTACGGCCGTGGGACGCGCAGCAGCTTCGCCCACAGGGGTGCCAGCGGCAGGTTCAGCGCCAGGAGCAGCACCATGCCGACGAAGAGGGAGGCGATCAGGCCCCACACCAGGTCGGGTTCGCGTGCGAAGAGCAGCGGTCCCGGCTGGATGCCATACTGCTGGAAGGCGGCGAGCATCACGGCGGCGACGGCCGTCGTGGGCAGGCCCAGGGTGAGCATCGAGACGAGGGTGCCGGCCGCGGAGGCGGAGGCGGCCGACTCGGGCCCGGCGACGCCCTCGATGGCGCCGCGCCCGAACTGGTCCTTGTGCCGGGAGAGCCGCTTCTCCATGACGTACGACAGGAACGTGGGGATCTCCGCGCCGCCGGCCGGGATCGCGCCGAACGGGAAGCCGACGAGGGGGCCGCGCAGCCACGGCTTCCAGGCGCGCCTGAGGTCGTCCCTGCCGAGCCAGGGCCGCCCGACGGGGATCGCGTCCCCGCTCGCGCGCCGCAGGTGGGCGGCGACCCACAACGCCTCACCGATGGCGAAGAGGCCGACGGCGACGATGACGACGTCGATGCCGTCGGCGAGCTGGAGCGAGCCGAAGGTGAGCCGCTGCCGGCCGGTCATGCCGTCCAGGCCGACCAGGCCCAGGGTGAGGCCGATCAGCAGCGAGGCCAGTCCCCGGATCCTGGACGAACCCAGCACCGAGGTCACCGCGATGAAGGCCAGCACCATGAGGGCGAAGTAGTCGGGCGCTCCGATGTCCACCGCGAGGGCGGCGACGGTCGGGGCGAGCGCCACCAGCAGGACCGTGCCGATCACGCCGCCCACGAAGTGGCCGCCGGCCGCGGCGGCGAGCGCCTGCGCGCCGCGCCCGGTCCTGGCCATCGGGTTGCCCTCGATGGCGGCGACGACGGCCGCGCTCTCCCCCGGGGTGTTGAGGAGGATCGAGGTGGTGGAGCCGCCGAACATCGCGCCGTAGTAGATGCCCGCGAACATGATGAACGCACCGGTCGGCTCCAGCCCGTACGTCACCGGCAGCAGCAGCGCGACCGCCATGGCCGGCCCGATGCCGGGCAGCACGCCGATGGCCGTGCCGAGCAGGACGCCTATCGCCGCCCACAGGAGGTTGATGGGGGTGAGGGCGGTGCCGAAGCCGTCGAGGAGGGAGGTGAAGGCATCCATCAGAGCACTCCCATCAGCGGGCCACCGGGGAGCGGGACACCGAGCAGGTTGTTGAAGACGACGTAGGTGACGAGGGAGAGGACTGCCGCGATCAGCGGGTCGCGGTCGGCGCGGCGGCTGCCGAGCGCGTACGCGGAGCCCCAGAAGAGCAGCGCGCCGGAGACCGGGAAGCCGAGCGGGCCGATGAGGACCGCGTTGGCGAGGAAGACTCCGGCGAGCAGCAGTACCGTGCGCCAGTCGGCCGGCTCGGACAGGTCGACGTCCTCGCCGCCCTCGGCTTCGCCACGGCCGCCGCGCAGGACGTCGACGGCGAGGAGGGCGGCGACGAGCAGGAGCCCGGCGCCGACGACGACCGGGACGGTCCTCGGGCCGACGGGTCCGCGCTGGGTGATCTCGACGGTCATCGTCAGGGCGTCCGTGAGGACCAGCACGCCGATGACGAGCAGCAGGAGGCTGACGCCGAGTTCGGAGTGGTCGCGCGGCCGGGAACGCGTGAAGGGTGCGGAACGATCCGAGGCGGCGGGACCCTTCGAGGAGGCCGAATCCTTCGAGGGCGTGGGGGTGTTCACAGTCCCAGCTCCTTCAGTACGGACTCGACACGCCGGTCCTGCTCGTCGAGGAAGTCCCCGAACGCCTCGCCGGAGAGGAAGGCGTCGTCCCAGCCGTTCCTCCTCAGGGAGTCCCGCCACTGCTTCGACTCGTGCAACCGCTCGACGAGGCCGATGAGCTTGTCGCGTTCGGCGGCGGAGAGGCCGGGCGGGGCGACGATGCCGCGCCAGTTGGTGAAGTCGGTGTCCAGGCCGGCCTCACGGAGGGTCGGTGCGTCCAGTCCCGGTACGCGCTTCGGGCCGGTGACGGCGAGGAGCCGCAGCTCGCCCGCCTTGATCTGGTCGAGGTACTCGCCGACGCCGGAGACGCCGAAGGCGACCTTGTTGCCGAGGATGGAGGCGAGCAGTTCGCCGCCGCCGTCGAACGGAATGTAGTTCACCGATTTCGGGGCGATGCCGGCGGCCTGCGCCATGAGCATGGGCGCCAGGTGGTCGGGCCCGCCGGGTGACGATCCGCCGCCGACCGGCAGCTTGGCGGGGTTCTTCCGCCAGGCCGCCAGCAGGTCCTGGATGGTTCTGTACGGGGAGTCCTCGGCGACGACGACGATGTCCTGCTCCTCGGTGAGCCGGGCGATCGGGGTGGTGTCGGCGAGGGTCTTGGGGGTCTTGTTGGTGTGTACGGCTCCGACGACGCCGAGGCCCATCGACATGGCCAGCTTGCCGTTGCCGTGCTCGCCGACGAGCCGGGTCAGGCCGACGGTGCCGCCGGCGCCGGGCAGGTTGAAGACCTCGATGGAGTGGGTGAGGCCCGCGTCCTCGGCGTTCCTGGCCGCGGTGCGGGCCGTGATGTCGTACCCGCCACCGGGGGTGTTGGGCACCATGAAGCGCAGACCGGGGATCCGGGTGCCGGCCTCGGAGCCGCTGCCCGGGGTGAGCAGCGGTGGCCCCACGAGCACCAGCAGCGCCGCCCCGAGCAGGGCGAGGGGTGTGCGCACTCGCACGTGTGCCGCCTTTCGTACGGACTGTGAAGTGGCCCACATGTTGCCCGTGCGTTAAGAAGCTGTCTCCCTTCCGCAATCAACGGACGTTGTGGTCGTTGTGGTCGCGACCTAGCGTGTCGCCGTGACGAGAGTGCTGGTGGTGGACGACGACTTCATGGTCGCCAAGCTGCACAGCCGCTATGTGTCCGCGGTGGACGGTTTCACGGTCGTCGGGGTGGCGCACAGCGGCGCGGAAGCGCTGCGCGCGGCGGAGGCGCTGAGCCCCGATCTGCTGCTGCTGGACATCTATCTGCCCGACATGGACGGGATCGGGGTGCTGCGCGCCCTGCGCGAGGCGGGGCACGGCGCCGACGCGCTGTTCATCACGGCCGCCCGGGACGCGGGCACGGTCCGCTCGGCGCTGCGCGCCGGCGCCCTGCACTATCTGATCAAGCCGTTCAACCAGGCGGCGCTGCGGGAGCAACTGCTGCACGCGGCGTCGCTGCGCACCCGCCTCGACGCGCTGGAGGAGGCGCGCCAGGAGGACGTCGACCAGATCTTCGGCACCCGCCCCCCGGGCTCCCGCGACCTCCCCAAGGGCCTCGCGCCCCACACCGCCGACCTGGTCGACCGCATCCTGCGGGCCCACCCCTCGGGCCTGTCGGCCACGGAGTGCGCGCAGGCCGGCTCCCTCTCACGCGTGAGCGCCCGCCGCTACCTCGAGTACTTCGCGGCGACGGGCCGCGCGGAGGTGACCCTGCGCTACGGCGGCACGGGCCGCCCGGAGCGCCGCTACCGGGTGCGGGGGGCTGGTTAGGAGCGGCCCCTTCGAAAGGGCGGCGTCCAGGACGTCACGGCTTTCGAACCCGCGCGGGCGGCACCCCGCACGACCGGTACGAGGTCCCCGGACCGGCCGACCGGCTTGCGGGCACGCTCGGCTACCGCCACCAGTCGTCATCGCCCGCGAGGGAACGACGCAGGTAGTCCTCCAGCTCCCGGGCGACCCACAGCCGGCTGTCGGTCTCGTGGTCCCAGACGAAGACATCGGGACGCTCGGGCGTGACCACGAAGGCGAACTGGTCGCCGCCGCCGTTGTCGCCGAAGAACAGCAGCGGATCAAAGGGCATGTACAGGTCCCGGAACGTACCGGGGGCCCGGTACAGCAGGTTCTGCTCCACGACCCGGTCCAGAGACCACACGACGCCGGTCCCGTACTCACCGGCCATCCCGTCGGTCTCCATCAGCAGCGCGGTCAACTGCGGGGGAAGGCATCGGCCCAGGCGCCGCTCCGCCTCAGCCAACGCCGCCACGTCAACGGGTGGCCGGAACTCCACGTCCGGCAAGGCTCCGGCAGCCGCTTCTTTCCACATGACGGCAGCTTGGGCGGCAGGGGCCGACAGCCCCCGGAGCTCAGGCGCCCGGAGCCGGCGAAGTCAGGAGCCAGTCGGGGGCGCCCTTCCTGAGGCCCCTCTTAGGACCTCCTTAACGGGAGCATAAGGATCACCATCGACCGCTCCCAGCAGGGGATTTCGGGGTTTCGAGAGGCTAGTTTGCTGATCACCGGACCGGGCCGGGCTGTCGGCGCCGAGCTCTCGGGGGGCTGCGCCGCCCGTCCGTGGCCGGGTTCCGGAGCCACCCCCCACACCGCTTTTCCCCTTGAAGGAGAACGTCACGATGACTGCTCGCCGTACGGCAGCCGCCGCCGTCGCCCTGGGCATCGCGCCGCTCGCGCTGACCGGACTGGCCGCCGCTCCGGCCGCCGCGCACGGGACGATGACGGACCCGGTCAGCCGGGTGTCCGCCTGTTACGCCGAGGGGCCGGAGAGCCCGGACTCGGCGGCCTGCAAGGCGGCGGTCGCGGCGAGCGGGCCGCAGGCGTTCTACGACTGGAACGAGGTCAACATCGCCAACGCCGCCGGGAAGCACCAGCGGCTGATCCCGGACGGCAAGCTGTGCAGCGCCAACCGCGACAAGTACAAGGGGCTCGACCTGCCCCGCGGCGACTGGCCGTCCTCGCGGCTCGCGTCCGGCAACCACACCTTCCGCTACAAGGCGACCGCCCCGCACAAGGGCTCCTGGGAGCTGTACATCACCAAGGACGGCTACGACCCGTCCAAGCCGCTGAAGTGGTCGGACCTGGAGGCGAAGCCGTTCGTGAAGGTCACCGACCCGAAGCTGCGGAACGGTGAGTACGTCTTCGACGGGGTCGTGCCCGACAGGTCCGGCCGGCACCTGATCTACTCGATCTGGCAGCGCTCCGACTCGCCCGAGGCCTTCTACACCTGCTCCGACGTGGTGTTCGGCAAGGACAACGGTACGGCGGGTGGCGGTGCCCCCGCCCCGGTCGCGTCGGCGCCCTCGGATCAGCAGATCGCGGACGGTGCGGACGAGTCGACGGTCGACCACGGCGGCCACGGCGGCGATGACCACGCGGAGCAGCCGCCCGCCGCGGAGGGGTCCGCGCCGGCGGCCCCCGCTTCCGACGCCCCCGCCGCGGAGACCCCGGCCGCGGAGGGCGCCGTTTCCGAGGCCAACGCGCCCGAGGTGAACGGCGCCCCGTCGCCCGCGTCGGCCGCGGGTGGCGACAACCTCGCCGAGACCGGCGGCGACGGCACGGCCCCCTACCTCGCGGTCGGTGGCGCGGCCGTCCTGGCCCTGGGCGCCGCGGTGCTGTTCGGCGCGTCCCGCCGCAGGTCCGCTCGCTGACGACCGGCACGCCGGGGCCCGCCGGGCGGGCCCCGGCATCGTCATGTCGAGGTCGGCATGATCCGGCCGTGGATCAGCCGTAGCCGTGTGTCCACGTCCGCGACGCCGTCGAGGTCCCGCCCGGTGAACACCTCACCGGGCCGCGGTCCGTGATCGCGCGGGATCATGTGGTCGACCCCGCTCGGTTCGAGCGAAGAGCAGCCACATGTCCTTGTGTCAGCGAGGAGCGGGGAGCTGGACTTCACGGGCTCACCCCTCAGCACCCCTCAGTTGACGACCGACGCGCACGTGGTGGGCGTCGCGTGCGCCGGGTCGAGCGCGTTCACCACCTCGTGGTACGCGATCCGGTCGAACAGGCCTATCCCCACATGCTCGGAGAAGTCCAGAGGGCACAAGTCCTGAAGGAGCACGTTTCGGACGCCCGGGCCGTCGAGGAACTGCGAGCGGTACGGGGTGACGACCTCGTCGTACTTGGTGGCGATGACCGTGTAGCGCACGCCGGGGACGGTGTCGCCGCCCTCGTTGAGCTTCCGCAGGAACGGGGAGCCGGCCACCTGGTCGGCGAGGCCGGGGGTCTTCTCGTTCAGCAGGTCGCCCGCTCCGGGGAAGTACGGCAGCAGCTTGGTGAGGCCGAGCAGGGTGGTGCCGTGGTTGTCGGGGGCGATGCCGACGAGGGCGTTCACCTTGTCGGCGCCGCCGAGGAACTTGAGGTAGTGGCGGGGCATCATGCCGCCCTGGGAGTGCCCGACCAGGTCGGCCTCGGGGGCGCCGGTCGCGGCGAGGACCTTGTCGACGTACGCGTCGAGTTGCTCGGCGGACTTCGCGAGGGGGCCGAGGCCGTGGAAGAACGGCACGCCGGGCAGTTGCCCGTAGTCGAGGGAGAAGACGCAGTAGCCGCGTCTGACGAGGTAGGGCGCGAGGGCGAGCCAGTTGTCGACGGAATTGCCGAAGGTTCCGTGGACGAGGACGACGGGGCGGGGGTGGGCGGCGGACGGCTTGCAGGAGTAGTCGTTCCAGCCGCTGCTGGTCGGGGGTGCCCCCTGTTCGAGCGAAGCCGGGCGCTCGGGGGAGCCGGCCGCGGCGGTGCCGGCGGGGGCGAGGGTCGCGGCGGCGGTCAGGAGCAGTACGGCCGTCGCTCTGAGCGCGCGCCGTATACGTGAGGGCAGCATCGAGTGGTCTCCCTGCGGCTCAAGGAATGGGTGGGCGCCGGCGGTGGACGCCCCGTGGCCCGGACCACTGCGGGGGACGCGGCCAAGAATTGCCGCGTTCATGCCAAGTTACGCACGGGTATCGAGAGGAGGGAAGTTACGCGACGGTAAAAATTGACGTCGCGTCAATGGCGCTATGCCGCCAGCGAGCCGGGGCCGATCACCCCCGGGCCGAACCTCGCCCGTGCCCGGTCCGCCACCGCCTCCAGCCGCCGCGCCTTCTCGTCCGCCGGGTCCAGGGAGAGCTGGTGCGCGGCCCGTTCGGCGGGCATCAGCCCCTCCGCGCGCAGCCCGACGCCCCGCACCCGGGCGCGCTGCAACCCGAGCGCCTCGTGCAGGGCGTACGCGAGGGCGGCCAGGTCGGCCGAGTGGGCGGACGGTTCGCGCAGGGTACGGGTCCGGATGGTGGAGGTCCGGTCCGCGTACCGCACGGTGAGGGTCAGCGAGCGGCACACCTGGTGCTCGCCGCGCATCCGCGCGCCCAGCTCCCCGGCGAGCGACAGCAGGGCGCGCCGCTGCCGGTCCTGGTCCAGCTCGTCACGGTCGAAGGCCCGTTCGGCGGCGACCGACCGGGACGCGGCGTTCGGCACGACGGTCGTACGGTCGACGCCCCGCGCCCGCTCCCACAGCTCGCGCCCCGCCCGCGCGCCCACGATCCGCTGGACCACGGCGAGCGGTGCGGCGGCGAGGCGCCCGACGGAGTCGAGGCCGTACGCGCAGAGGGTGCGCGCGGTGGCCGGGCCGACGCCGTACAGGGCCGCGACCGGCTTGTCGCGCAGGAACGCGTCGGCGTCCTCCACCACCAGGGTCGTGCCGGGTGCCGCGTCCCGCGCCGCCATGCGGGCGAGCATCGGGTTGGGCCCGGCGCCGATGGCGCACTCCACGCCGTACAGGGCGAGCGCCCTGACCCGGATCACGGCGGCCAGTTCGGCGGGGCCCCGCCCGAAGTACCGCACGGCGCCGCGTACGTCGACGAGTGCGGCGTCCGGTGGGGCCGCCTCGACGACCGGGGTGAACTCGCCGAGCAGGGCGACGAGTTGAGGAAGCAGCGCCTCAGCCCCTCCTCTTTCAGGAGTGGGTTCGAGCCGGAATCGTACGTAGAGGATCATCCCGCGCTCCCCTGACTTTGGTGCCACAACTTCTTCGGCACCGCCATTCCCTCACCCGCCGGGCGCAGATCCGCCCAGGGGTTCATCTCGTAGCCGGTGGGCATCGTGATCCGGCGCCCGCTGTCGGACGACGAGACGGCCGTCGGCTCCGCGAGCCGTGCCGCCACCGCGTCCAGGCCGCCCTCGCGCCGCAGCTCCACCAGCTCGGCGAGGTTCCAGGCGGCCGAGCCGACCACGCTGACGCTGCGCGGTCCGCGCCGCTGCACCACACCGCGCACCAGCAGCAGCCAGGAGTGGAAGACGGTGTGCGCGCACCGCTCGTGGCTGTCGTCGAAGAAGGCCAGGTCGACCAGGCCGGTGCCGTCGTCGAGCGTGGTGAAGACGACCCGCTTGCCGGACCGGATGGGCGGGGTCTGGGTGGCCGCCTTGGCGCCCGCGACCAGCACGGTCTGCCCGTGCCGGGCGGCCCGCAGCCGCTGCGCGGAGACCACGCCCAGCTCGGCCAGGAAGGCGTGGTGATCGCTCATCAGGTTGCGGGAGGCGTCCATGGACAGCACGCCCAGCTCGGCGCTGAGCCGTTCGGCGTCGTTGAGGTCGGGCAGCCCGATGGGCGCCGCCCGCCGGCCGCCCGCGAGCGGCAGCTGGTCGCCGTACGAGCCGGACCCCCGCTGGACGCGGTGGAGTTCGGCGAGGTGCAGCAGCAGGTCGCGCCGGTTGCCGCCGAACGCGTCGAGTGCGCCGACCTGGGCGAGCCGTTCGGCGACGGGGCGACTGGGGCGGGCCCGCTCCCAGAAGTCCAGCAGTGAGGCGTACGGCTGCCCCGCCTCGATCCGCGCCGCCTCGGCCTCGCTGATGCCGTGGACGTCGGAGAGGGCGAGCCGCAGCCCCCACTCCCCCAAGGAACCGGACACCAGTTCGATCCGGTGTGCGACCGCCGACCGGTTCACATCCACCGGCAGCACCGGCACCCCGCGCCGCCGCGCGTCCGCCAGCAGCAGCCGCTTCGGGTACATGCCGGGGTCGTGGGTGAGCAACCCGGCGTAGAAGGCGGCCGGGTGATGCGCCTTCAGCCACGCCGACTGGTACGTCGGTACGGCGAAGGCCACGGCGTGCGCCTTGCAGAAGCCGTAGCTGCCGAACGCCTCGACGATCTCCCAGGTCCGCGCGACCACGTCGTCCGCGTACCCCTTCGCCTTCGCGTGGAGCGCGAACCAGACCTTGATGCGGCCCTGCGACTCCGGGTCGGACAGTCCGCGCCGCACCGCGTCGGCCTCGTCCCGGCCGCAGCCGGTCATGATGTCGAGGATCTTGATGATCTGCTCGTGGAAGACGACGACCCCGTACGTCTCCCTCAGCGCGTCCTCCAGGTCGGGATGCGGGTAGCGGACGGGCGCCCGGCCGTGGCGGGCCTCGATGAACGGCCGGACCATGTCGGCCGCGACCGGCCCCGGCCGGAAGAGCGAGATGTCGACGACCAGATCGTGGAAGGTGGACGGCTGGAGCCGCCCGACCAGGTCGCGCTGGCCCGGCGACTCGATCTGGAAGCAGCCGAGCGTCTCGGCGGAGCGGATGAGCGCGTACGTGGCGGGGTCACCGGGCCGCACCCGCTCCGGGTCGTCGATGTCGACGACCTCGCCGCTCGCGCGCTCGATCTCGGCGACCGCGTGCGCCATCGCCGACTGCATCCGCACCCCGAGCACATCCAGCTTGAGCAGCCCGAGCTCCTCCACGTCGTCCTTGTCGAACTGGGACATCGGGAAGCTCTCGCCGCTGGTCGGCACCACCGGCGTACGTCTCGGGAGTGAGGAGTCCGAGAGCAGCACCCCGCACGGGTGCATGGCGACGCCGCGCGGCAGCGCGTCCAGCGCCTCGACCAGCTCCCACAGCTTCCCGTACCTCTCCTTCTCCCCCGCGAGCGCGCGCAGCTCGGGCAGTTCGTCGAGCGCCGCGCGGGCGTCCCGGGCGCGGATGTGCGGGAAGGACTTGGCGATCCGGTCGATCTCCGCCGGGTCCATGGACAGGGCGGCGCCCACGTCCCGCACCGCGTGGCGGACCCGGTACGTCTCGGGCATGGCGACGGCGGCGACCCGCTCGGGGCCGAAGCGGCCGAGGATCGCGCGGTAGACCTCCAGGCGGCGCGCGGACTCCACGTCGATGTCGATGTCGGGCAGCGCGGGCCGCCGCACCGACAGGAAGCGCTCCATCAGCAGGTCCTGCTCGACGGGGTCGGCGTGGGCGATGCCGAGGACGTGGTTGACCAGGGACCCGGCGCCGGAGCCGCGCGCGGTGACCCGGATGCCCATGTCCCGGGTGTCGTCGACGACCTGGGCGACGGTGAGGAAGTACGTGGCGAAGCCGAGCCGCTCGATGGTGCGCAGCTCGTCCTCCAGGCGGAGCCAGTACGCCCGCTTGCGGTCGTGGCCGCGCAGCACCATCCCGGCGGCGCAGCGCGAGCGCAGCACCCGCTCGGCGGTGCGCCGGTCCGCGCCGACCAGGTGCGCCTCGGGGAAGTGGACGGTGCCGATGCCCAGGTCGTCCTCGGGGTCGACGAGGCACGCGGCGGCGGTCTCCTCGGTCATGGCGAGGAGCCGGTGGGCGGTGTCGCGGCGGAACCCGGCCGCCTCGGCGATCCGCTCGGCGCCGGCCACCATCGCGGCCGGGTCCTTGAGCCAGCGCTCACCGCTGTCGAGGCCCTTGCGCGGGTCGATGGGGACCAGGCGGCGGGCGGCGTCGAGGACGTCGGCGACCGGGCCCTGGCCGGGGTCGGCGTACCGCACGGCGTTGGTCAGCACGGCGCGTACGCCCTGCTCGGCGGCGAAGCCGAGGGTGCGGGCGGCGTGCCGCAGGGAGCCGGGCCCGGTGCCGGTGCGGCCGTGGTGGACGACCTCCAGGCGCAGGGCGTCGCCGTGGGTCTCGCGCCAGGGGGCGAGGAGCCGGGCGGCGCGGTCGGGGCGGCCGGCGGCGAGGGCGCGGCCGATCTCGGAGTCGGGCCCGAGGAGGACGGTCACGCCGTCACCGTGGTTGTCCGTCCAGGGCAGCAGCGGGCCGCCGCTCCCCCGCGCCCCCTGCGCGTGCGCGGCGGTGATCAGCCGGCACAGGGTGGCCCAGCCCTCCCGGGAGCGGGCCAGGAAGACCGCCCGGGGCGCGGACTCGTCGACGAAGGCGCCGCCGCGCACGGGGGTGCGGCGCCGCTCCGTGGGGGCTTCCCCGCGTGCCCGCTCGCCGACCGCGAGGTCGACGCCGAACAGGGGGCGGACGCCTTCCTCGGCGCAGGCCGTGGCGAAGCGGACCGCGCCCGCGACGGTGTCGCGGTCGGTCAGGGCGACGGCGTCCATGCCGCGCTCGGCGGCGCGCGCCGCCAGCCGCTCCGGGTGCGAGGCCCCGTACCGCAGGGAGAAGCCCGAAACGGTGTGCAGATGCGTGAACCCTGGCACCCGCACCTCCTGGATCAATCCGGTCTCACCTCCCCCTCTCCCACCATAGACCAAGTTCGAACGTCTGTACGACACGCCTGTACGACACGGTGCGCGTCCGCCCGCGTCCGCCCGCCTCCTTCCGCGTCCGCCATTCGGCCGCACCCCACCTGCGGCGCCAGGGGCCGCCCCGGACCGTGGGGGCATGAAGTTCGCCGACGAGGTCAAGAACGCCGTCACGCCCAGGGCCGCGCTGCTGGTCATCGGCGTCCTCGCCCTGCAACTGCTGTTCATCGCCTCCTATGTGGGCGCCCTGCACCATCCGAAACCCCGGGACGTGCCCTTCGGCGTGGTGGCCCCCGGCCCGGCCGCCGCGCAGGCCGCCGACCGGCTGGCGAAGCTGCCCGGCGACCCGTTCGACCCACGCGTGGTCCGCGACGCGGCCGAGGCGCGGCGGCAGATCGTGGACCGGGAGATCGACGGCGCCCTGCTCGTCGACCCCGGGGGCGCGACCGACACCCTGCTGGTCGCCTCCGGCGGCGGCACCGCCCTCGCCACCGCCCTGACCAGGATCACCGCCGAGGTCGAGCGGGCCCAGCGGCGGACGGTGCGGACGGTGGACGTGGCCCCGGCCTCGCGCGGGGACTTCAACGGCCTGTCCGCGTTCTACCTCGTCGTCGGATGGTGCGTGGGCGGCTACCTCTGCGCGTCGATCCTCGCGATCAGCGCGGGCTCGCGGCCCTCGAACCCCCAGCGGGCGATCATCCGGCTCGGCGTCATCGCGCTCTCCGGGATCGCCGGCGGGCTGGGCGGCGCGATCATCGTCGGTCCGGTCCTCGGCGCCCTGCCGGGCAGCGTCGCCGCCTTGTGGGGCCTGGGCGCCCTGGTGGTCTTCGCGGTCGGCGCGGCCACGCTCGCCCTCCAGGCGCTCACCGGTGTCGTGGGCATCGGCCTGGCCGTGCTGCTGATCGTGATCGCGGGCAACCCGAGCGCCGGCGGCGCCTTCCCCGGCCCGATGCTGCCCGACTTCTGGCGGACGATCGGGCCGGGCCTGCCGCCGGGCGCGGGCACGTGGGCGGCGCGGTCGATCGCGTACTTCCGGGGGAACGCGATCTCCGGAGCGATGCAGGTGCTCTCCGTCTGGGCGGTGATCGGCACCGTGATCACGCTGGTGGCGTCCTCGGCGCGGAAGCCGAAGACGACGTGACGAAGCCCCGGACCACCGTCAGGAGGCGGTCCGGGGCCTGCCGCAACCTCAGCCGATCTGCGCCCCGAAGGCCGTCAGCGCCTCCGGCACCGGCTGGAAGAAGGTCGTACCGCCCGACGTGCAGTCGCCGCTGCCGCCCGAGGTCAGACCGATGGCGGTGTCACCCGCGAAGAGCGACCCGCCGCTGTCACCGGGCTCCGCGCAGACCGTCGTCTGGATGAGTCCCTCGACGATCTGGCCGTTGCCGTAGTTCACGGTGGCGTCGAGGCCGGTGACCTCGCCGTCGTGGACCCGGGTCGTCGAGCCGCTGCGGGTCACCTTCATGCCGACGGTGGCCTCGCCCGCCTTGGTGATCGGCTGCGCGCCGCCGCCGTAGAGGTTGACCTCGCTCGGATGCGGGGTGTCGGCCACGTACTTGACCAGCGCGAAGTCGTTGCCCGGGAACCGCGAGTCGACCATCACGCCGACCGCCGGGCCGCCCCGGGTCTCGGACCACTGGCTGCCCGCCTCGCCGCAGTGGCCCGCGGTGATGAAGTGCGGCTGCCCGTCCTTCACCACGTTGAAGCCGAGCGAGCAGCGCCCGCCCCCGCTGTGGATGGCGTCGCCACCGGCGAGGAACGGCCGGAACTCACCCGAGGCGCGCTTCAGCTCCGCCTTCGATCCCAGCCCCTTCACCACCTCGGTCAGTTCACCCCACGCCGCACCCTTGACGGTGCCGTCGGCCGTGACGACCACCTTGTTGGTCACCGGGTCGACGGCCCAGGACGTGCCCGGGATGGTCGCCCGCTCCTTCAGCGTGCGCCGGGCGTCGCTCAGCTCCGCCAGGGTGTTCTCGACGACTCTGGCCCGGCCGCCGGCCTCGCGTACGGAGTCGGCCGCGGCCTCGTCCACCACGTTGACCACGAGCGTCCGGGACTTCACGTCGTAGTACGCGCCGGCCGCGTCGCCGCCGAGTTTCTCGCCGAGCGTCGAGGCCAGGTCACCGGCCGCCGTCGCCGACAGCGCCTTCACCTCGAACCGCGGAACGTCGTCGCTCGCATTGGCTGTCTGAAGGGTGACTCCCGCGCCCAGCAGGGCGACCGCTGCCCCGCCGGCGAGTGCCGCACGCCTTTTGGGTATGCGCCGATGCTTCAACTTGGACCTCCTGTGGGGGGCCGTACCAGGACAAGTGGGGTGACCTGATACGGAGGATGGTGCGACCACTATTCCGCTACCGACGGGTAGCTCACAAGGTCGACTTGGGGACGCGCACGCGACCTTCACCGTGCGCCCCCGGGATTCGCACGCCGGTAAGACGACAAACCGACCCCTGCGCACCCCCACTGATGGGTAATCATCAGTCCGGTGGCACACGGCATACGGCGAAGGAGGCGGGGGGCTTGCGACGTCGCGTGCGTACGGCGGACGGGCGCCATCTGATGGTGGAGCGCCTGGGGGACCCGCAGGGTCGTCCGGTCTTCCTGATGCACGGCACTCCCGGCAGCAGGCTCGGCCCGGCCCCTCGCGGCATGGTGCTCTACCAGCGCGGCATGCAGCTGATCGCGTACGACCGCCCCGGTTACGGCGGTTCGGACCGGTTGCCGGGCCGCAGCGTGGCCGATGTCGTCCAGGACGTCACGGCGATAGCCGACGCCCTCGGGCTGGAGCGCTTCGCGGTGGTCGGCCGCTCCGGCGGCGCCCCGCACGCACTGGCCTGCGCGGCGCTGATGCCGGAGCGGGTGACGCGTACGGCGGCGCTGGTGACCCTGGCGCCGCGGGACGCGGACGGACTGGACTGGTTCGAGGGCATGGCCGCCTCCAACGTCGTCGAGTACACGGCCGCGACCCTCGACCCCGAGGGCGTCGCCGCCCGCCTCACCCCGCGCGCCGACGAGATCCGCAAGGACCCGGTACGGCTCCTCGACGACCTGCGCCGGGAGCTGACCGCCTCCGACCGGATGGTCGTCGCGGACGCGGGCGTCCGCTCGATGCTGCTCCGCAACTACCAGGAGGCGCTGCGCACATCCGCGTACGGCTGGATCGACGACGCGCTGGCCTTCTGCAGCCCCTGGGGCTTCGACCCGGCGGACATCCGGGGCGAGGTGCTGCTCTGGCACGGCGAGCAGGACGTCTTCTCGCCGGTCGGCCACTCCCGCTGGCTCGCCGAACGCATCCCGGGCGCGCTGGCCGTCCTGGAACCGTCCGCCGCGCACTTCGACGCCCTGCACGCCCTGCCCCGCGCCCTGACCTGGCTGCTGGAGAGCTGAAGCGAATCAGGGCGAACCGGGCCGCACCTCACACGGCCAGCGGCTCCAGGTCCCGGTGGACGCGGCGTTCGTCGCGGGCCAGGCGGGTCAGCGCGTGCTCGTCGCCCAGTTGCCGCGCGAGCTCCTCGGCGGTCTCCGCCCGCAGCTGGGCCGCCTCGTCCTTGCGCCCGAGCGCGCCGAGCGTGACGGACATGTTGGACGCGATGGCCAGTATTTCCGGGTGGTGGCCGCCCAGTACCTCGCGCAGCGCGCCCACCGCGCGCCGTTCGATGGCGAGGGCCTCCTCCAGTTCGCCCAGGTCCGCCTTGGCGTTGGCCAGGTTGACGGTGCAGAACAGCACGTGCGGATGGCGGTCGCCGAGGACCTCGCGCAGGACCCGTAGCGCGCCCCGCAGCGTCTGCTCCGCGCTCTCCGGCAGCCCGCAGCCCCACTGGTAGATGCCGAGGTTGTTGAGCGCGGCGAGGGTGTACGGGTGCCGCTCCCCCGGCACCTTCATGTACTGGTCGACGACTTCCTGCGCCAGTTCCCGGGCCGCGACGGGCTCGCCGGTCGCGTACAGGTCCGCCGCCAGGTTGAGGTCGCAGGCGAGGGAGTCGGGGTTGGCCGAGGTGTACTTGGCGCGGTACCGGTTGCGGGTGGCCGTGGTGAGGCGCCGCGCGTCCTCCAGCTGCCCGGCCCTGCGCAGCGACACGGCGAGGCTCTTGGCGGCGGCGAGGGTGCCGGGGAAGGCGCGTCCGAGGGTGTTCTTGTAGATGTCGTACGTGCGGCTGAGCAGCGTCACGGAGTCCTCGTACCGCCCGACCTCCCGCAGGTCGCGGGCGAGGGAGGTGGCGGAGGACAGGGTGTACGGGTGCTCGGGGCCGAGGACCTCGGTGCGCCGGTCGAAGACCTCCTGGTCGATCTCGCGGGCCCGCGCGTACTGCCCGACCATGCGCATGTTCAGCGCCAGGTTGTTGGCGGCGGCCAGGGTCCGCGGGTGGGCCTCGTGGAAGATCTGGCTGAAGCCCTCGTGGGCCTCGGTCGCCAGCTCCATGGCCCTGCCGTACTCACCGAGGGTGCCGAGGTCCATGGCCAGGCCGCTGGTCGTCATGTACGTGTGCGGGTGGGACGCGCCGAGCACGTCCCGCTGCCGCTCCAGCGTGACCTCGTCGAGCTCCCTGGCCTCGACGTAACGCCCCTGCGAGCGCAGGATGTTCGACAGGTGGAACCGCAGGTACAGGTACTGGAGGTCGTGGTCGCCCAGTGTCTCCTTCCACGCCTCGCGCAGGTCGCCGCCCAGGCTCCACGCGGTCTGCCAGTCGCCGCGCTTCCACAGGTAGCGCACCCGGTCGATCAGCAGGCGCCGGGTCTCCGGTTCCTTGCAGAACCGCGCCTCGGAAGGACCCAGGTGCGGCCAGATCGTGGCGAACCGGGGCCAGGTCTCCGGGTTGTCGATCGGCTCGTCGTCGTCCGGGCGGGCGCCGGCCAGGATCCGGTGGACGGCGTGCCGGGCCTCCCGCTGTTCCTCCTCCGTCAGCTGGGCGCGGATGACGGCCTGCACGAGCCGGTGGACCTGGATGGAGTTGGAGACCTGGTCGACCTTGGCCAGCGCGAACCGGCCGATCTCCCGGATCACGCGGCCCAGCACCAGCTTCTCCTGGAGGGAGGCGTCATAGGGTTTGAGCGCCTCGATCATCTCCTTGCTGTAGAGCAGGTTGGCGTGGATCGGCTCGGGGGCGAAGAACGCGCACAGCTGGAGCAGCCGCACGGCGGCCGGTGAGCGTTCCTGGAGGCGTTCGATGGAGACGTTCCAGGTCGCGGCGACCGGCTCGGGGTATCCGGCGGGCTGGTTGAGGGCCAGGGTTCGCGCGGCGGCCTGCTCCAGCTGTTCGAGGTAGGCGGAGACGGGCGTGGCCGTCTCGGCGATCCAGGCCGCCGCCTGTTCGACGGCCAGGGGCAGGTCACCGACGGCGTCGGCGACCCGGTCGGCGTCCTGGGCGCTGAGGCCCTTGGCGCGGCGCTGGAGGTGCTCGATGGACTCCTCGCGCAGGAAGACGTCGACGGGCAGGGAGTCGCCGTACTGCGACCAGGTCTGGTTCCTGGAGGTGACCAGGATGTGTCCGCCGGTCGGGAAGAACCGCTTCAGCTGGTCGGGGTCGTCGGCGTTGTCGAAGACGAGCAGCCAGCGGTTGGACGGCACCCCGCGCCGCAGCAGGTCGACGGCCTCCTGCGAGGCGGTGGCCATGTCCTCGCCGCCCTGGGCGCCGAGCCGGACGGCGAGCTCGGCCAGCGAGGCGATGACGTCGTCGGTCTGCTCGGCGGACATCCACCACACCAGGTCGTAGTCGGCCATGAAGCGGTGCACGTACTCCAGCGCCACCTGCGTCTTGCCGACGCCACCCAGCCCGTACAGCGTCTGCGGCTGGGGCAGCACGACGGCCATGCCGCCGCCGAGCTGGTCGCGCATCCGCTCCAGCACCACGGACCGGCCGGTGAAGCCGGGGTTGCGGGGCGGCGCGTTCCAGATCCTGGGCACGGTGCCGGGGAAGCGGGGGCCGGGCGGTACCCCTTCGTTGAGGTTGACCGGCCGGTCCAGAGCGCGCAGCAGCGCGGAGGTGGCGTGCGTCTCGTCGAGCCGGAAGAGGTCGACGGGGTTGCGGTCGATGTACGGCGTGGTGAGCCGTACGTCACCGACGCGCACCGGCAGCAGGTGGCGCCGCCCGCCGCCCGGCTCCTCGGCCGCGGCCCGTTCCCACACGTCGACGGCGCGGGCCGACTTGAGGTACGCGCTGGAGAGGAGGACCACCGTGCGGGCGGCGTTCTCGACGGCCTGGAGCGTGTCGCCGCCGGAGCCCGCCGGGTCGGCGGAGACGTCGCGCGGTACGACGCGGAAGCCGGCCCGGGTGAGGACGGACTCGATCCAGTCGGCCCACATGCGGTTCTCGGCGACGTACGACAGGAACAGGTCGGCGGGCAGGGCGGGGCGGCGCCGGGTGAAGGCGTCGCGGATCCGCAGCCGTACGTCCTCGTTCACCGCGGGCATGGCGGTGACGTCCCCGTCCGTGATGACGGCGGTGAGCCGTTCGAAGGCGGACAGCAGTGAGTTGGCGATGCCGGCGTCGTCGCCGAAGGTGGCGAGGGTCTCCTCGTAGGCGTAGTACGGCCGGTAGGGGATCTCCACGGCCCCCCAGTACGCGACCAGCTCCTCCCCCGTCATCCCGCTGGGGAAGCCGTCGAACTTCAGCCGGGCCAGCGCCCGCCCGGCGTCGGCCTTCTCCTTCTCGCCCTCGTCGATCCGCATCGGTACGGGGAAGATCCGGATTCCCCGGCCACCGTACCGTTCGTCGATCTGCCGGGCGACGGCGGCGGCGCCGTCCATGGACTGGTCGCTGAGGGTGAAGCAGTCGACCAGTGCGTCGGGCAGGTGGACGGTGCAGATGTCGGCGATGTCGCTGAGGCCGGTGCGGCTGTCGATGAGGACGTAGTCGTAGGTGGCCTTCATGTCGTCGCGCAGGGCGTCGAAGAAGTGCCCGCCGCCGAGCCGGTCGTAGAAGTTGTCCCAGTCGAAGGTGGAGACGGTCGCCGAGTACTCGCGGTTCTGCCGGCCCGCGGAGACGAAGTCGAGGGTGCCGCCGTCGGGGAACTGCCAGCCGAGCGTCTCGGGGGTGAGGGAGACGGCGTGGGGCTGGACGCGCGCGTAGTCGCGGTGCCAGTCGTCGGGCCGCCGCACGGGGCTGGTCGCGGCCCACGCGTACTCGGTGATCAGGTCGATGACGCCGGTGGTGGCGCCGAGGGTGGAGGGGTCGAGGAAGGGGTGGAAGAAGCGGTGCAGGCCGGGGGCCTCCAGGTCCCAGTCGACGGCCAGGACCCGCTTGCCGTTCGCGGCGAGAATCCAGGCCGTGTTGGCCAGGGCCATCGTCCGTCCCGTACCACCCTTGTACGAGTAGAAGGTGACGATGCGTCCGTCACGACTGGCGGTCATCCAAGTCCTCCGCATCGGGCGCGATCTCGTGCGTCTCGGGGATGAAGTGCGTGGTGGCGTACTCGGTGGCCATGGGGCCGCGCAGCCGCGGCCGTTCGGTGTGCCGGCCGCCCGCCGGCGGGTACACGGCGGCGTGCTTGAGGTACTGCTGCGCGGCGGCCTCCATCACCTGCGGCAGGATCTGGCCGAACGCCTCCATGCTCGGTACGCCGCGGGCGGCGGCCCGGCCGGCGGGCCGGCTCTGGCCCATCTTGACGGGCATGGTCGCCTCCAGCGTCTCGGCCAGCTCGACGTCGGCGGCGCGGCTCTGGTGGTCCAGCGGGTTGCGCGGGACGACGATGCTGGTCCACGGCCGGTGCTCGGCGTCGAAGGCGGCGAGCCGTTCCCGGCGGTCCGCGTCCCGCAGCGCCCACCGGTCGACGAGGAGTATCTCGGGCCGGGTGGGGGTCTGCTTGGCGTCCAGCGGCCCGGTGTCGTGGTCGAAGGAGACGACCGTGGCCTGGTAGTTGAGCGCGCGGACCAGGTCCTGGGCGACGTAGGCCAGGGGCCGGGCGGAGTCGGGGTGGTACGGGTTCCAGTCCTGCGGCATGTCGCCGTAGTACTCGGGGGAACGGCCTTCGGGGAGGTCGTGCCGGGTCGGCGCGGCGACGGTGACCTGGATGGGGCGGGGACCGGCGCCGGGGGGGCCGAAGGCGCTGGGGGCCTGGCGGTAGTCGAGGGGGCGGCCCGGGCCCATGGCGGTGGCGTCGGCGACGGCGACGATGCGCTTGGCGAGTTCGTAGACGGCCCGCTCGTACTCCTCGGCGAATATCCGCAGTTTGATCAGGCCGTACAGCCCGTCGGTGACATAGCGGTCGCCGAGGGCGCGGTGGTTGAACTGCAGCCGCTCGGCGGGGCCGGGGAGTTGTTCGGGCGGGACGGGGACCCACAGGGCGGGCACGATGGCGTCGGCGGGTCTGTTGTGTTTGGCGTAGTGGTAGATCGCGCGCTGCTCGAAGGCGTACCACTCCTTGCCGCACATCTCGCTGGCGAAATAGCGCGGCGAGAACAGCGGGACGAAGACCCGGCAGGTGGCGAGGGTTTCGCCCAGCCGCTCCGACCAGCCTTCGCCGGAGCGTATCTCCCGGTCCATGAAGCCGGCCTCGGCACCGGCGGGAAGGTCGGTCATGGCCATGACGTGGCCGCATAAATCGCGGAACAACCGCTCGACCCACATGTCGGGATCCGGGCCGCCGGCTCCGTACCTCGGCGTGTGCGCGTAACTCAGGAAGAAGTACGGCCGATCGTCTCGCTGGTGCGGTGACGCGTGCACGCGACCCCCGTCCTGTGTGAACACTCGCATCAGGGATGTGCAGGATACGAGCGAATTAATCATTCCGGAGCAGGTTCGCTCCGCCCCCATGGCGTTCAGTCAATCAACGCCGCTTTTCGGTCATCCATACGTCAGGATGGCGGACGATTTCCTTGATCGGCAGAGTTCCTCGCGCAATCGGGCGACCAGCAGCTTGCCGGTGACGGTCAGTTCGGCGGCGTCTTCGAGCCGCCGCAGGGCCCGCTCGGCGTGCTCGGCGCAGGAGTCATGGCGGGAGTCGTGGCGGGCGCCGCGGCCCGCTTCGTACGCCGCGAGCCCCACGCGCTCGTACGCCCCGGCCAGCAGCTCCGAGACCGGAACCGGCGCGTCCTGCCAGGGGGCGGGATGGCTCCAGGCGCCGTCCTGCGCGTACAGGTCCGTCACGTCGAGCAGCGCCCGCAGCTTCGCGCGCCGGAAGCCGCGCAGCAGCGCCCGCGCCAGGTCGTCCGCGCCGCCCCGCAGCGGCAGGCCGAGCGCGCCGTATCCGTGCCGGCCCACGCCGGGCGCCGTCCCGGTGAGCGGCGTCAGGGTGGTCAGGTGCGCGGCGGCCTCGGCGGCCTGCTCGGGTACGGCGTGCCGCAGCAGCCGCCCGGCGTGGTCGAGGCGGTCGGTCCAGTCGGCCGCGTCGGCGCCGGCGAGCCGGCCGGTGGCGGGGGTGCGGAAGCGGTCGCGGTACGGGTCGAGGTCGTCGAGCGCCCAGCCGGTCGGGGTGTGCCGGCGGACGGGCCGCCAGCCGGGGCCCTCCTGGTCGAGCCGTTCGACGCGCCGCTCGCCGCCTTCGCCCCGTACGAGGAGGCCGTCCCCGGTCGCCCGCACCTCGGCGGCGCCGGGTGCGCCGAGCCGCAGTTCGCCCAGTGTGGGCAGGTAGAGCCGGGTCCCGGGGACGGTGACGCGGACGGGTGCGTCGACCCGGCCGCGTACGGCGGCGGCGGCGACGTACCGCGACAGCAGGCCGGCGAGGCGGGGGGCTTCGGCGCGGTCCTCGCGCAGGGCGTCGAGGCAGTCGAGGAGCCAGGTGCGCGTGTAGGGGTGGGCGAGCACCTCGTCGAGTCCGTCGGAGCGCCGTTCGACGGCGCCCGCGAGCTCCCATGCCTCGGCCCACGGCTCACCGCCGCGGCCGGCGAGTTCGCTGTTGAGCTCGGCGAGCAGGACGCGGGTCAGATCGTGCTGGTCGGCGACGAGGGCGGCCGGGTCGGTGGCGGCGGGGGACGCGGTCCGCGCGGCCGTGCGGTCCTCGATGCCGCGCACGAGCGCTTCGAGGTCGGCGCAGTAGACGGAGGGGTTGTCGAAGCCGTTGTCCGGCCGGTAGCGGTGGGTGTAGAGCCCGCCGCCGCAGGAGCGGACGACGGGGCAGCGGCGGCACGCGTCGCCGACGCCGGCGAGGCCGAGCTGCCGGGCCCGGACGCCGGGGTGGGCGGCGACGTCGTCCAGGGAGTGGGTGAACACGTCGAATCCGGTGGCGGCGGCGCCGTCGTAGGCGCTCTTGAGCGAGTCGACCTGTTCGAGGGTGCCGTCGGTCTCGACGACGACCAGGTCGGTGGGTGCGAGGCCGAGGGATTCGGTGAGGCTGGGGCCGCCGCCCAGGGTGGAGAGGACGGAGGCGAAGAGGCGCACGGGCATGGGCCTGCCCTGGCCGTTCCACCGGTCGAAGACGGTGAGGAGCCAGTCGGCGTACGCGGTCGGCGAGCCGTCCGGGCGGGGCGGCGGGGCGGCCCAGGTGGCGTGTGGCAGCAGGAAGTCGACGCGCGGAGGTTCGAGCGCGGCGAGGGCGTCGTACACCGCGAGGGGGTCGTTGGCCACGTCGACGGTGCACAGGAGGCCGAGGTCGAGGTGGCGGTAGCGCTCCTGGTGGAGCAGCTCGACGGCGCGGAGGACGAGGGGGTGGCTGCTGCGGCCGTCGGCGAAGCGGCGGTGCCGGTCGTTGGCGGCCCTGTCCCCGTCGAGGGAGATGCCCACCCGCACGCCGTACTCGTCGAAGAGGTCGAGGTAGCGGGGGCTGAGCTGGAGGCCGTTGGTGTGGATCCTGAGGTCGAGCGCCGTGTGGGGGGCGAGCGTCCGGGTCAGTTCCGCACAGACGCGTCGCAGCCGCTCGGGCCCTGCCAGCAGCGGCTCCCCTCCGTGCAGGATCACTGACACGGAGGGCAGGGCATGTTTCTCGGCATGCTCGGCCAGTCGCAGAGCTGTCCGGGAAATCGCCTCGTCAGAGATTGCCCTCGGGCGGGTACGCCAGCTCTGATCGGCGTGTTCGTATACATAGCAGTGGTCACATGCGAGATCACACCTGCTATGGACTTTCAGGACGATCTCACGGAAAGGGACCAGCGGTCCGGTCATTCCGCCAGTTTAAAGCTGCCCGAAGTCGCCTGATGCGGCTTCAGAGCGCGGAGTTGAACGTGGACATACGTCCGGTACGGTCGGCGGTGACGGGCAGGACCCGGCCGATCTTCTTGGCAGCCTCGGCTCCCCGTACGTCGATCTCGGCGAGAGGCACACGATTCTTCTTCGCACCAGCGAAGGTCCTGGGGTTTGGAGCGCTCACGGCGGCCGTCCTTGGGGATATGTGTCGTTCGGGGAGAACCGCACCATTGCAGTGTCGGCGGCACGACTTTACTCTCGTGGCCACCTACGGCAAATCAGCGCGTGCACATGAAACAAAAGCGTCGCGCCAGTATTCCCCGACCGCCCCGGAACCAGCCATTCCACCGATCGAGTGACGACAAAACAGCAGACGGGGGTGCGCATGACCGGGTTTCAGGCTCCACTGCACAGCATGGTCTTCCGCAACGCGGATCTGCCGGCGCTGTTCCACCGCGCCGACGGAATCGCCATCGCCCGGCAGCGTGAGGCGATACGCGACACCCGGTTCCAGCTGCTCCTGCTGGTGCTGGGCGCCTGCCTGGCGGCGGTGCCGGGCGGCTGGCGGCTCGGCTCCACGTTCCACCTGGCCGGCGCGCTCAGCGCGCTGGCGTACGCCGGGGTGCTGCTGTTCGGCTATCGCGCTTCGCGCCGGCGAGCGAAGTCGCACTGGCAACTGAACCGCTCCGCGGCCGAGTTCATCAAGTCGCTCTGCTGGCGTTACGCGGTGCACGGCGCGCCGTTCGACACCGACTCCCGCGACGCGGAGGAGGTGTTCCTCACACAGCTGGAGGCGGGGCTGGGCGAGCTGCGGAAGGTCGGCTGGCCGGACCCGCGGGAGGAGGGGCACGACGCGGGGGCGGAGCTCATCACCCCGGCCATGCGGATGCTGCGCGACAAGCCCTTCCGGGTACGCAAGGAGACGTACGTGCGGGACCGGCTGATCGAGCAGCGCACCTGGTACCACAGGCGAACGGAGGTGTCGCGCCGGGCCACCGCCCTGTGGCGGGCGACGACCGCCGTGCTCACCCTCCTCGCGCTCTTCCTCGGCGTGCTGCGGACCTTCTCGGCCGGCGAGTCGACCGCGCTCGCCGGACTGCTGTCGGCCGCGGCGGCGTCCTGCGTGGCGTGGAGCGAGATCCGCCGCCACCAGCCGCTGATCGCGGCGCACTCGCTGGTGGAGGAGGACCTGGCGGCGATGCACACCGCGATGGAGACGACGGTCGGTGAGGACCGGTGGGCGGCGGCCGTGTACGAGACCGAGCGCATCGTCTCGCCGCAGCACACGGACTGGCTGGTCCAGCACCGGCGCTGAAGCGGGCGCCGGCGTCAGGCCCTCTCGACGCCCGCCCGCCAGATGACCGTCACCGGTTTGCCCAGCTCACGGGCGTAGTGGACGATGTCGCCCGTCCCGCCCAGGCCCCGGGCCGGGCGGCCGTCCCAGACGGCGAGCAGCCGGTCGCAGTGGTCCGCGATGTACGCACCGGCCGCGTAGTACGCCTCGTCCGTGGAGTGCGGGAACGCCATCCGGACCTCCCTGGTGGCGCGCTTCCTCAAGCACCGGTAGCGGGCCAGCTCGGCGGGGTCGGCGAAGCCCTCCTCGTAGTCCCCGCTGGGAATGACGGCGACCAGCCCCGCGCCGCAGGCGAGGGCGATGTCGGCGAACAGCTGGTCCGCGCCGACCGCGAGGCTGGACAGGGCCTCCAGCGCGCCGGCGTCATGGCCGCGGAACGCCGCGCGGATCGCTCCCCGGACATGGGCGTGGAGCTCGCCGGGGATGTCCCTGTGGCCGGTCACTCCGATGCGCTTCATCCGCCCCCGCTCCCCTGTGGCCGACCACCCTCACATCCCCTCCAATGTGGTCGTCCACGCACAGCACGTCGAGTCCCCGGCCGGAATCCGGCCGGGGACCCATGGGCGTTGCTCCGGTCACCGCAGGTGTCAGTAGACGCTGACCCCGTAGGCGCTCAGGGCCTCGGTGACCGGCTGGAAGAAGGTCGTCCCGCCGGAGGAGCAGTTGCCGCTGCCCCCGGAGGTGAGGCCGATGGCGCGGCTGCCGGAGTAGAGCGGGCCGCCGCTGTCGCCGGGTTCGGCGCACACGTTCGTACGGATCATGCCGTAGACGATGTCGCCGCCGCCGTAGTTCACCGTGGCGTTGAGACCGGTGACGGAGCCGCTGTGGGTGCCGGTGGTGGAGCCGCGGCGGGTGACGGACATGCCGACGGTGGCGTTGGCGGCGCTGGTGATGTCGACGTTGCCGACGGTGCCGGGCTTGGCGACGGAGGTGTTGGAGTAGCGGACGATCCCGTAGTCGTTGTTCGGGAAGCTGGAGCCCGTGGTCGGGCCGAGGACGGTGGTGCGACCGGAGTTGGAGTACCAGGTGCCCGCGCCGTCGGTGCAGTGTCCGGCCGTCAGGAAGTACGTGGTGCCCGCGCTGTCGCGGACGTTGAAGCCGAGGGAGCAGCGCCAGCTGGAGGCGTAGATGGCGTCGCCGCCGGAGATGAGCTTGGTGAACCTGCCCGGGGTGCGCTCGATGCGCAGGGCACCGGCGTTGGCGCCGGCTTCGCGCTTGATCTTCGCGATCTCGGCCTGGGAGACGGTCGAGTCGGCGGTGACGACCAAGGTGTTGGTCTTCGGGTCGACATGCCAGGCGGTACCGGCCACGTCGGCCTCGACGAGCGCCGAGCCGGCGGCGGACAGCTGGGTGGCGCTGAAGGTCCGGGGCGAGTCCGCGTTCGCGGCGGGGACCGCGAGGGCGGCGGCGGAGACCAGACCGACGGAGACGGCGAGCAGACGGGTGCGTCTGGTCATGGCGCTGCGGGGGGTGGTGCGCTTGATCCTCACTTCTCGTTCCTCCCGAGGGGAATCGGGGGCCCGCCGTGGGGGGTCGGGCCCGTGAGGCGCAGTCAGGTTCGCCGAGGGCTCGGTGCGCCTGCGGGGCGTCGCCCCTTCGGCTCCCTCGCCCCGGGCACGGCGGTGTCCGGATGTCGAACGTGCCGTGCTCCTGACAAGCACTGCACGGGAGTATTGGCCGGATCACCTACCGCCGCAAGGGTGTCTTCCGGAATTTTCCGCACTGCTCCCTCCGCCCGGACAGGGCACCCCGCTCCGGACGACCGTGGGAACGATCAGCCGCCCACCACCCGCCGCTCCCCCGCCGGGACGGGCACCGGGAGGGTGTTGCCGGGCGGCGGGAACGGACAGATGAAGTGGTCGGCGAAGGCGCACGGCGGCAGCAGCGCCCGGTTGAAGTCGACCCTCACCCACCCCGCCGTCGGGCGTGGGGGCCGGCGGGCGCAGGAAACGGAAGCGGTACGAGCCCTTGCCGCTGGTGGCGTCGGCGAAGACGGCCCAGAGGGAGCCGTCGTCCTCGACCTCGACCCGCAGCGTGTGCTCGG
Source organism: Streptomyces sp. NPDC006368 (assembly GCF_040612535.1). Lineage (NCBI taxonomy): Bacteria > Bacillati > Actinomycetota > Actinomycetes > Kitasatosporales > Streptomycetaceae > Streptomyces > Streptomyces sp. NPDC006368. The sequence goes on from NZ_JBEXQK010000023.1 coordinate 62,067, forward strand.
CGCCGTCGAGGACGAAGACGAGCTCGCCGGACAGACCGAGCCGGCGCTCACGCCCGTCGGCGTTCTCGACGCGCACGCCGCGCTCCCGGTCGTAGGGGCGGAACGTCCCGGGTACGGCCCAGCGCCGGTCGTACCGGGTGGCCTCGATGCCCCTGAAGGCACGCCGCGCCGGGGCCTTCAGTCGAAGTCGCGGACGGCCCAGAGCCCTTCGCGCCGCAGCACACCAGTCGTCGCTCCCCGGCCGCGAGGCGCGAGCGGGGGACCGGGGCGTGGTCGGCGGTCAGCCGGACGTCCCCGGTCAGCGGCGCACCGTCGACGGTGATGCCGTCCGCGGCCGTGGCGGTCAGGACCACGTGGTCACCGGCGTCGCGCCAGGTGCCCGGGAGGGCCGGGATCCGGCCCTCCCGGGTGGTCCCGAAGCCAGGGTTCCGGTGAGGGAGAGGGGGCCGTGGGGCGCCGAGACGGAGGCGGTGCGCTGCTCGTGCCGGCGCTGCCGGTCCTGCTGCGCGTCGCTGCTCATACGGCTCACCCTACGGACCGTCAGCAGCCGTCGCAGGGGCAGCAGCAGTCGCAGTTCGGTCCGCAGTCGCAGTCGCGGCAGCAGCCCTCGCGCTTCTTGCGGGACCAGGGGCCCTCGTACTCCTTGGCGCAGCAGATCCGGCAGGTGCAGAAGAGCCCGGTGAAGGCCGCGCACCCGGCCCAGAAACCGCGCGGCTGGGGCTTGGGGGGCCGGCCGCCGAAGCCGGGGGGCAGCCCGCCACCGGAGCCGCCGTGGCCGCCGCCGGGCCCGCCGGGCCCGCCCGGACCGCCCGGACCGCCCGGACCGCCGGGGTGCCCGCCGCCGTACGGGTTGGGCGCGCCGTAGGGCCCGAAGCCGCCGCCCTGGTGGGGGCCGCCCTGGTGCGGTTGCTGAGGCGAGCCGTACCCCGGCCCGCCGTACCCCTGGTCGCCGTACCCCTGGTCGCCGTACCCCTGGTCGCCGTACCCCTGGTCGCCGTACCCCTGGTGCGAGCAGCTCGCCGTGGAGAACGCCCGGTCCACCGACCGGCGCAGCTCGTGCGCGAGCAGCACGTGCAGCAGCTTGTCGTCCACGAACTCCGCGTCGCGCAGCGCCAGCCGTATCCCGTGCAGCGCGTCGTCCGCGAGCCGCCGCGCCTCCGCGAGCGAGGTGCCGGTCGCCGTGAGCGGGTTCCAGGCACCCGACGCGGCGTCAGCTTCCCGGTCCTCCACGGCGTCCAGGAGATGCGCGAGCCGGCCGAAGAGCCTTCCGGCCTCCGCCAGCGGCGCTACGTTCCGCTCCTTGCCGGCCAGGACGGCGGTGTGCGCGAAGGCGGCGGCGGTGGCCGTCTCGGTCGGTTCGGTCACCGTCAACAGCGGTGTACCGGGACCGGCCAGCGCCTCGATCCCGCCCTGCCGGTCCACCGCGTCGACCAGCACGGCCGTGTCGAAGCCCAGCTCGCGCCCGGCCCTGGCGCCCGCCCGGTCCCAGCCGCGGGCGACCTTGCGGGCGGCGGCGGCCATCGGGCGCCGGGCCAGCAGCCCGTCGCGGTCGGCGACATGGTCCCGGACCTTGGCCGAGGCCAGCACCAGCGAGACGGTGGCGGCCAGCCGCGCGCCCTCGCCACGGGCGACGGGTGCGGTGCGCAGGGCCCGCAGCGGGCAGGGGCCGGCCGTGCGGCGCGCGGCGGGCCCCCGCTCCGTCTGAGCCTCCGTCAGGACCGAGACGATGAGGCCGTCGTAGTTGGTGGCGATACGGGCGAACTGCCCGTGATCGGCCCTCAGAGCCAGGCAGAGGCCGCAGAGATGGGCCATCCACTCCGCCTTCAGCCCGTCCGTGAGGCGGTGCGTGCAGGGCCTGACGATTCCGAACACGGTGTTCCCCCGAGTGTTGTTCAAGTGAGCGGCGGGCATCGTATCGGCCGGAAACCGTTCACCCGTACGTCCGCTCGCTCACCCGTCTGGCCCGAATGTCATATATGAGTTGCGGAACCCCTCCTTCAGGGGCCCTACGCCTGCAGAATCTTGACGAAACGCCACATCCTCTGCACCAGTACCGTCACGAATCCCCTGCGCGGCGACTATCCACTTGGCGCGCGATCCGCATGATGGACGACCATAGGGATAGCGGAACCACAAGTGACCGCGACGAAAGGAGGCGTCCATGGGATCGGTGCGCAAGGCGAGTGCATGGCTGGGTCTCGTCGAGGACAGCGATGAGCGTTTCTACGACGACGAGTACGCCGAGAGCGACCGTGGCGACGCCTGGGTGACCGACCCGCGGGTGCGGGTCGCCTCCGAGACCGCTCAGGAGGAGGGCCGCCGGATCGCCACGGTCTCCCCGGACGGCTTCCGGGACGCCCGGAACATCGGCGAACTCTTCCGGGACGGCGTCCCGGTCATCATGAACCTCACCGCCATGGAGCCCGCCGACGCCAAGCGCGTGGTCGACTTCGCGGCCGGCCTGACCTTCGGGCTGCGCGGCTCGATCGAGCGCGTGGCGACCCGGGTCTTCCTGCTGACGCCCGCGAACACGGAGATCGTCAACGGGGAGCCCGGGGCCCGTACCGGGGACGGCTTCTTCAACCAGAGCTGACGGGCGGGGCCGCTTACCGGCAGACGGCTCAGCGGAACGCGTCGAGCCCGGTGAGCGCCTTGCCCAGCACCAGCTGGTGCATCTCGACGGTGCCCTCGTAGGTGAGCACCGACTCGAGGTTGGTGGCGTGCCGCATGACGGGGTACTCGAGGGAGATCCCGTTGGCGCCGAGGATGGTGCGCGCGGTACGGCAGATCTCGATCGCCTCCCGTACGTTGTTGAGCTTGCCGAAGCTGACCTGCTCGGGGCGGAGCTTCCCCGCGTCGAGCCGGCGCCCGAGGTGATGGGCGAGCAGGATGCCCTTGTGCAGCTCCACCGCCATGTCGGCGAGCTTGGCCTGGGTGAGCTGGAATCCGCCGATCGGCTTGCCGAACTGCTCGCGGGTGCGCGCGTACGCGAGCGCCGACTCGAACGACGAGCGCGCGGCGCCCATGGCGCCCCACACGATTCCGTAGCGGGCGTGGCTCAGACAGCTGAGCGGCCCCTTGAGCCCGGTGACGCCGGGCAGCACGGCGTCCGCCGGCAGCCGTACGTCGTCCATGACGAGCTCGCTGGTCACACTGGCCCGCAGCGACCACTTGTGCTTGATCTCGGGCGCCGAGAAGCCGGGGCTGTCGGCCGGTACGGCGAAGCCGCGCATGCCCTCGTCGGTCTGCGCCCACACGACGGCCACCCCGGCGACGGAGCCGTTGGTGATCCACATCTTGCGGCCGTTGAGCACCCAGTCCGTGCCGTCCCTCTTGGCGTGCGTGCGCATCGCGGCCGGGTCGGAGCCGTGGTCCGGCTCGGTCAGGCCGAAGCAGCCGATGGTCTCGCCCGCCGCCATCGACGGCAGCCAGCGCTGCTTCTGCTCCTCGGAGCCGAAGCGGTGGATCGCGTACATGGCGAGCGAGCCCTGGACGGAGACGAGGGAGCGGATGCCGGAGTCGGCGGCCTCCAGCTCCAGGCAGGCCAGCCCGTACTGGACGGCGCTCGCGCCCGCGCAGCCGTACCCCTCCAGCGACATGCCGAGCGCGCCGATCGAGCCGAGTTCGCGGGCCAGCTCGCGGATGCCGGGCAGCTCCCCCTTCTCGTACCAGTCGGCGATGTGGGGCAGCACGCGGTCGCGGGCCCACGTGCGGACGGTGTCGCGGACCGCGAGGTCCTCCGGCTCGAGCAGGTCGTCGATGCCGAGCGGGTCGCGGGGGTCGAAGGGCGGAAGCTGCTTCGCGGGTGCGGACATGGCGGACCTCCGGGGCGGCTTCTAAAACTAGCGCCGTTAGTTACAGTGTGGCGCCGACGTTACGACGCGCCGTGCCACGCGTCCAGCCCGCGGCCCGCGCGCCCGGGCTCAGTGTGCCGTACGCCCCGACCCGGCCGGTTCGACCGGCTCGCGGCACGCGGGCACATGGGCGTCGGGCGCCGCCGCGTACGTCCCGGGCCGCCGCTCCGGACCCGGGGCACGGGTGGCGGGTACGGCCTCGGGCTCCGCGGGCGCACCGCCGAGGCGGGCGTCCAGGTCCGGCGGGCACTCCATCGCGCGCGGGAGCCGCAGCGCCATCAGGGCGCCCAGCAGCAGCAGGCCGGCGCTCACCAGGAGAGTGACGTGCAGTCCGTGGACGAACGAGTGCCGGGCGGCCGTGCGCAGCGCCTCGCCCGCCGTACCACCGAGCTGGGCGGCCACCTGGTAGGCCTCGCCGAGGGAGTTCCCGGCGGCCGTGCCGGCGGGCGCGGGCACCCCCGGCACGGAGGTGAGGCCCGGCGCGTACGCCGCGTTCATGACGCTGCCGAGCAGGGCGATGCCCATGCCCGCACCGAGCTGGTAGGAGGTCTCGCCGATCGCCGCCGCGCCGCCCGCGCTGTGCGCCGGGGCCTCGCTGAGCATCGACTCGTACGCGCCGAACAGCGTGGTCTGGAGCCCGAAGCCGAGCAGCACGAACCCGGCGGTGAGCAGCAGCGGCCGGTCGTCCTGCCCCATCAGGAGGAGCAGGAGGACCGCACCGGCCGTGAGGACGAAGCCCCAGCCGACCATCCGGCGCGGACCGACGCGACGCAGCGTGTACGAGCCGGTGGCGCCGGCGGCCATGGCGGCGAAGGTCAGCGGCAGCAGCCGCAGCCCGGTCTCGACGGGGCTGAGCCCCAGCACCAGCTGGAGGTACTGGACGGCGATCAGCTCCAGTCCGACCAGGGCCAGCATGGCCAGCACGATGCAGCCCACGGAGGTCGTGAAGGTGGCGCGCGCGAACATCCGTATGTCGATCAGCGGGTGCGCGCGGCGCTTCTGCCGCCGTACGAACACGATCAGCAGCGCCGCGCCGAGCGTCAGCGGGCCGAGGGTGCCCGCGCTGAGGACGGAGTCGTCACCGGCGCCGAGGCGCTTGACGCCGAGGACCACGCCCATCACGCCGGCCGCCGCCATGAGCGCGCCGAGAACGTCCCAGGGGCCGTCGCCGCTGCCCTTGGACTCGGGCAGCAGCCAGCGGCCGAGCGGCAGGATCAGCGCCATCAGCGGGATGTTGATCAGGAAGACCGAGCCCCACCAGAAGTGCTCGACGAGGAATCCGCCCAGCACCGGTCCGGTGGCCGCGCCCACGGCGGCCACGGCGGTCCAGATGCCGATCGCGGTGGCCCGCTCGCGCCGGTCGGGGAAGACGGCGCGCAGGATGGACAGGGTCGCCGGCATGATCATGGCGCCGCCGACGCCCAGCAGGGCGCGCGCGGCGATCAGTACGAGTGGGGTGTCCGCGAACGCCGCGAGCGCCGAGGCGACGCCGAACAGTCCGTAACCGGCCAGCAGGACCTTGCGCCGCCCGAGCCGGTCGCCGAGCGTCCCGAAGAGGATCAGCAGTGAGGCGCAGACGAGCGGGTAGGCGTCCACGATCCACAGCAGCGCGGTGGAGCTGGGCCGCAGATCCTCGGTGACGGCGGGGACGGCGACGTGCAGCACGGTCGCGTCGAGCGCGACGAGCAGCAGGCTGACGCAGAGGACGAGGAGGACGACCCAGCGGTTGGTACCGCCGCCGGCGGCGCGCAGCCGTGCTCCGGCCGTGGTCGTCGCGGACATGTACGTACCTCCCACAGATGGACCCCTCGCTCTCGGTGGGCACCGGCCGGAGGGGGATGTCCTCCGGGGCGGCCCGGCATCGACGGGCGAGTGAGCCGTCAGCGTACGCGAGGTCGGACGGGTGGCGCGTGGCCCATCTCTCACGCGGGCGGGCGCGGGAGTGTGGCGTACGCCACTCCCGCAGCCGGGGTGTCGTGGGGAGAAATCCGCGTGACCGCACCCCGTTGGCCATTTCCGCGTCGGACAAACACACTTCCGCCCGCAGGTCCGGCGGTAATAGGACGCAAGCTCCCCGACCTTTATGGATAAGCGGGGAATAAGCAGGTGGCTGAGACACACTCCACATCACATCGTCATCACAAAGAGACCGGATCGGCCTGGGCCGACACTCACTCGCTGTAACGTCGATTGGGTGCGTACCGACATCTTCGCCCGGCTGGACCGGGAGCCGGAGCCGCCGAAGATTGAGATCCCGCGGATGAGCCGCACCCGTCTCGCCCTCTTCGGCGGGACGTCGGCGTTCTATCTCGCGATCGTGGTGGCCGTGCTCGTCTCGTCGTGGCTGGTGACCCTCGACTGGAAGGTCATGCTTTTCCGGCCCTATCAGCAGTGGCCGGAACTGCACGCGACGCTCGACTACTTCGTGGTGCTGGGCCAGCGCGGCCCGACGGCGGTGATGGTGGCCGCCTGGCTGGGCTGGCGCTCCTGGCGTCAGCACAGGCTGCGCCCGCTGCTGGTCCTGGGCGCCGCGCTGCTGCTGCTGAACGTCACGGTGGGCGCGGTCAAACTCGGCCTCGGCAGGCTCGGGCCCCACTACGCGACGCAGATCGGCTCCGCCGAGCTGTTCGCGGGCGGAGATATATTTCCCTCGGGACACACCGCCAACGCGGTGGTGACCTGGGGAATTCTCTCGTACCTGGCCACCACGCCGCGCACCCGGCGCTATCTGTCGGCCCTGTCCGCCGTGGTCGCCCTCGGCGTCGGCCTGACCACCGTCTACCTCGGTACGCACTGGCTGAGCGATGTCCTGCTGGGCTGGGCCGCCGGTCTGCTGATCCTGCTCGGGCTGCCGTGGTGCGAGCCGCTGATCGCGCGCGCCGAGGCGATGATCCTCGCGGCGCGCGGGCGGCTGCGCGAGGCGCTGCGGGCGCGCCGGCGCGGGGCGCCCCCGGTACCCGTGGCGGCGGGCGGGCTCCGGCCGGCCATACACCCGCAGCGGACGCCGGCGCCCTGCGCGGCGGACGGCGAGCCGGTCGCGGAGCCGGTGGGCCCGTCGGTGGGCGCGGGCAGCACCGGCCGTGCGGCGCCCGTCCGCACCACGCTCGCCCAGCCGCGGCCGCACGCGGTGGTGCGCTCGGAGCGGACGCCGGTCACCCCTGCGGGCACCCGGAGGCCGGGGCACTCCCGGCCGTACGACGGACGGCTGACGAGCGGCTGACGCCCCGCGGCCCACGTCGGACGCGACGCAGGACGAAGGCCCCGGCTCCGGTCGGGGCCTTCGTTGTGCCCCAGGGGGCCTCTTGATGGGGCGTCAGCCGACCCAGCAACGGGTGACGATGTCGTCGTCCACTTCGAAGTTGATCCGGCCCGAGACGAACTCCATGGTGATGATCGTGCCGGGCGGCAGCGACCGCACGGTGGTCCAGCCCCGGGACCGGGCGACCTGCTCGGCGTCGCGTTCGTCGAGGCCCACGTACGACTCGGGGGTGTCGTCGGGCTGAGCGGGAGGGGTGGGAATCGGTGCCATGCCCTCACCGTAGGCGGCGGCGCACAGTGACGGAAGCCGGAACGGCGGGTGGCCCAGCATCCTCCGATAGCTCACCGGTCACACTTGTGTCACAGGATCTCGACACGTGTTTGAGTGCAATTCTTCACCTTTCCGGGTACGACCCCTACCCGATCCCGGCGAATTCCGCACGCCGCCACGCCCTCTGGCCGGATGTAATTCCAGCGGGCCCGGGAATGCTGTTCGAGCACCTCACCACGGGAATGGAAAGACACCGGAACCCACCGCTCCCCCACCGAATTCACACACCTTCCGCGAGGCGGCGGCGAGCGGCCCGCGTGGGAACCGGCCCGCGTGGACGCCATGGCCCCCGGCCGGATAGGCGGGGACACACCGGCTACGCGGACCGGTCCAGAGCGCGGGAGAGGCGGTCGCGGACCGACCGGATGTGGTCGGTCAGCCCGCGCGGTTCGATCACCTCGAACTCCAGCCCCGTGAACACCACGTGCACGACAAGAACGTCGAGGCTCGCGGCGCCGGTGCGCAGCAGGCAGGTCGTCCCGCTCTCCGCTTCCAGGGTGCCGTCCGAAGGGCCGATGACCCGCGCGGCCTCGGCGATCGGCGCATGGATCCGGATGACGGCCCGCGCCGCGTACGCCGCCGTCGACACGCCCTTCGAGACGTAGGCCGCGAGGTCGTCGGCGGGCGGCTCGCGGGGCGGGAAGCGCGGCCCGTGCGGCGGCCTGGGGACGATCCGGTCCGCCCGGAACGTACGCCAGTCGGAGCGGTCCACGTCCCAGGCGACGAGGTACCAGCGGCGCTCGGTGCACACGAGGCGGTGCGGCTCGACGGTGCGGCGCGTGGCCGAGCCGTGGTGGTCGCGGTACTCGAAGCGCAGCCGCTCGCTGTCCCGGCAGGCGTGGGCCAGCTCGGTGAGGACGGACGGATCCACCGGGGACTCGGGCGTGCGCAGCATGGGCACCGTGAACGCGGTGAGCGCGCCGACCCGGCGGCGCAGCCGGTCGGGCAGCACCTGCTCCAGCTTGGCCAGGGCGCGTACGGAGGTCTCGCCGACGCCCTCGATGCCGCCGCCGGCCGCGGTGCGCAGCCCGACGGCGACCGCGACCGCCTCGTCGTCCTCCAGGAGCAGCGGCGGGAGCGCGGCGCCCGCGCCCAGCTGGTACCCGCCGCCCGTGCCGGGCGTCGCGTGGACCGGGTAGCCGAGCTCGCGCAGCCGGTCCACGTCACGGCGTACGGTGCGGGGTGTGACGCCCAGGCGGTCGGCGAGATCGGCGCCCGACCAGTCGCGGCGGGCCTGGAACAGGGACAGCAGGCGCAGGAGTCGTGCCGAGGTCTCCAACATGGGGGTGAGTCTGCCCGCCCTCGCGGACAGCTACGGTCCGCGATGCCGCAGGCCACCCGTCACGGGCCGGTCACGCGTACGCAGAGGTCGTTGTCGGTCGTGTAGCAGGGGGTGGCGGTGTACCCGTCGCCCCGGTGCGCCGGGTACACATGGATGTTCCTGCGGTCCCAGATGTCATCGAGGACGCGGGAGACTCGTACCGGCTCCGCGTCGGTGCCGGGGCGCAGCCACAGCTGCCACAGCCGCTGCCCCTCTCCCGGCCGTGGCTGCGTCCGGTCGTCGTGCGCGAGGGTGTCGTACGCCAGGGTGAAGGCGAAGGCGCCCTTGTCCCCCGTGGCAGGCACCCGGTGGACCGTTCCGCCCAGCCGCGCCTCGGCCACCGCGCCGCCGCCGAGGTGCGCGCCGTACAGCGTGCCCTCGACCGTGCAGGTGCCCGCGCCGAAGGTCAGGTCGCCCGCCTCGGCGTGCGGGGCGCGCACCCAGCCGCGCACGGCGAGCCGTCCGTCCGCCGTGGGGTACGGGACGCGAGCGGTGACGGAGCCCTCCTCGGCGGGGACCCGGTCGACGAGGGCGCGCAGGTCCCGGATGCCGGGCTCGACCGCCCGGCCGCCCACGGACACGTCCCAGCGGCCCTCCGCGAGCTCGTGGGCGGCGGGCAGCGTGGCCCGCACCCGGCCCTCGCCGACGGCGGTGAGCGGCAGCCGGGTCTCGTCGGAGGGGGCGGTCCCGCCGCGCCGGCGCAGGACGAGGACGGGCTCGGCCGCGTCGACGGCCGCCGCCTCCAGGGTGAAGGTGAGGCCGCCGGTGGTGTCGGCGAGGCAGTCCGCGCGCGGCGGCGCGCCGGGCGCGGGGGCCGGGGTCGTGGCGTCGGTGCCGGTCATGCGGGCTTCCCCTTCCGGAGCACGTCCGCGGCCTTGTAACGCACGGTGTACGCGGCGTCGAGCACCGCGCCGCGGGCCCGGTGCAGGGCGTCGCGGGCCTGGCTGCGGGAGCGGCCGTTGGTGCCCCGGGCGACCAGCTCGGCGAAGAGCGCCTCGTGGCGCTCGGCGATCCGGGCCGGGTCGAAGCGCTCCGACGCGGCCAGCGCGGCCTGTCCCGTCCGGCGGCGCAGGTCGTCGTCCTGGATGAGGCCGAGCAGCGCGCCGGCGATGGCGTCCACGTCGCCGACGGGGACGAGTCGTCCGTCGACGCCGTCCTCGATGATCTCGCCGGGGCCGTGCGGGCAGTCCGTGGAGACGACCGGCAGGCCGCAGCGCATCGCCTCCACGATGGTCATGCCGAAGGATTCCAGGCGGGAGGTGACGGCGGCGATGGAGCCCTTGACCCACTCGGGCTCCAGCGGGTTCGCCGGGCCCATCAGCAGGACGTGGTCGTGCAGGCCGCGCTCCTCGATGAGGGCGCGCAGCGCGTTCTTCTCGTTGCCGGTCGCGTCGCCTGAGCCGTAGATCCGCAGCCGCCAGTCGGGGCGGGCGGCGACGACCTTGGCGAACGCCTCGACCAGGAGGTCGTAGCGCTTGACCCGGGTGAGCCGGCCGGCGGCCACGACCCACTTCGCGGTGGAGTCGGCGGGCGGGACGCGCGGCGCGGGGACGCTGTTGGGTACGGCGTCGACGCGTACTCCCGGCAGCCTCAGACCGCGGCGGTAGGAGCGGGCGTCGGCCTCGGTGACGGTGGTGATGGCGTCGAGCAGGGTGTAGCGGTGGCCGATCTCGCGGCGCAGCCGGTAGCCGTGGCTGTCGAGCGTCAGGTGCTCCTGGCCGACCCGGACGGGGCCGCGGCGGGCCTGGCGGGCGATGTGGATGTTGAGGCCGGGGCGGGTGCCGACGACGACGTCGGCGTCCAGGGTCCTCAGGTGGGCGGCGATGCGGGCGTCGGTGAGGCGGCTGTACTGCTTCCAGCGGCCGTCGCCGCGCGGGAAGACCCTGGCGGGCTTCCGGTGGTCGGGGTGGTTCCCGTCGTAGTCGGGGCTGTTCTTGCGCAGGTCGACCAGGTGCTTGAGGGTCACACCGGCGGGGGCGCCGAGGGTCGGCTCCTCGCGGTGGCGGAAGACGGAGACGATCTCGACGTCGTGCCGCTCGGCCAGGGCGTGGGCGAGGTTGAACGTCGTGCGGATCGTGCCGCCGATTCCGTACGCGTTGTGGAGCAGAAAAGAAATACGCATCGCGTTCGCCGCGTCCCCCTGGTTCCGCGTGTTCAATGGTCGTCAGGCATGGACTTTACTTGGGTTCCCCGCGATGGCGGGCCGTCAGGGCCGGTAGCCGAGCTGGGGCACGCACGGTGGCGCAGTTCGCGGCCATGTCGCCGCCCTGGGTGACCCAGCCCCGTCCGTCCTGCCAGCGGGCGACCGACAGGCAGGTGCGGCGGCTCCCCGGTGGCTCCGGGAGCCGCTCGAAGCGGACCGGCAGGAGCAGCCCGCGGGCGGTGTACGGCTCGTCCCGGTTCATGAACCGTTCGACGCACGCGCGCGTGAGCCCCTTCGCGGTGCAGGAATCGGCCGCGTCCGTGAACCACATGGCGGCTGCCCACCCTTCGAGCGCCCACTGGGACACCGGCGCGTCCTTCCGGTGCTGCTTCATGGCGTCGCGGAACTCCCGTACGGCCGGGTGTGACGTCTCGTCATGGTTGCGGCTGGCTCCGGTCGCCCACAGGGCGTTGCGGCAGCGCGGCGCGGCGCGGTAGTCGCGTGGCACGGCCTGGTTCCAGCTCTGGACGTTGGTGACCTTGGCGGTGACGGTCATGCCGACGGCGTCCATCGCCTCGCACAGCCGGGCGTTGCCGTGCGCGTCCAGGGCGTCGAAGACGAGGTCGGCGCGGTGTGCGCGCAGGTCCGCGGCGACGGCGCGGAAGTTCGGCAGGGCGAAGTCGACCTGCTCGGTGACGACCCGGTAGCCCTCCGCCCGCAGCCCCCGGGTGATGAGTCGGGCGTACGCGGCGGAGGACGCCTGGTTGTACGCGACGACGGCGGCGGTGCGGGCGCCGTGTTCGCGCTTGAACCAGCGGTAGACCTCGGTGCCGCCGGTCAGGGTGCCGTTCCAGCCGGGCTTGCCGCCGGTGCGCGGGGCGGAGCTGCCGTAGATGCCGTACAGGTGCGGATAGGTGTCGTAGGCGGCACCGATGGGCTGGCCCCCGATGTCGGGCACGCCGGCCTCGGCGACGCGCGGCGCGCCCGCGTAGTCGAAGGCGGTGGTGGCGACGAGGGCGAAGACCTCTCTCTCGTCGACGAGTTCGTGCACGCACTCGTTGTTGCCGACCCCGCTGCCTCCGTCGTCGCAGGTGACGACCTCGACGCGGCGGCCGTCGAGACCACCGCGCGCGTTGAGGGCGGCGAAATACGCCTGAGCCCCGTCGCGGGGCCCGGTGAAGGCGGCCCCGCCGACGGGGCTGGTGGCGCTGGTGATGATGCCGATACGGATCGGGTCAGCCGCGCCGGTCGTGCGCGCCGGCGGGGCCGGCGTGAAGTCGCTCTCCGGCAGACGGCTGCCGCAGGCGGCTCCCAGCAGCACGGTCAGCGACGCGGTCAGCGCCAGGAGCGCCGCCCGCCGCGGGGCATCAGCAGCCCGGCGCGGCGGACGCATCGGGGCTGAGCTTCACCAGGGCGCAGAACGTCTTCGCGGAGACCTTCCAGGCGTCCTTCTGGTGGACGGCGGTTCCCTTGGAGTCCGTCAGGACCGGGTTGCCGTCGATGAGCAGGTCGTAGGTGACATCGGCCCGGGTCGCCGAGGTGAAGGTGACGTTCGTGACCTCGGCGGACGTCCTGGCGGCGTTCGGGTCGCCGGAGAACGCGGCCAGGACCGGGCGCAGCGCGTCACCGTTCTCCAGCGCCCTGACCTTGGCGTCGGTCGACGCGTTCGGGTCGAAGAAGGTCGTCCATGCCTTCTCGATCTCCTGACGGGCCGCGGCCGGGTCGGCGGGCTGGTTCCGGTCCCCGGTCGCCTGCGGGGACGTCGCCCGGGTGTCCTGCGGGGAGGCGGTGGCGGGGGACTGCTGTGCGTCGCCGCCGCCGTCGCCACAGCCCGCGGCGGCCGGGGCCAGGACCAGGACGGCCGCGGCCGCCAGTGCCGCGGTGCGGGGGTGCTTGCGAAACCTCTTGTGGACCATCTGGCTCACCGCCGGGTTCCGGGGACTGTGGATTTTCGGTCCTATCTGGGCATAGTGCAAGGAATCACCCCCCACCGCCAGCGGAGGCCCGGGATGCCGACATCGCGACTGCTGTGGTGGGGCGGGATCGTGGCCGCCGCCTCGGGCGCGGTGCTGTGCGTGCTGGGCTGGTACGGGGTGTCGGGCGAACGGTTCGCCGAGCGGCAGATCCCGTACCTGGCGTCGTGCACCGTGCCGGGCGCGGCGCTGATCGTGGCGGGCGCGGTGCTGCTGGCCGGCGTGGCGTGGTGGCGCCCCGGCGAGGAGCGCCCGGAGCCCCCGGCCGAACCGCCGGCCGGTCCCGAGGCCGCGACCGGCTCGCGTCCCGCCTCCGACGCCGCGCCGGTGCGGGTCCCGGGCGGGACGCTGGCGCACCGCCCGGACTGCCCGCTGGTGGTGGGCAAGGCGGACGCGGTGCCCGTCGGGGACGCGCGGCTGGACCCGTGCCCGGTGTGCGAACCCGAGAGCTGACCGGTGTCCCCGCTGACGTACGAACTGGTCCTCGCGGGGCTCGCCGTGGGCGGCGCGGCGGCCCTGACCGGCATCGGCCTGATCGTCACCCACCGCGCGACGGGGGTGCTGAACCTGGCGCACGGCGCCGTCGCGATGGTCTGCGCGTACGTGCTGCGCCAGCTGGTCGTCGAGTGGGGCTGGCCGCTGCCGCCCGCGGCGTGCGTGACGCTGCTGCTGGTCGCTCCCGGCATCGGGCTGGTGCTGGACCGGGTGGTGTTCCGCCCGGCGGCGGTGCTCGGATCGGATCCGGCGACGACGCTGGTCGCGTCGATCGGCGTCTTCGTGCTGCTGGTCGGCGCCGCCGCGCTGCTGTGGGGCGGCGGCGCCCGGGACGACGCGCCGGCGCTCCTCGGCGACGACCCGTGGCCGCACCTGGCGGCGGCCGTGCTGCTGGCGGGCGCGGTGGGGGCGGTCACCCGCCGGACGCGGCTGGGGCGGGAGCTGCGGGCGGTCGTGGACAACCGGGAGCTCGCGGCGCTGGGCGGGATCGACGCGGACCGGGTGTCGGCGGTGGGCTGGGCGTTCGGGTCGTTCACGGCCGGCCTGACGGGCGTGCTGCTCGCCCCGTACGTACGGCTCGACCCGTACGGGCTGCCGCTGCTGGTCGTCGAGGTGATCGCGGTGGCGGTGGTGGCCCGGATGCGGAGCCTGCCGGTGGCGGTGGTGACGGCGCTCGTCGTCGGGGTGGGCCAGGCGCAGCTGACGCGGTTTCACCCGCCCGGGTGGGCGGGGCCGCTGGTGCAGGCGGTCGCCACGAACCTGTTCGTCGTCGCCCTGCTGGTCGCCGCGCTGGTGCTGCCGGGCGTGGGGGCGCGGGACGCCCTGCCGCGCGCGTCGACGGCGGGCGCGCGGGTGCCACCGGGGGTGTGGGTGGTGGCCGGGGTGCTGTTCCTGCTGCCGCTGGGCTTCGCCGGGACCGACCTCCACACCGCGATCCAGGTCCCGGCGCTCGCGGTGATCCTCCTGTCCCTGGTCGTGGTCACCGGCCGGGGCGGCCAGATCTCGCTGGGGCAGGCGGCGTACGCGGGCCTGGGCGCGCTGTTCACCGCGCTGCTGGCGGCGGGCCGCTTCCCGGGCCTGCCCGGGCTCCCGGAGCTCGCCGCGCCGGCGGTGGCCGTCCTGCTGGTCGCCCCGCTGGGGCTGCTGACGGGGTGGCCGGCGATCCGCCGCCACGGCCTGGCGCTCGCACTGGCCACACTGGCGGTGGGGGTGGCGGTGAGCCGGTTCGTCTTCGCGCAGCCCTACGCGACGGCGGACCTGTCGCTGTCGCGCCCCGCCGGCTTCGCCACGGACCGCGCCTACTACACCCTGGAGCTCGTCGTCCTGTCCGCCGCCCTCCTGCTCGTCGGGGCCCTGCGCAGGGGGCGCACGGGCAGGGCGCTGGCGGCGCTGCGCGACCACGAGCCCGGCGCGGAGGCGGTGGGCGTGGCGGTCCCCGCCCTGAAGCTCCTCGCCTTCGTGGCGGGCGCGGCCCTCGCGGCCCTGGGCGGCGCGCTGCTGGGCATGGGCCTGCGCGCCTTCGACCCGTCGGCGTACGACCCGGTGCGCGGGCTGCTCTGGTTCGCGGCGGTCCTGGTCCTGGGCGCGGACAGCCTGCTGTCCCCGCTGGTGGCCGCGGTGCTCGTGGTGGGGCTGGACGCGGGCGCGGGCGGTGGCGCGGCGGCGGCCGTGATCGGCCTGCTCGCCACCCTGACGTCCCGCCTCCCCCCGCTGACGTCCCTGCTCCGGCCCCGCCGCCCCGGGCCACGCCCGCCCGCGGGACGTCGGCCCCCGGTCGCCGACGGCGGGCACCCCCCGCGGAAGGCCCTGCGCCCCACTCCCCCACCCGCGTCGGCGCACGCCCGCCGCCCCGCGCACGCCGACGGCGCCCCACCCCCCGCGAGCGGCCCCGTTCGCGGTCTGCGCGCCCACCGCCTCACCCTGCGCTACGCGGGTGTCACCGCCCTCGACCGGGTCGACCTCCACCTCCCGCCCGGCAGGCTCACCGCCCTCGTCGGGCCCAACGGCGCCGGTAAGAGCACCCTCTTCCACTGCCTCGCCGGCACGGCGCGCCCCGCCTCCGGCCGCGTGACGCTCGACGGCGTGGACATCACCGACCGCCCCGCCCACGCCCGTACCCGGCTCGGAATCGCCCGGACGTTCCAGGAGCTCGCCGTCTTCGCGTCGCTCACGGTCGAGGAGAACGTACGCGTCGGTGCCGAACAGGGCCGTGTGCGGGGCGAGCGGGACCCGCACCACGTCGAGCAGGCGCTGCGCCTCCTCGGTCTCACCGCCGTACGCCACCTCCCGGCGGCCGGGCTCTCCACCGGCACGCTGCGCCGCGTCGAGGTCGCCCGCGCCCTCGCGGGCGGGCCGCACACCCTGCTGCTGGACGAGCCCGCGGCGGGCCTGGACGCCGCCGAGGCGGCGGCCCTCGCGCGCGTGCTCAAGGCGCTCGCGGCGGACGGGACGGCCGTGCTCGTCGTCGAGCACGATCCGGACCTCGTCGCGGACATCGCGGACACCGTCCACGTCATGGAGGCCGGACGGATCGCCCCACCGGAACCGGTCCGTGAGGAGCGCCGTGAGGAGCTGTGAGGGGAGCCGTGAGGAGCCGTGACGACATGAGCACCGAGACATGAGCATCGAGATCGAACTGCGCTCCGCCCGCGTGCGCTACGGCCCACTGGAGGCCCTGCACGGCGTCGACCTGCCGGTCCCCGCCGCCACGCTCACCGTCCTCCTCGGCCGCAACGGCTCCGGACGTACGACGGTGCTGCGCGCCCTCGCCGGCACGGTGCCACTGGCCGAGGGGCGGGTCCTGTGGCGCGGCGCCGACGTCACGCGCCTGCGCGCGCACGAACGCGCGCGCCGCGGCCTGTGCTTCGTACCGGACCGGCGCGCCCTGTACCCGTCCCTCACCGTCGCGGAGAACCTCGCGCCGGGCGGGGCGCGGCGCCCGGACCTCGCGCCCGCCCTCGACGCGTACCCGGACCTCGCGCCCGCCCTCGACGCGTACCCGGAGCTGCGCCCGCTGCTCGACCGTCGCGCCGGCACGCTCTCGGGTGGCGAGCAGCGGATGGTCGCCCTGTCGCGCGCGCTGTCGCCCGGCGCCCGGGTGGTGCTGGTCGACGAACCGGCGCTCGGCCTGTCCCCCGCCGTCGCGGCCCGCACGTACGGGCTGCTGTGCGCGCTGGACGCGGCCGTCGTCGTGGCCGAGCAGCGGCTGCCCGCCGGTCTGCCGCCGGGCACCCTCGTCCATGAACTGCGGCGCGGCGCGCTCGCCTTCAGCGGTCAGGCCGGCGAGCTCACGCGGGGAGCGTGAGCATCATGCCGGGGCGGATCCGGTTCGGATCACTTCCGATGAGGCTCTGGTTGGCCTTGTGCAGCGCCTTCCAGCCGCCCGTCACCTCGAACCGCCGCGCGACGGCGGACAGGGTGTCCCCGGGCTGGACCACATGGGCGCGCCCGGACAGGCCGTACTTCTTGGAGCAGGTGGGCCAGGCGCCCCAGCCCTGCCACCGGAGCACCTCCTCGGCGACCTCGATCTGCTGCTGCCGGGTCGCGAGGTCGGCCCTCTTCGCGTACGTGAGCCCGCCGTACGCCTCCCAGGTCGACTGCTTGAACTGCAGCCCCCCGTAGTAGCCGTTGCCCGTGTTGAGGTGCCAGCGGCCACTGCTCTCGCAGTGGGCGACGCAGCCCCAGGGCCACTGGTCGTCGGCGCAGTCGGCGAGCGGGTACGCGGGCCCCGGCCCGGGCGCGGGCGGCGGCGGGTGGTGACCGGCCAGCGCGGGGCCGGCAGCGGCACCGTGCAGGAGCAGCACCGCCGTCGACACGACAGCCGACGGCCAGAAACGATTCTTCGGCACCCGCACACGCTAGGCACCCCCGCCCCGCCCGGTCCCGTCGCCGCGCGGGGCGGGGGCGGAGCCCCACCCGGTCGGACGCGCGCGCGACACACACGGACCTACGCGTGACCCCGGCCGCGCTTCACCCGTTGAGCTCTTCATGAGACGAGCCGGGAACCGCCCGGCATCGACACGTACACGAGTCCGAGGAGCCACCCGTGCCGCGCATGCTCGACGTCAGCGAGGACGTACGCGCCGAGATCGGCGACGAAGAGGCCGACCGGCTGCTCGCGGGCGAGAACGCCCCGGGCAGCTACGACTGCACCTCCTGCCGCACCCCGGGCGACTCCGAGCAGGAACGCACCAGCACCGTGCTGTTCGTCGGCGAGGAGACCGCCGTCCTCGCCTTCGCCCACGCCACCTGCATCCCCTCCCAGGTCGTCAAGGTCGCCGAGGAGCACCTCCAGGGAGCCGTCCGCTCCATCACCGGCCAGCACAGCCAGGAGCGGCCGGCCGCCCCGGCCACGACCGCCGTTCCCACCACCGGTGAGCAGGCCGTCCTGGGCGTCACCAGCGGTCTTGTCCTGATCGACAACGAGCTGCACCCGGCCCTGGTCGTCGAACCGACCGCGCCCATCGCCCGTCCCGGCCGGACCAGCGGCGGCGACGAGTTCCTGCCGCTGCTGATCGAGCAGGGCTTCCTGCCCGTGTCGAACGTGAGCGAGAAGCCGAGCCCGCTCCCGGGCTGGTCGGTGCTGCTCGCCATGGGCCAGCTGCACGCGATCCTCCAGCCGGGCACGGGCGGGGGCAGCCCGGTCGCGTGGTGGCAGGCCCACCAGCCGCTCCAGGTCACGGAGGGCTGGCGTGCCGCGGCGAACAAGTCGCACACGGTCCTGGTCTTCGCCGCCCCGGTCGGCTCCATCGGCCAGCAGCCGCGCGAGGACCTGCTGCGCGACGCGCTGGAGAAGGCGGCGGCCGACGGCCGCCTGGTCGCCGCCGCGCTGCCGCTGGCCGGCACGTGACGGGCAAGCCGCATCCGACGGGCGGCCGGGTCGTTGGCACATACGTGCACCCATACGAGCCCTCCCGCCAGCCGTTCCACCAGATCCCCGCGATGCGCCCGTCGCAGGACAGCTTCTCCGGCGCCTCGGCGACGCCGATCTACGACGCGCTGTACTCCGAGTACCTGAGGACGTTCAGGACGCTGCCGGGCGACCGGAGCGGCGAGGAGGACCTGGGGTTCAAGTCCTTCGGTACGACGTCGGCGCACCGGCCGGTGAGCTCGTACCCGAGCCAGACGGGGACGTGGCAGCGGCAGCACCACCACGTCCCGGCGGCGCTGCCACCCGCCCGCAGAGGATTGTGAGGCACGACGACGGCGGGGCCGGAGCGAGAGAACTCGCCCGGCCCCGCCGTCGTCGTACCGAAGCGCTACTTCTTCCGGCCGCGCTTCTCGCGCACCCGCACCGAGATGTGGATCGGGGTGCCCTCGAAGCCGAACTCCTCGCGCAGCCGGCGCTCGACGAACCGGCGGTAGCCGTGCTCCAGGAAGCCGGAGGCGAAGAGCACGAACCGCGGCGGCTTGGTGCCCGCCTGCGTACCGAACAGGATGCGGGGCTGCTTGCCGCCGCGGATCGGGTGCGGGTGGGCGGCGACGAGCTCACCGAGGAAGGCGTTCAGCCTGCCGGTCGGGACGCGCGTCTCCCAGCCCGCCAGCGCCGTCTCGATCGCCGGGACGAGCCTGTCCATGTGGCGGCCGGTGCGGGCGGAGACGTTGACGCGCGGGGCCCAGGCCACCTGCTGCATCTCCGTCTCGATCTCCCGCTCCAGGTAGTAGCGGCGCTCCTCGTCGAGCTCGTCCCACTTGTTGTACGCGATGACGATCGCGCGGCCCGCCTCGACGGCCATGGTCATGATCCGCTGGTCCTGGACGGAGATCGACTCGGTGGTGTCGATGAGGACCACGGCCACCTCGGCCTTCTCGACGGCGGCGGCGGTACGCAGCGAGGCGTAGTAGTCGGCGCCCTCCTGGAGGTGGACCTTCTTGCGGATACCCGCCGTGTCCACGAACTTCCAGGTGATGCCGCCGAGCTCGATCAGCTCGTCGACCGGGTCGCGCGTGGTGCCGGCCATCTCGTTGACGACGACCCGCTCCTCGCCCGCGAGCTTGTTGAGGAGGGAGGACTTGCCGACGTTCGGGCGGCCGATGAGCGCGATGCGGCGCGGCCCGCCCACGGCGGTGCCGAAGGTCTGCTCCGGAGCGTCCGGCAGGGCCTTCAGCACCTCGTCGAGCAGGTCACCGGTGCCGCGGCCGTGCAGGGCGGAGACCGGGAACGGCTCCCCCAGGCCCAGCGACCAGAGCATGGCGGCGTCGGCCTCGGCGGAGGGGCCGTCGACCTTGTTCGCGGCGAGGACGACGGGCTTGCCGGCCCGGCGCAGCAGCCTGACGACGGCCTCGTCGGTGTCGGTGGCGCCGACGGTGGCGTCCACGACGAAGACGACCGCGTCGGCGGCCTCGATGGCGAACTCGGCCTGGGCGGCGACGGAGGCGTCGATACCGAGGACGTCCTGCTCCCAGCCGCCGGTGTCGACGACCTTGAAGCGGCGCCCGGCCCACTCGGCCTCGTAGGTGACGCGGTCGCGGGTGACGCCGGGCTTGTCCTCGACGACGGCCTCGCGGCGGCCGATGATGCGGTTCACCAGGGTCGACTTGCCCACGTTCGGGCGGCCGACGACGGCGAGGACCGGGAGCGGGCCGTGCCCGGCCTCCTGGATCGCGCCCTCGACGTCCTCGATGTCGAAGCCCTCTTCGGCGGCGAGCTCCATGAACTCCGTGTACTCGGTGTCGCCGAGTGCCCCGTGGTCGTGCTGGTCGTTCATGAAGTCCGTTCCTCGTTCATCATCGGCGGATCGAGCGATCCGCTACTCAAGTCTCGCTCAGCGCCCGGTGAGGCGCTTGGCGTTTTCCAGGTGGGCGGTGAGCCGCTCCTGGATACGTACGGTGGCGTCGTCCAGCGCCTTGCGGGTGCGGCGGCCACTGCCGTCCCCCGCCATGAAGGCGTCGCCGAAGACGACGTCGACGCGGCTGCGCAGCGGGGGCAGTGCCCTGATCAACCGTCCGCGGCGCTCGGTGCTTCCCAGGACGGCGACCGGGACGATGGGGGCGCCACCGCGTACGGCGAAGTACGCGAGCCCGGCGCGCAGCGAGGCGAAGTCGCCCTCGCCCCGCGTGCCCTCCGGGAAGATGCCCAGCACACCGCCGCCGGCCAGCACCTGAAGGGCGTTGGTGATGGCGGTGCGGTCGGGAACCGACCGGTCCACCTTCAGCTGCCCGATCCCCTCCAGGAACGGGCCGAGCGGCCCGATGAACGCTTCCTTCTTGATCAGGAAGTGCACGGGCCTGGGCGCGGTGCCCATGAGCATCGGGCCGTCGAGGTTGTGCGCGTGGTTGACGGCGAGGATCACCGGTCCGGAGGACGGGACGCGCCAGGCGCCGAGCACGCGCGGCTTCCACAGCCCGTACATCAGGCCGATGCCGATCCCCCGCCCGACCGCGGCGCCCTTCTGCGAGGGTGGGGTCACCGGGCGGCTCGCTTCTCCTCGACCAGCGTGACGACGCACTCGATGACCTGCTGGAGCGTGAGCTCGGTGGTGTCGACCTCGACGGCGTCGTCGGCCTTGGCGAGCGGCGACGTCTTGCGGCTGGAGTCGGCCGCGTCCCGCTTGATGAGCGCCTCGCGGGTGGCGTGGACGTCGGCGCCCTTGAGCTCGCCGGAGCGGCGGGCCGCGCGGGCCTCGGGGGACGCGGTCAGGAAGATCTTGAGGTCGGCGTCCGGGAGGACGGTCGTACCGATGTCGCGGCCCTCGACGACGATGCCGTTCTCCGCGCCGGCGGCGATGGACCGCTGGAGGTCGGTGATCAGCGCGCGCACCTCGGGCACCGCGCTGACGGCGCTCACCTTGGAGGTGACCTCCTGGGTGCGGATGGGGCCGGAGGCGTCCACGCCGTCGACGGTGATCGTCGGGTGCGAGGGGTCGGTCCCGGAGACGATGACGGGCTTGCCGGCGGCGGAGGCGACGGCGTCGGCGTCCTCGACGTCCACACCGTTGCTGATCATCCACCAGGTGATCGCCCGGTACTGCGCGCCGGTGTCCAGGTAGCTGAGCCCCAGCTTGGCGGCGACCGCCTTGGAGGTGCTCGACTTGCCCGTGCCGGAGGGCCCGTCGATGGCGACGATCACGGATTCCACGGTGTCGGACACCTTCCTGGTACGCGGGAGAGGGGCCGGCCGGTTGCCGAGGGGCCCGGCACAAGGTTACCGACTGATGCCACCACCCCTCGCACCCCTTCGGGCCGCCCCCGGCGCCCGGACGGGGCCGGGCCCCCAGGGGCACCGCCCGGCGGGCGGCGACCCGGGGCCCGGTGGCCCCGGAATCCGGCGCCCCCGGGGCCGGCGGCCGCCCCCGGTACTACTGCCGCAGCGCCCAGCCCCGCTCCCGCAGGGCCGCCGCCAGGGCCGGGGCCGAGGCCGGTTCGACCATCAGCTGGATCAGGCCCGCCTGCTGACCCGTCGCGTGCTCGATACGCACGTCCTCGATGTTGACGCCCGCCCGCCCCGCGTCCGCGAAGATGCGGGCCAGTTCGCCCGGCTGGTCGCTGAGGAGGACGGCGACCGTCTCGTAGGCCACGGGGCCGCCGCCGTGCTTGCCGGGCACCCGGGCGCGGCCCGCGTTGCCGCGGCGCAGGACGTCCGCGACGCCGCTCGCGCCGTCGCGGCGCTTGTCGTCGTCGGCGGACTGGAGTGACCGGAGCGCCTCGACGGTCTCCTCCAGGTCCGCGGCGACCCCGGCCAGGACGTCCGCCACGGGGCCCGGGTTCGCCGAGAGGATCTCGACCCACATGCGCGGGTCGGACGCGGCGATGCGGGTGACGTCCCGGATGCCCTGCCCGCAGAGCCGTACCGCCGTCTCGTCGGCGTCCGCGAGCCGCGCGGCGACCATCGAGGAGACGAGCTGCGGGGTGTGCGAGACGAGCGCGACGGCCCGGTCGTGGGCGTCCGCGTCCATGACGACCGGCACCGCCCGGCACAGCGCGACCAGCTCCAGCGCCAGGTTGAGCACCTCGGTGTCGGTGTCCCGGACCGGCGTCAGCACCCACGGCCGGCCCTCGAAGAGGTCGGCGGTCGCGGCGAGCGGGCCCGAGCGCTCCTTGCCGGACATCGGGTGCGTACCGATGTACGCGGACAGGTCGAGGCCCATCGCCTCCAGCTCCCGCTTGGGCCCGCCCTTGACGCTGGCCACGTCGAGGTAGCCGCGGGCCGCCCCGCGGCGCATCGCGTCGGCAAGCGTGGCCGCGACGTGCGCCGGCGGTACGGCCACGATGGCCAGGTCCACCGGCCCCCCGGGCGGCTCCTCCGTACCGGCGCCACGCGCCGCGGCGGTGCGCGCCCGGGCGGGGTCGTGGTCGACGAGGTGGACGGTGACGCCGCGCCCGGTGAGCGCGAGGGCGGCTGACGTTCCGATCAGCCCGGTTCCGATGACGAGCGCGGTTCTCACTGGGCGATGTCCTTGCGCAGGGCTGCCGCGGCGCCGAGGTAGACGTGCGCGACGGCGGATTTGGGCAGGTCGGTCTCGATGTGGGCGAGGACGCGCACGACGCGCGGCATGGCGCCCGCGATGTCCAGCTCCTGGGCGCAGATGAGGGGGACGTCCACGATGCCGAGCTCGCGCGCCGCCACGGCGGGGAAGTCGCTGTGCAGGTCGGGTGTGGCCGTGAACCAGACGCTGATCAGGTCGTCGGGGGTGAGGCCGTTCCGCTCCAGTACGGCGGTGAGGAGCTCGCCGACCTGGTCCCGCATGTGCCCGGCGTCGTCCCGCTCCAGCTGGACGGCCCCTCGGACCGCTCGTACCGCCACGTCCTGCTCCTCACATCGCACGAGTGCTGCCGCGGTTCAGCCTAGTCAGCCGTGGTGCGCTACAACTGGCCGCATGTTGTTTCATGTCGTGCCCCTGGCCGACTGGTCCGCCGATCCGGGCCGGCCGTACGCGCCCGCCTCCCTGGACTCCGAGGGGTTCGTCCACTGCTCGGCGGACGAGGCCGCCGCCCTGGCCGTCGCCGACGCGCACTACCGCGGGACGGCCGGCCCGCTGCTGGTGCTGTGCGTCGACGAGACGCGGCTGGGCGGCGTGGAGGTGCGGTGGGAGGGGCCGTATCCGCACCTGTACGGGCCGGTCGACCGCGCGGCCGTCACGGAGGTCCGGGAGGTACGCCGGGACGCGGACGGCCGGGCCACCGGGCTCGTCCCCCGGGCGTGACGGCGACGGCCCCGGCCGCGCGGCCGGTGGCCCGCCGGGCGAATCCCGTGCCGGGGAGCATCCTCCGCCTGGGATGATCGCGCCCATGACGCCCCTGACCCCCGAAGAATTGGTGCGCGACCACACCGTCTACTCCTGTGTGATGGGGTCGCGCGCCTTCGGGCTCGCCACGGATGACAGTGACACCGACCGCCGCGGTGTCTTCCTGGCACCCACACCGCTCCAGTGGCGGTTCGAGAAGCCGCCCCCGCACATAGAGGGCCCGGCGGAGGAGCAGTTCAGCTGGGAGCTGGAACGCTTCTGCGAGCTCGCCCTGCGCACCAACCCCAACATCCTGGAGTGCCTGCACTCCCCGCTCGTCGAGCACGTCGACGACACCGGCCGCGAGCTGCTCTCCCTGCGCGGCGCTTTTCTCTCCCGCCACGCCCACCGGACGTTCGTCCAGTACGCGGCGGGCCAGCGCAAGAAGCTGGACGCGGACATCCGGCGGCACGGGGCGCCGCGGTGGAAGCACGTCATGCACCTGCTGCGCCTGCTGACGAGCTGCCGCGACCTGCTGCGTACGGGCGAGCTGGTCATCGACGTCGGTGACGAGCGCGAGCGGCTGCTGGCCGTCAAGCGGGGCGAGGTGCCGTGGCCGCGGGTCGAGTCGTGGATGACGCGGCTGGCCGACGAGGCCGACCGGGCGGCCACGACGTCCCCCCTCCCGCCGGAGCCGGACCGGCGGGCGGCCGAGGACTTCCTGTTCCGTACCCGCCAGGCGTCCGCATCCCGGACGAGGCCCGGCCCCTAGATGAGGCCCGGCTCCTGGGCGAGGACCGCGCCCGCCCCGACCCGCGTCCGTACGACGAAGTCGTGCAGCGCGTCGTACGCGACCGGGGCCTCCGCCAGTGCCGACGCGGCCCGCGCCTCCTCCAGCACCGCGTGCAGCGCCTCGACGTCCGCCCGCACCCGCTCGGCGTCCACGCCGTCCGCCGCGCCGTGTTCGGCCTCCGCCTTCACGGCGATCAGGTCGGGCAGGTAGGCGGGGGCGGCCACCTCCATCAGCAGCGTGGGCAGATGCGCCTGGACCTCGCCCGAGCGCATCAGGTGGATCCCGGTGAGCAGCGCCCGGAAGGTGTACAGCAGTGGCTTCAGCTCGCCGCTCTTCTCGAACAGCCGCCACTGGGTGGCCGCGAACCCACGGTAGTGATGCGCGTGGTGGGCGGTGAGCACGCCCGGTGCGAGCGCGATCAGCTCCGCGTGCGCGTCGGTCGTGTACACCACCAGCGGCGACAGCAGCTGTTCCAGTACGTAGCCGTTGCGCCGCAGCATGAGCCGTACGAACTTGCGCAGGTCGTGCGTGACGAGGTCCATCTCGACGCCGTC
Organism: Streptomyces sp. NPDC006368; assembly: GCF_040612535.1. Classification (NCBI taxonomy): domain Bacteria; kingdom Bacillati; phylum Actinomycetota; class Actinomycetes; order Kitasatosporales; family Streptomycetaceae; genus Streptomyces; species Streptomyces sp. NPDC006368. The sequence continues at coordinate 86,952 of NZ_JBEXQK010000023.1, forward strand.
CCGGTCCCACATCCGGGTCCGGGTCTCCTCCGGTTCACGCAGCCCGACGAGCTCCGTCACCGGCAGGAGGTGGACACCCCGCAGGTCCACGTCCGAGTCGCGGGAGGGGAAGCCGTACAGGTGCGCGCCGGAGACGGTCGCGAAGAGCAGGGGGTCGGGCTGTTCGGCGACGACGGACGAGAGGTCGACGCGGATGCCGGGGCCGAGGCCGAGGTCGTCACCGGGGCCGGGGCCGGGGTCAGGGAGATCAGTCACCGGTCAAGCATCCCAAAGCGCCCCCAGCGTCAGCAGTTCGCTCCGGTACTCGATCCGCTCGGCCCACTCCTTGGGCCATGCGTCCGCCCCCAGGCGCGCCCCCGCGAAGGCCCCGGTCAGGCAGGCGATCGAGTCGGAGTCGCCGCTGGTGCAGGCGGCCCGGCGCAGGGCGGTGACCGGCTCCTCCGGGAAGAGCAGGAAGCAGAGCAGCGCGCTGGTGAGGGCCTCCTCCGCGATCCAGCCCTCGCCCGTGACCAGGCACGGGTCGGTCTCCGGGTTGGCGTCGCGCAGCGCGGACCGCAGGGTCGTGAGCGCGGCGACGCACTCGTCCCAGCCGCGCTCGATGAAGTGGCGCGGCGTGGGGTCGTGGGCGTAGGTCCACAGGTCGCCGAGCCACTTCGCGTGGTAGCGCGAGCGGTTCTCGTCCGCGTACGACAGGAGCTGGTCCACCAGCCCGAGCGGCTCCGCGCCCCGCGACAGCAGGTACACCGCGCGGGCCGTCAGGTCGGAGGCGGCGAGCGCGGTCGGGTGGCCGTGGGTGAGGGCGGCCTGCAACTGCGCGGCGCCGGCGCGCTGTTCCGTGTCGAGCCTCGGTACGAGGCCGAGGGGGGCGACCCGCATGTTGGCGCCGCAGCCCTTGGAGCCGATCTGGGAGGCCTCCTGCCAGGGCAGGTCGCTGTCCAGCTTGCGGCAGGCGACCATGCAGGTGCGCCCGGGTGCCCGGTTGTTCTCCGGCGAGTGGTACCAGGCGACGAATTCGTCCCGCACCGGGCGGGTGAGCCCGGGCGGGGTGAGCGGCCCGCGGTCCATCGCGGTGCGGATGCCGCGCGCCAGCGCGAGGGTCATCTGGGTGTCATCGGTGACGAAGGCGGGGTTCGGGAGGGCCATCTCCCGCCAGGGCCCGCACGTCGCGAGGATCGACGGTACGTCGTTGAACTCGGTGGGGAAGCCCAGCGCGTCCCCGAGCGCGAGCCCGATGAGCGAGCCGGTGGCCGCCTGCTTGGCGGCTGTCCCGGCCGTGGTCTTCCCGGCCGTGCCGGTTCTGGCCGTGGTGTTCATGTCGCGCGTCCTTCCGGTCGTTCCGGTCGCAGGAGCGGCGGGTGGAGGGCCGTGGCCTCCCCCGCCCGGTACAGAGCGGCCGGTTTCCCCCGTCCGCCGGTCAGGCGCGGCGGCCCCTCCACGGCCTGGACGAAGCCGGGCGTGGTGAGGACCTTGCGCCGGAAGTTGGGGCGGTCGAGCTCGACGCCCCACACCGTCTCGTACACCTGGCGCAGCTCGCCGAGGGTGAACTCCGGCGGGCAGAAGGCGGTGGCGAGGCAGGTGTACTCCAGCTTGGCGCCCACGCGCTCGTGCGCGTCGGCGAGGATCGTGTCGTGGTCGAAGGCGAGGGGCCCGTACGAGCCGTAGGGCAGCCACTGGGCGTGCGCCGCGTCGCCGCCGCCCCGGGGCTCCGGCAGATCCGGTCCGAGGGCGGTGTACGCGACGGACACGACCCGCATCCGGGGGTCGCGGTCCGGGTCGCTGTAGGTGCGCAGCTGTTCCAGGTGGAGGTGGGCGACGGTGGCGTCGGACAGGCCGGTTTCCTCGGCCAGTTCGCGGCGGGCGGCCTGTCCGGCGGATTCGCGGGGCAGTACGAACCCTCCGGGCAGCGCCCAGGAGTCCTTGTACGGCTCCTGTCCGCGCCGTACGAGCAGGACGTGGAGCTTCTCCTCGCGGAGGGTGAAGACGGCGAGGTCGACGGTCACGGCGAAGGGCTCGAAGGCGTGCGGGTCGTACCCCTCGGGACGCCGGCCCCCGGGAGGCCCGCCGCGCCGCGCGCTCATACCCGCGTCACCCCCGCCGCGTGGGCCCCGGAGCCCGGGCCACCCCCGTGGGTCCAGGTTCGCCGGCCGTACGCGGCGAGGGTGAGAGGGAGTCGCACATCGCCTCCTTAAGAGTCACTCTGACTATAAAGCCTGGCGGGTGCGTCCCACAAGCACGAAAGCCCGCGACCCTGCACGGGCCGCGGGCGTTTCATACCGGTAATGACGGTTACAGGCCGACTTCCTTCATCAGCATGCCGACCTCGGTGTTCGTCAGGCGCCGCAGCCACCCGGACTTCTGGTCACCGAGCTGGATCGGCCCGAAGGCGGTCCGCACCAGCTTGTCGACCGGGAAGCCCGCCTCGGCGAGCATGCGGCGCACGATGTGCTTGCGGCCCTCGTGGAGGACCACCTCGACCAGGTAGTTCTTGCCGGTCTGCTCGACGACCCGGAAGTGATCGGCGCGGGCGTACCCGTCCTCCAGCTGGATGCCGTCCTTGAGGCGCTTGCCGACCTCGCGCGGGAGCGGGCCGGTGATGGCCGCAAGGTACGTCTTCTTCACGCCGTACTTCGGGTGGGTGAGACGGTGGGCCAGCTCACCGTGGTTGGTGAGCAGGATGATGCCCTCGGTCTCGGTGTCGAGCCGCCCGACGTGGAAGAGCCGCGTCTCGCGGTTGGTGACGTAGTCGCCGAGGCACTGGCGGCCGTCGGGGTCCTCCATCGTCGACACCACGCCCGCGGGCTTGTTCAGCGCGAAGAAGAGGTGCGACTGGGTGGCGACCGTCAGGCCGTCGACCTTGATCTCGTCCTTCTCCGGGTCGACGCGCTTGCCCTGCTCGATGACGACCTCGCCGTTGACCTCGACACGGCCCGCGTCGATCAGCTCCTCGCAGGCCCGTCGCGAGCCCATGCCGGCCCTGGCCAGCACCTTCTGCAGCCGCTCGCCCTCCTGGTCCCCGAAGGTCTTCGGGGTCTTGACCTCGGGCTTGTTCGCGTACCGCTCCCGGTTGCGCTCCTCGATCCGCGCGTCGAGCTCGCGCGGGCGGGCCGGGGCCGTCCGGCCGCCGCCCCGCTGCGGGGACTGCCGGGGGCCGCCCTTGGCCCCGCCGCGGGCCGCGGCGCCGCGGCCCCGCTTCGGGCTCTCGGCCGCGCCGCCCACCTCATAGCTGCGCTCCTCGGGGCGGGGCTTGCGCGGGTTGGCGCCGCCGCGCTTGGGCTGCCCCTGGCGGTCGTCGCGGCCGTTACCGGCACCCCGGTAATTGCCGCGGCCGCCGCTGCTGCCGCGGCCGCCGCTGTTGCCACCACGGCTCCCGCCGTTGTTTCCGCTGCTGTTCCTGCCGCTGCTGCTTCGCATCAAAGTTCCGTCTTGTCCTCTGCGTCCTCGGAATCCGGCACATCCAGTGCGTCCGGATCGAACGACGGGGTCCCTTCCTGGGTCTCGGCCTCGATCGCCTCCGCCTCGGGGAGGAAGGGCGCGAGTTCCGGGAGTTCGTCCAGGCCGCGCAGGCCCATCCGCTCCAGAAAGTAGTTCGTCGTCCTGTACAGGATCGCACCTGTTTCGGGTTCCGTGCCCGCCTCCTCGACCAGACCCCTCTGGAGGAGGGTGCGCATGACCCCGTCGCAGTTCACTCCGCGCACCGCCGAGACCCGGGAACGGCTGACCGGCTGGCGGTACGCGACCACCGCGAGGGTCTCCAGAGCGGCCTGGGTGAGCCGGGCCTGCTGCCCGTCGAGCACGAAGCTCTCGACGGCCTCCGCGTACTCCGGCCGCGTGTAGTACCGCCAGCCGCCCGCCACGAGCCGCAGCTCGAAGCCCCTGCCCTGGACGTCGTACTCGTCGGCCAGCTCCCGCAGCGCGTCGGCCACCTCACGGCGGGGGCGCTCCAGCACCTTGGCCAGGTGCTCCTCGGTGGCGGGCTCGTCGACGACCATGAGGACGGCCTCCAGGGCCGGCTTGAGCTCCATCACTTCTCCTCCTGGTCGAATTCATCCGTCACGGACGCGCTCTCCCCGCCCGTCCAGCGCACCGTGAGCTCCCCGAGGGCGTCGTCCTGGTCGAGGACGACGGCCTTCTCCCGGTACAGCTCCAGCAGGGCGAGGAACCGGGCGACGACGGTGAGGGTGTCCGGCGCGTCCTCGGCCAGCTCCCGGAAGGTCATCTCGCCGCGCTCCCGCAGCCGTCCGATCACCACCTCGGCCTGTTCCCGGACGCTCACCAGCGGGGCGTGGATGTGGTCCACGTACACCTGCGGCGTGGCCTTGGGCTGCATGGCCTTCACAGCGAGCCGGGCGAACCCCTCGGGGCCGACGCTGATGACCACGTCGGGCAGCAGCTCTGCGTGGTGCGGCTCCAGCCCCACCGTACGGGGGTGGCGCCGCCCCTCGCTCAGCAGCCGCTCGTTGAAGACGTCGGCGACCTGCTTGTACGCGCGGTACTGCAGCAGGCGCGCGAACAGCAGGTCCCGCGCCTCCAGCAGGGCGAGGTCCGCCTCGTCCTCCACCTCGGCGACGGGCAGCAGCCGGGCGGCCTTCAGGTCGAGCAGGGTCGCCGCGACCACCAGGAACTCGGTGGTCTGGTCGAGGTCCCAGTCCGGTCCCATGGCCCGGATGTGGGCCATGAACTCGTCGGTGACCTTGGAGAGGGCGACCTCGGTGACGTCCAGCTTGTGCTTGGCGATCAGCTGCAGGAGCAGGTCGAAGGGGCCTTCGAAGTTGGCCAGCCGCACGGTGAAGCGCCCGCTCCCCGGCTCGCCGCTCCCGGAGGCCGGTGCCTCGGGCGCCCGGGGCGGCTCGGGCGCGGGTGCCCCGGGCGGGGGCGGCTCGGGCGCGGGGGCCTCCGGCGCGGGGGCCTCGGGCGCGGGGGCCTCGGGCGCGGGGGCCTCGGGCGCGGCGGCGTACTGGTTGCCGCCACGGTCGAACACGACAGCCTCGATACCGGCGGCCTTGGCACGCTCGGCCACGAGCTGGCCGACCTGCT
>NZ_JBEXQK010000024.1:0-91553 GCF_040612535.1 Streptomyces sp. NPDC006368
GCCCCACCCCCCTGGGGGGTGGGGCGGCCGGGGGTGGGGTCAGCCGTTGCGCGGGCCGGGGAAGGCGCTCGGGCGGACCTCCTCGCGGAGCGACTGGGAGCCGGACGTCGGCTGCGGCGGCATCGAGCGCGCCGCCGGGACCGACGGGACGGCCGGCGGGACGACCGGCATCGTGCGGGTCGTCCCGGGCTCCGCGGGGCGTTCGGCGTCCGCCGCGGCGGCCTGCTGGCGCCGCGAGCCGTACCGGCGGTGGACCGCCTGCTTGGTGACGCCGAGCGCCGAGCCCACCGCGTCCCACGAGAAGCCCAGTGACCGGTCGAAGTCGACCGCGGCGGTCACCAGCGTCTCGACGCTGTCCCGCAGCTCCTGGGCGAGCCTGACGGTGGGGGCCGGGGCCCTGCCGTAGACGACGAAGCCCGCGGACGGGCCCGATCGCCGCGGGCGGTACACATTGCCCAGCTGGGCCGTGAGCGTGCGCAGTGCGTCCACCTGCCGCCGGACCCGCTCGATGTCCCGCACCAGCAGGTGCAGGCTGGCCCGGGCTTGGGCGTCGTGGGTTGCGTGGTCGGCCATTTACAAGCCTCTCGAACCGGCGTTGGAAAGGGGTGGGCCGCACCGGGGGGCGGCCCGTTTCGGTCAATCTCTGCTTGACCAACGCTCCACCGGTGGTCGGGGTCACGCTGCGGGGGCGTATCCGCATATGCCGAGGGCGCGAAGACACACGTACGCCCCCTGTCGCCCCGGCCCCTAAACTGGTGCGTCGCCCGCCACCGCCCCGAGACAGACAGGCAGTCAGCCACCGATGAAGCTCGTCTTCGCAGGCACCCCCGAGGTCGCCGTACCCGCCCTGGACGCCCTGATCGCCTCGGACCGGCACGAGGTGGCCGCCGTCGTCACCCGCCCCGACGCTCCGGCCGGGCGAGGCCGCCGACTGGTCGCCAGCCCCGTCGCGCAGCGCGCGGAGGAGGCGGGCATCGAGGTCCTCAAGCCGGCCAGGCCCCGCGAGGAGGCGTTCCTCGCGCGGCTGCGGGAGATCGGGCCCGACTGCTGCCCCGTCGTCGCCTACGGCGCCCTGCTGCCCAAGGTGGCGCTCGACATCCCGGCCCACGGCTGGGTCAACCTGCACTTCTCGCTGCTGCCCGCGTGGCGCGGCGCCGCGCCCGTGCAGCACGCGGTCATGGCCGGGGACGAGGTCACCGGCGCGTCCACCTTCCTTATCGAGGAAGGCCTCGACTCGGGCCCGGTGTACGGCGTGATCACCGAGGACGTGCGACCCACCGACACCAGCGGCGACGTGCTCACCCGGCTCGCCTTCGCCGGCGCCGGGCTGCTCGCCGCGACCATGGACGGCATCGAGGACGGCACCCTTCAGGCCGTACCGCAGCCGGCCGACGGCGTCACCCTGGCCCCCAAGATCACCGTGGAGGACGCGCGCGTCGACTGGACCGCTCCGGCGCTCCGCGTCGACCGCGTCGTACGCGGCTGCACCCCCGCGCCGGGTGCCTGGACGGTCTTCCGGGGGGAGCGGCTCAAGGTCATCCAGGCGGCCCCGGTGCCCGACCGCGCGGACCTGGCCCCCGGTGAGCTGTCGGCCACGAAGAACAACGTGTACGTCGGGACCGGCTCCCACGCCGTCGAGCTGCTGTGGGTCCAGCCGCAGGGCAAGAAGCCGATGCGCGGCGCCGACTGGGCGCGGGGCGTCCGGATCGCCCCGGGGGAGAAGGCAGGGGTCGGCGCGTAGCGCCGTCGTGCAAGGGTGGTGGTGGGAGACGGGTGGGCGGGGCGGACGTAGGCTGAAAGGGTTCGAGCCTCACCGAAACGCGGAGCACCTTTTGAGCGAGCAGTCCCGTCGCCGTCCCTCCAAGCCGTACCGCCGCCCCAAGAAGGATCCGGTGCGGATCCTGGCGTTCGAGGCGCTGCGCGCCGTCGACGAGCGGGACGCGTACGCCAACCTCGTCCTGCCGCCGCTGCTGAAGAAGGCGCGTGAGAAGGACGGGTTCGACGGGCGGGACGCGGCGCTCGCCACCGAGCTGGTGTACGGGACGCTGCGCCGCCAGGGGACGTACGACGCGATCATCGCGGCGTGCATCGACCGGCCGCTGCGCGAGGTCGACCCGCCCGTGCTGGACGTGCTCGCGCTGGGCGCGCACCAGTTGCTGGGCACCCGCATCCCCACGCACGCGGCGGTGTCGGCGAGTGTGGAGCTGGCGCGGGTGGTGCTGGGCGACGGGCGGGCGAAGTTCGTCAACGCCGTGCTGCGGAAGATCGCTCAGGACGACCTGGACAGCTGGCTGGAGCGGGTGGCCCCGCCGTACGAAGAGGACGCGGAGGACCATCTCGCCGTCGTCCACTCGCACCCCCGCTGGGTCGTCTCGGCGCTGTGGGACGCGCTGGGCGGCGGGCGGGCCGGGATCGAGGACCTCCTGGAGGCCGACAACGAACGGCCCGAGGTCACGCTGGTGGCCCGCCCCGGGCGGTCCACCACGGCCGAACTGCTCGATGTGCTGGGTGAGGAGGCCGGGCTGCCCGGGCGCTGGTCGCCGTACGCCGTGCGGCTGGCCGAGGGCGGCGAGCCGGGCGCGATCGACGCGGTACGCGACGGGCGCGCCGGTGTCCAGGACGAGGGCAGCCAGCTCGTGGCCATCGCCCTGGCGAACGCCCCGCTGGACGGCCCCGACGCCCGCTGGCTCGACGGCTGCGCGGGCCCCGGCGGCAAGGCGGCCCTGCTGGGCGCGCTCGCCGCCGGGCGCGGGGCCGCCCTGCTCGCCTCCGAGAAGCAGCCGCACCGGGCGCGCCTGGTGGAGCGGGCGCTGGCCGGGAATCCCGGCCCGTACCAGGTCATCGCGGCCGACGGCACCCGCCCGCCGTGGCGCCCCGGCTCCTTCGACCGTGTCCTCGTGGACGTGCCGTGCTCGGGCCTGGGCGCCCTGCGCCGCCGTCCCGAGGCCCGCTGGCGGCGCCGACCGGAGGACCTGGAGGGCTTCGCCCCCCTGCAACGAGCCCTGCTCACCGAGGCGTTGAAGGCGGTACGGGTCGGCGGCGTGGTCGGGTACGCGACCTGCTCGCCGCACCTCGCGGAGACGCGGGTGGTCGTGGACGACGTACTGAAGAGGGAGGGCGGCGCCGAGCTGATCGACGCGCGGCCCTGCATGCCCGGCGTCCCGGCCCTGGGCGACGGCCCCGACGTCCAGCTGTGGCCGCATGTCCACGGTACGGACGCGATGTACCTGGCGCTGCTGCGCCGTACCGCGTAAGGACACCGATACGCCGGGAATGTGCCAAGTGCGCCGAGCCGAGAAGGACCCGGCCGGGCATCGGGTAAAAGAAACCCCATGAGACATGGCAGGCTTGGCACATGGCCCAGATCAACCCCAGCATCCTGTCCGCCGACTTCGCCCGTCTCGCCGAGGAGGCGAAGGCCGTGGAAGGCGCCGACTGGCTCCATGTCGATGTCATGGACAACCACTTCGTGCCCAACCTCACCCTGGGCGTGCCGGTCGTCGAGTCGCTGCGCCGGGCGACGGACACCCCGCTGGACTGCCATCTGATGATCGAGGACCCCGACCGCTGGGCCCCGCAGTACGTGGAGGCCGGGGCCGGGTCCGTCACCTTCCACGTCGAGGCGGCCGCCGCGCCGGTGCGGCTGGCGCGGGAGATCCGCGCCAAGGGCGCACGGGCCTCGATGGCGCTGAAGCCCGCCACGCCCATCGAGCCGTACGAGGACCTGCTCCCCGAGCTCGACATGCTGCTGATCATGACCGTGGAGCCGGGCTTCGGCGGCCAGGCGTTCCTCGACATCATGCTGCCGAAGATCCGCCGCACCCGGGAGCTGATCTCCAAGCACGGCCTGGAGCTGTGGCTCCAGGTAGACGGCGGCGTCTCGGACTCCACCATCGAGCGGTGCGCGGAGGCCGGCGCCGACGTCTTCGTGGCCGGTTCCGCGGTGTACGGCGCGGAGGACCCCGCCGCCGCGGTGCGATCGCTGCGCGACAAGGCGGAGCGGGTCACCGCGTCGGCCGGCTGGGCCTGCGCCCACTGAGCCCCGTGGCCTCGGCCCGTGGGCGGGGAACACGGGCCGAGGCCACGGGTAGATGAACGCAAATCGACAAGCCTGATCAAGGAACACCGGATCTGCGAGGATGGCGATCCGGAGTGTGAACAGCAGTGAGGAGATCGCGGTGTCTGCAATGTCGGCGGGACGACCAGCCCTGCGGATGGGACCCGCGGAGCTCGTGCAGGCGGCGGCCATGGCCCGTCGCTTCTACCTCGAGGGCAAATCCAAGATCCAGATCGCGGAGGAGTTCGGCGTCAGCCGCTTCAAGGTGGCCCGGGTCCTGGAGACCGCCCTGGAGCGCGATCTCGTACGGATCGAGATCCGCGTGCCCGCCGAGCTCGACGCGGAGCGCTCCGACGCGCTCCGCGCCCGCTACGGACTGCGCCACGCGGTCGTCGTCGAGTCCCCGCCCGAGGGCGAGGACTCCTCGCCCGACCCGGAGAACCTCGGCGAGGTCGCGGCCGACCTGCTCGGCGAACTGGTGGCCGAGGGCGACGTCCTCGGCCTGGCCTGGGGCCGGTCCACCATCCACATGGCGGCCGCCCTCGACCGGCTGCCGCCCTGCACGGTCGTCCAGCTCACCGGCGTGTACGACGCCGGCACCGCCGAACGCGGCTCGGTCGAGGCGGTGCGCCGCGCCGCCCAGGTCTCCGGCGGCGAGGCCCATCCCATCTACGCGCCGATGCTGCTGCCCGACCCGGCCACCGCCGCCGCGCTGCGCAGCCAGACCGGTATCGCCCGCGCCTTCGAGTACTTCGACAAGGTCACCGTCGCCGCGGTGTCCATCGGCTCGTGGGAGCCCGGCATCTCCACCGTCCACGACATGCTCACCGACGAGGAGCGCGCCCACTACGCCTCGCTCGGCGTCGCGGCCGAGATGTCCGCCCACCTCTTCGACTCCGCCGGCCGTCGCGTCGGCCGGGACCTCGGCGAGCGGTGCATCACCGTCGAGGCCGACCGGCTGCGCCGTATCCCCGAGGTCGTCGCGATCGCGGGCGGGCAGCGCAAGGCCGCCGCCATCGGCGCCGTACTCCGCTCCGGGCTGGTCACCAGCCTGGTCACGGACACGGCCGCCGCCGACCATCTGCTGACGGAGTTCACCCCCGGGCCGCGGCCCGCCCTGGACCGCGCCGACCCGGACGAATAGGACGCGATTCGGAGAAACGCACCAGGGCGCCCCGCGCGGCCTGGAGCTTTCGCCCGGGGTCCGTACGGCCGGTGCCATGGGACAATGAAGTACGTGCGTTTTCCCCCCGGCTGAAATGCCCGGGGGCCAACTCCGAACGACTGGGATGTTCAGCACGTGCGTTTCCTCAATGACCTGAAGCCGCCGTACGACCTCACGTACGACGACGTATTCATGGTGCCTAGCCGCTCGGCCGTGGGCTCTCGCCAGGGCGTGGACCTCGCATCGCCCGACGGCACCGGGACCACCATCCCGCTGGTCGTCGCCAACATGACCGCGATCGCCGGCCGCCGGATGGCCGAGACGGTCGCCCGCCGGGGCGGTCTCGTCGTCATCCCGCAGGACATTCCGATCGAGGTCGTCACCGACGTCGTCTCCTGGGTCAAGAGCCGCCACCACGTGCTCGACACCCCGATCGTGCTCGACCCGCACCAGACCGTCGCCGACGCCCTGTCGCTGCTCACCAAGCGGGCGCACAACGCCGGCGTCGTCGTCGACGCCGACCAGCGGCCCATCGGTGTCGTCACCGACACGGACCTGAACGGTGTGGACCGCTTCACCCAGCTGTCCGAGGTCATGTCCACGGACCTGCTGCTCCTCGACGCCGACATGGACCCGCGCGAGGCCTTCAACACCCTGGACCACCACAACCGCCGCTACGCCCCCGCCGTGGACGGCGACGGCCGCCTCGCCGGCATCCTGACCCGCAAGGGCGCCCTGCGCGCGACGCTCTACACGCCGGCCGTCGACGCCAACGGCAAACTGCGCATCGCCGCCGCCGTCGGCATCAACGGCGACGTGGCGGGCAAGGCCAAGCAGCTGCTCGACGCGGGCGTCGACACGCTCGTCATCGACACGGCGCACGGCCACCAGGAGTCGATGATCAGCGCGATCCGGACCGTGCGCGGCCTGGACCCGCAGGTCCCGATCGTCGCGGGCAACATCGTCGCCGCCGAGGGCGTGCGCGACCTCATCGAGGCCGGCGCCGACATCATCAAGGTCGGTGTGGGCCCCGGCGCCATGTGCACCACCCGGATGATGACCGGCGTGGGCCGGCCGCAGTTCTCCGCCGTGCTGGAGTGTGCCGCCGAGGCGAAGAAGTACGGCAAGCACGTCTGGGCCGACGGCGGTGTCCGTCACCCGCGCGACGTCGCCATGGCGCTCGCCGCAGGCGCGTCCAACGTCATGATCGGCTCCTGGTTCGCCGGCACGTACGAGTCCCCGGGCGACCTCCAGCAGGACGCGAACGGGCGCCTGTACAAGGAGTCGTTCGGCATGGCCTCCGCGCGGGCCGTCCGCAACCGCACCAGCGAGGAGTCCGCGTACGACCGGGCCCGCAAGGCGCTCTTCGAGGAGGGCATCTCCCACTCGCGGATGTTCCTGGACCCGGCCCGCCCGGGCGTCGAGGACCTGATCGACTCGATCATCGCCGGCGTCCGCTCGTCCTGCACGTACGCCGGTGCCAGCTCCCTGGAGGAGTTCGCCGAGAAGGCCATCGTCGGCATCCAGAGCGCCGCCGGTTACGCCGAGGGCAAGCCGCTGCACGCCAGCTGGAGCTGACGGTACGGCCGGACGACATGGCCGGACATAGAGGAGCCGCCCCTTCCCGGGGGCGGCTTCTTCGTATCCCGGGCGTGTGAACCGGGAAAGACGGGGTACACGCGCCTCGCGGCCGAAGACCCGAAAAGTGAAAGGGGAGGGGCACCGTGTCCATGGCGACCACGATCTCGACCGGTACCGGCGTACAGGAGCACCTGCCGGAGGTACGGAACCCGGCCGAGGTGGCCCCGAAGGACGCGAAGGAACTGTCGAAGCGGTTCTTCGAACGGCTGGCCGTGCTGGAGGAGGGTACGGAGGAGTACCAGTACGTCCGTAACACCCTCATCGAGCTCAACCTCTCCCTGGTGAAGTACGCGGCGGCGCGCTTCCGCAGCCGCTCCGACCAGATGGAGGACATCGTCCAGGTCGGCACGATCGGCCTGATCAAGGCCATCGACCGCTTCGAACTGAGCCGCGAGGTCGAATTCACGACCTTCGCGATGCCCTGCGTCGTGGGCGAGATCAAGCGCTTCTTCCGGGACACCAGCTGGTCCGTGCACGTGCCGCGGCGGCTCCAGGAGCTCCGCATCGACCTGGCCCGCGCCACCGACGTCCTCTTCCAGGAGCTGGACCGCTCGCCGACCCCCGCCGAGCTCGCCGCCCACCTCGGCCTCTCGGAGGACGAGGTCATCGAGGGGCTCGTGGCGGCCAACGGCTACTCGGCCGGATCGCTCGACCTGCCGCTGGACGACGCGGGGGACGCCGCGTCGGAGACCCTCGTCGACCGGCTGGGCGAGCCCGACCGTGAGCTGGAGATCGTGGAGAACGTGCAGGCGCTCAAGCCCCTCATCGAGGAGTGCGACGAGCGGGACCGCGAGATCCTGCGCATGCGGTACGTGGAGGAGATGACGCAGGCCCAGATCGGCGCCGAGCTCGGCGTGTCCCAGATGCATGTGTCCCGGCTGCTCGCGCGGATCACCGCGCGGCTCCGCGAGGGGCTCCTGGCGGTGGAGTGAGCGGAAGGGCCCCGGACCGTGGTGCGCTGCCCGGGCCTGCGTCGTACGACGGCTGCCCGGCTCCTTCGGCGCACAACGGGTGCGCGGTCCCCGGGGGTCAGTCGAACCGGGCGGAGACCCGGGGGCGGCCCCACACCGCGCGGACCGTCTTGCCCTCCGCGTGGCGACGGACCTCCACCCGGCCCGCCAGGTTCTGCACCATCGGCCAGCCGAAGCCGCCGCCACCACTGAAGTCGGGTTCCCGGGTCCGGGGGAGACGCGGGCTCGAGTCGTCCAGCTCCACCCACAGCTCATCGCCCTCGGTACGCAGCCGCAGCCGCCACCAGCCGTCGGTGTGGCGGAGCGCGTTCGCCGTCAGCTCCGTCACGACGAGCTGCACGGCCGCCGTATCGGCCCAGGGACAGTGCTCGGTCAGGAAACCGGCGGTCACAGCGCGGACCGAGGCGCTGTCGCCGGGCGGCGACTCGATGACATACACGGGCGGCTCCTCCGTCTCTTCGGCTCGCTTACCCCGCCCCCGTGGGTTAACCACGCATTCGACCGGCGTACGCCTGCTGTCGCGCCGCTTACCCGCCGTGCCGCCGCCGACCGGTCCGGGCTTCAGTCGGCGACGCGCCGGACGGTGAGGGCGACCGTGTCGTCGGGGTGCAGGATGACCGTGTGCATGTCCTCCGCGATGGCGGCCGGGATCTCCTCTATCGGCCGGTGCCGGTGGCGGCGCGCGGCCCGTGCCAGCCGCTGCTCGCCCTCCCGGGGGTCGCGGCGGCTCTCGGTGAGCCCGTCGGTGTAGAGCACCAGCAGGTCGCCGGGGGCCAGGCGGTCCCGTAGCAGCCGCTCGCTTCCCGGCAGGGGGAAGCCGATGCCCCGGCCGCGTGCCTCCAGCAGCCGGGTGTCCCCGTCGGCCCGGACGAGCAGGGCGGGCGGGTGGCTGCCGTTCGCCACCACCAGATCCCCGCTCCCCGGACCGAGCCTGACCAGCTGCACCGTGGCCATCAGCTCGTGGTCGAACGTGGCCAGCACCTCGTCCGTCCGGGCGATGATCGACTCGACGGGGTGCCCCTCCAGGGCCAGCGTCCGCACGGCGTGCGTGACGTTGAGCGCGCTGCGCGTACTCGTCAGCCCGTGCCCCAGTGCGTCGACCACCGTGATGTGCACCGTGCCGTCCGGCAGCACGAACCAGTCGTACAGATCACCGCCCGTCGGCGCGTGCTTCTCCGCCGGTTCGTAGTGCACGGCCAGCTCCAGGCCGGGCACCCGCACCGGCGGCGGGCGCAGGGCGTCCTCCAGCTGGCGCAGTATCCGCCCGTGCGCCTGGCGCAGTTGCTCGTCGCGCTCCTCCAGCTGTACGTAGAGGGCCAGCACGCCACTGTTCGTCTCCGCGAGCTCCTGTTTCAGCCGCTGGTGGTCCCCCGCCAGGGCGTCCATGCGGTCGACCGCAGCGCTCAGCTCCTCCTCCAGCAGCTCGACCAGCCCCGGCGGATCGTCACCGCGCGGTCCCACCGCGCCGGGCCCGCGCGGGGGCACGGGCACCCGCCACACGGCCGCCGGGCCCGGGTGCCGCTCCGCGGGCAGCGGAAGCCCCTCCAGGGGCGGCTGGTCCGGCGCGTACGGCAGATGGAGCCGTACGGTCAGGGCGGCGTCCTTCGACGGCGCCCTGACCGTCTCCAGGAACACGGGCCGGCCCGCCGCCAGTTCGGCGGCGGCGACCCTGGTCGCCGACAGCGCGAGCCGGTAGCGCGTCTCGACGGGCAGACCGGCCCGGTGCGCCAGGCGGCGAAGCGTACTGCGCAGACCCGCGAGGGAGTGGTGCGTGGTGGTCTGCCGATTCATGCGTCTCTCCGCGGCGGGCCGAGGGTCAGGACGGTCGCGTCGTCGCGGCTGCGCCGGTGCTCGTGGACCAGGGCGGCGGCGAGCAGCGGAGCGGGCAAGGCGGTGAGGAAGGCCGAGGGGGCGTCGGCCCAGCGGGTGTCGATGCCGTCGCTGTGCAGCAGGGAGATGATGCCGGGCTGGGCGGGGACGCGCTGCACCCGGGGCTCGGGCATGTTCCAGCCGACGACACCCGGCTGACCGCCGAAGCGCTGCCGCACGCCACCCGGCGCCACCAGCAGGCTGCGCACATTACCGACGGAGGTCGCCTCCATCGTGTCCCGCGTCCGGCGCAGCAGGGCCACCGCGGCGCCCCGGCTGTGGCGCAGCGCACGGTTCATCGCCCGCATCAGCTCCGGCAGGGGCTGCCCGGGGTCGCGGTGGAACGTCCGTACGGCGAGCTCCGCCGCCTCGGCGGCGGGGTCTCCGTGCCCCAGGCCGTCGACGACCATGGCCGTCTGGGCGCCCTCGGTGACGGCCACGCCCCACGAGTCCCCGCAGGACACCTCCCCGTCGGCGGGCACCCGTACCGCCCCGACGGCCGGTGCCCGGTCCGGCGAGGTGTCACCCGGTTCCCCGAGCCGGGCGCACACCAGGGTCCCGGTGCCCTCCTTCGTACGGATGGCGAACTGGTCGGCGATCCTGCGCACGGCTCCCAGGCCCGAGCCCAGGGAGCCGCCCGTGGTGTATCCGTCGGTCAGGCACTGTTCGGCGTCGGCCATGCCCGGGCCGCGGTCCACCGCCAGCACCTCCACGCCCCGGCGCAGCGGCAACGGCTGGACGTACAGCGAGCCGTGCAGGGCGTACCTGGCCACGTTGGAGGCGAGCTCGCTCGCCAGCACGGCGGCCCGGTCCGGCAGGGGGCCCGTGAGCCCCGCGGCGAGCGCCGTACGGCGCGCCGCCGATGCCGCGAGCTGGACGGCGCTGTAGTGGTCGACGCGGATGTGGGTGGTGAGGGACATCAGCGGTCGTTCCAGCGGATGACGATCACCGTGGTGCCCCGGCCGGGGGCGCTGTCCACGTGGAACTCGTGCATCAGCCGGCGGGCGCCGCCCAGCCCGTGACCGAGGCCGGAGCCCGTGGTGAAGCCGTCGGTGAGCGCCTTCTCCACGTCGGGGATGCCGGGGCCGTCGTCGCGCACGATCAGGCGCAGCCCGCGCCGGCCGGACATGGTGACGGGCTGGATCTCCAGGGAACCACCGCCTCCGTGCACGTAGGCGTTGCGGGCGAGTTCGCTGGCGGCGGTGACGATCCTCGTCTGGTCGACGAGGCCGAACCCGGCCGCGACCGTCGCGGCGCGCACGGCGTGGCGGGCCGTCAGGAGGTCCTCCTCGGAGGCGACGTCGTAGCGCGCGGCGCTCTCCGGGGACGTGGGGCCCCGTCCGACACCGCCCGCGAACCCGCGCGCGCCGTCGTGGGGGCTGTCGTCGTCCGCGGCGTCACCGGTCGCGCCCGCGCGCCGTCCTGTGCCGTCCGTGGCCACCGGGCCGCGCTGGGGAAGGAGCTCCACTCTCCGCGACAGCCGTTCACCGTGCAGAGTCACGCCGGACCTCCCCCGCCGGGTGGGGCATGCGGTGCCAGCCGAGGGCGACGAGCCCCTGCTCCGCGTTGAGCGCCGTCTCCACGCCGGTCAGCTGCAGCCCCAGCTCGACCAGGGTGATGGCCACCGCCGGGCGCATGCCGGCGACGATCACCCGCGCTCCGAGGAGCCGGGCCATGGTGGTCAGTTCCATCAGCGTGCGCGCCACGAACGAGTCGATGATCTCCAGGCGGGAGATGTCGATCAGCACCCCACGGGCGCCGTCGGCGGCGATCCGTTCGGTGAGCTCGTCGGTGAAGGCCAGCGCCGACTGGTCGTCCAGTTCGTTGAGCAGGCCGGTGATCAGGACGTCGCCGAGCCGGAGGATGGGAACGCCGGCGGCGCGGGTGGGCGTCATGCCGTCACCGGCCGAACCGTGCCCGCATCGAACGCGGGCTCGTCGGTGAGCTGGATCGCGGCGGCCAGCGCGTCCGCCAGCGTGGCCCGCGTCAGGATGGTCGACAAATCGATACCCAATTGTGCGATGGTCTGGGCGATGGGCGGCCGGATCCCGCTGATGACGCAGTCGGCTCCCATCAGGCGGACGGCGTTGACGGTGTGCATCAGGTGCTGCGCCACCGCGGTGTCCACGGCCGGTACGCCGGTGATGTCGATGATGGCGACCTGGGCCTCGTGGTCCTGGATCGCCTGCAACAGGCTCTCCATCACCACCTGCGTGCGCGCCGTGTCCAGCGTGCCGATCAGCGGCACGGCCAGCACATGCCGCCACAGCCGGACGACCGGTGTCGAGATCTCCAGGAGCTGGCGGCTCTGCCGCTGGATGATCTCCTCGCGCCCCTCCACGTACGTCTCGAACGACAGCACCCCGGCCGCGTCCAGCAGCCGGTTGATCAGGATCGCGGCGGAGAACAGCTCGTCCGACTCGCGGGTGGTGTGCTGGACGGCGGAGAGCAGCGCCTCCTTCAGGGACAGAACGGCCATCGACGTGGCGGTCGGTGACACGCCCGCCCGCGCCCGCCGCAGGGACAGCTCTATCACCGTCCGGCGCAGCTCGTTACGGGACGTGACCAGCCGTTCCACCGGCGTGTCGCCGGCCAGCCCCGCGGCCAGCGCGGAGATGAGCAGGTCGGCCTCTTCACGGACCTCCTGCTCGCTCATCTCGGAGCCCAGTACCGCCTGTTGGAGCTGAAGCCGGACCCAGCGGTCCGCGATCTCCTCCCCGCGCTCCCGCAGGGCCTCGCACAGGCGATCCCGCGCGCTCGATTCGCTCGTGTTCACAAGCACCTCTCGCAATCGGAAACGGGATGGGCGGCGTTTCCGGATCGAGGTGCCGGAAACGAGGTGGCTGCCCGGCCCGCTTCTCGTGTTCAACGGCCGTTGGATGGTAATGGCTTGTGGAACCCGAGAGAAACGCACCCGGAGAACACCGCCGACCGAAGGCGCCCCTACCCCGAGTCGAGCAGGTCATTCCGCCGAGTCCGTCCGACCCGGCCGGGGTGACATCACGCCGGTGCGTCGCCCCCGCGCCCCGGCTCCGCGACCGCCCCGGCGACGGCCTCGGCGACGGCTCCGGCGACCGCCGCCGCGATCCGGGCGTGCCCCGCGTCGTCGGGGTGCAGCCCGTCGACCAGGTGCTCGGGCCCCAGCAGCCCCCGGCCCGGCACCAGGGACAGCCGCGCGTCACCGGCGGCGATCAGGTCCCTGACGGCCTCCTCCATGGCCACCCGCAGCTCGGAGAGGGTCGCGCCGAGCGCGTTGGGCGTGTCCTCGGCGTCCGGCCGCAGCACCGGCGAGAGCAGCAGCAGCGGGGTGTCCGGGTGGCCGCGCCGTACGAGCGCGATGAACGCCCGCACCGTCTCGTAGAGCAGCGGCGCCGAGAACGGAATGCCCGACCAGCAGTTCGTGCCGAAGGCCAGTGTCAGCAGGTCGGCGGGGAGGACCGCCAGCTGTTCGGCCACCGGCAGCTCGCCCCGCGCCGAGCCCGCGTAGCCGAGGTTCACCGCGTCCACGCCCAGCGCCCGCCCTGCGACGGCGGGCCAGGCGTGCGCCGGGCGCGTGGACCACCAGCCCTCGGTGATCGAATCACCGTGCACGACCCAGCGCGGGCGCGGCGGCACGGGCTCGATGGCGCCGCCGAGGGGCCGCAGCCCGAGGATCACCGGGGCCTGGCCCTCGGGCGGGTGGATGGTGAACGGGCCGGTGGCGGACGGCAGCGACAGTGTGACGGTGGCCTCCTCGGCCGGCTCGGTGACCGTCTCGTGTACGCACCGGTTGCCCTGCCAGAGCGCGAAGCAGTGGGCGAGCTCACGCAGCGCGCCGGCCTCGTCCGGTACCGACGCGCGGTAGCGGACCTCGACGGCGCGCGTCCCGGGGGAGGCGGTGAACTCCACCCGTACGCCGATGGGCAGCGCGGCCCGCTCGGCGGTGTCCCACGGCAGGCGGGCCAGAGCGGCGGGATCGGCGCGTACCGGCCGACCGTGGTCGAACCATGCCGTACCGCGCAGGAAGGGTGCCGGGTCCTGCCAGCTCATACGGGTTCCTCCGATCGACGATGTGCGCCGGTGCCGGTGACCGGGGTCCGGTGCGGTGACCGGGCTCCGGTGCGCGCGGGACCGGCGATGTGACCGGTGTCGCGGCCGACGAGGCCCGCCGGCGCCCGGCGGCGATACGTGTCGGCGTTCTGCCTGCTCCCGGCCCCAATGTGTCGATTCGTGCGGCAGGGCGCAATGTTTCCCCGTCTGTGCCCCGATCGCGCAATGATCACGCGCCGATGCGCAACAACGATGCATTACGAGCGCGAAGCACGTCCGATTAGGCTCGTGCCTCGTACCAGGAGTGGCGGCGACCGCCTGCTCGGCGGTCCCCTTCCCCCGCGGGTGGCGCAGCACGCCCCGCGAGCCGCCGCGAGTCGCCGTCCTTCGACCCGCAGCGATGAAGGAGCCTCCGCAGTGCTGGACCAAGGCACAGCCCCTCCCGCCACCGAGCCGTCCGCGCCCAAGGCGTCCATGCTCTCCGCTCTCACCCGGCGCAAGTCGGTGGATGTGCTGGTCGCAGAGGGTGGAAAGGGCGAGGGCGGCACGCTCCGCCGCTCGCTCTCCATGTGGCAGCTGACCATGATCAGCATCGGTGCCACGCTCGGCACCGGCATTTTCGTCGTCCTCGGCGACAGCGTGCCCAAGGCCGGTCCGGCCGTCACCCTGGCCTTCGTGTTCGCGGGGCTCACCGCTCTCTTCTCGGCGCTCTCGTACGCCGAGCTGGCCGGCTCCATCCCGGTCGCCGGCTCCTCGTACTCGTACGCGTACGCAACGATGGGCGAGCTGGTCGCCTGGGTGTGCGGCTGGTGCCTGGTCCTGGAGTACGGCGTCTCCGTCGCCGCCGTGGCCGTCGGCTGGGGTGAGTACCTCAACGAGCTCCTCAACGGCACGATCGGCGTCACCATCCCGGACGTCCTCTCCTCGGCGCCCGGCGAGGGCGGCATCATCAACCTGCCCGGTCTGATCGTCGTGATGCTCGCCATGGTCTTCCTGCTCGGTGGTGCCAAGGAGTCCGCCCGCGCCAACACGATCATGGTCGCGGTGAAGATCGCCGCGCTGGTCCTCTTCTGCGCCATCGGCTTCACGGGATTCAAGTCCGGCAACTACGCCGACTTCATGCCCCTCGGCGTGGCCGGTGTCAGCGCCGCCGGCGCCAGCCTCTTCTTCTCGTACATCGGCTTCGACGCCGCCTCCACCGCCGGTGAGGAGGCGAAGAACCCGCAGCGCGACCTGCCTCGCGCGATCATGCTGTCGCTGGTCATCGTCACGGCGCTCTACGTCCTGGTCGCCGCCGTCGCCGTCGGCGCCTGGAACTGGAAGGACTTCGAGGGCTCCGAGGCCTCCCTGACCGCGATCATGAACGACGTCAGCGGTCAGACCGTCTGGGGCACGCTCCTCGCCGCCGGCGCCGTCATCTCCATCGCCAGCGTCGTCCTCACCGTCCTCTACGGCCAGACCCGCGTCCTGTTCGCCATGTCCCGCGACGGCCTGGTCCCCAAGGCGTTCGGCAAGGTCAGCGCCAAGACCGGCACGCCCCGCGTCAACACGGTCATCGTGTCGCTGTTCTGCGGCGCCCTCGCCTCCGTCATCCCGCTGGGCAAGCTCGTCGACGCGACCAGCATCGGCAC
Organism: Streptomyces sp. NPDC006368; assembly: GCF_040612535.1. Classification (NCBI taxonomy): domain Bacteria; kingdom Bacillati; phylum Actinomycetota; class Actinomycetes; order Kitasatosporales; family Streptomycetaceae; genus Streptomyces; species Streptomyces sp. NPDC006368. Next base: position 15,364 of record NZ_JBEXQK010000024.1, read on the forward strand.
GCTCTTCGCCTTCGCGCTCGTCAACATCGCGGTGATCGTGCTGCGCCGGACCCGCCCGGACATGCCGCGCACCTTCCGGGTGCCGCTCGGCTGGCTCTTCCCGGTGCTGGGCTTCGTCTTCTGCGCGTACAACATGTTCAGTCTCGACTCCGTGACGTGGGTCGTCTTCGGTGTCTGGATGGCCGTCGGGCTCGTGTTCTACTTCGTGTACGGCATGCGCCGCTCCAGACTGGCCACAGCAGAGAAGTGACCCACCCCCCGTGCGACTGAACGATCTCGACGAACGCATCGTCCACGCCCTCGCCGAAGACGCCCGCCGTTCCTACGCCGACATCGGTTCCATGGTCGGGCTCTCCGCCCCCGCCGTGAAGCGCCGGGTGGACCGGCTGCGGGCCGAGGGAGCGATCACCGGCTTCACGGTCCGGGTGGACCCGGCGGCGCTCGGCTGGGAGACCGAGGGGTTCATCGAGATCTACGCACGGGGCAACACCTCGCCCGAGACCATCCAGCGCGGTCTCGAGCGGTACCCGGAAGTCGCGTCCGCCTCCACCGTCACCGGGGAGGCGGACGCGATCGTCCAGGTCTTCGCGTCCGACATGCGCCACTTCGAGCGCGTGCTGGAGCGCATCGCGGGGGAGCCGTTCGTGGAGCGCACCAAGTCGGTGCTGGTGCTCTCCCCGCTGCTGCGGCGCTTCTCGTCGGGTTCGCCCGCCTGAGGTCCTGTCCGGCCGGTCCCGCCGGGCTCGCGCGCCGGGGCACGCGCGTCTGCGGCGTTGTCATCGGCCGCCGGTGATCCCCCGTAGCCCTTCGGACGGGAGGCCCCCCACTCGCCCGGGGGCACCCCCGGACGCGCTCACTGATCCGGAGCGATCGACCGGGCGGGCCCCGCCGTTCTCAGAGCTTCGGCTGCCAGGGCAGTACGCGGAAGTCGCCCGTGCCCGCCTTGACCTTCTCGAAGGGGGCCGCGCTCACGCACTTCGGCAGTTTCTTCGTCTCCTCGGGCTCGGACCCGATCCAGCTGTAGCCCAGCCGGTCGTGCCGGCCCTGGTCGTGGACCGAGATCCCGACCCGCTTGCCCTTGAACGGCGTGTCGCTGTCGGTGACGACACCTGTCACGACCGCCACCCTGCCGCCCGTCACCAGGCAGTCGACCCGGGCCTTCGCCCAGGCCGACCTTCCGTCCGGGAAGACGTGCCGGAAGCTGAAGGTGCCGGTCGCCGCCTCCGGGTCCATGGTGTCCTCGGCCGCGAGATGCGCGTCGAAGGTGAAGGAGATGTCGTCCCCGGCCGACCGGTACAGCTTGGCGGTCCCGGTGAGCGCGGCCGCCTCCCGCGGGCCGGTGCCCGCCCCGTCCCCGGAGGCGACGGCGGAGCCCGCCGCTCCGGCGCTGATCAGCAGGGCCGTGGCGAGGGCGGCGATCTTGGTACGGCGGTGTGCGACGCGGTTCATGACGGGATCCCTTTCGGCTGGTGACCGGATGCCCCCACTGTTCCGCCCGGGCCCCTCCGGCCACATCGCGCGGAGGTCGCGACCCTCCTCCGCCGGGCGGCGGAGAGCCCCGTACGACCCCCTCCGGGGACGCGCGCAATGAATCACCGCGGCGGACCGGTCCGCGCAATGGATCGACGGTCGGTCCGCAACGGTCACGCCTTGTCGGGGGAGAAGGCCGGACCGTACCGTTTTGAACGTCTTCTCGACACGTCTCGTACGCCATCCCCGTCCCGCACCCCGACAGAGGTCTGCCGATGCCGCCGCTGCGCACCGCCCTGCTCCAGAGCTCCGGTCAGCCCGGTGACGTCGCCGCCAATCTGAAGATCCTCGACGAGGCCGCCGCCCGCGCCGCCGCCACCGGTGCCGGACTGCTCGTCGCGCCCGAGATGTTCCTGACGGGGTACGCGATCGGCGACGGCGTGGAGCGGCTGGCCGAGGCCGCCGACGGCCCGTCCGCGCGGGCGATCGCCGACATCGCCGTCCGCCACGGCCTGGGCATCGCCTACGGCTACCCGGAGCGGGACGGCGGCGCCGTGTACAACTCCGCGCAGCTGATCGGCCCCGACGGCGTCCGGCTCCTGAACTACCGCAAGACCCACCTCTACGGCGACTTCGAGACCGGCTCCTTCACGACCGGCGACCGCCCCGTCGTCCAGGCCGACCTCGGCGGACTGCGGGTCGGCCTGATCATCTGCTACGACGTGGAGTTCCCCGAGAACGTCCGGGCGCACGCGCTCGCCGGCACCGACCTCCTCCTGGTGCCCACCGCGCTGATGCACCCCGCCGAGGTCGTCGCCGAGTCCGTCGTCCCGGTGCGCGCCTTCGAGAACCAGCTGTACATCGCGTACGCCAACCGCGTCGGACAGGAGGGCGACTTCGAGTTCGTCGGCCTGTCCGCCCTGGCCGGCCCCGACGGCACCGCCCGCTCCCGCGCGGGCCGCGCCGAGGAGCTGATCACCGGTGACGTCGACCCGGAGCTCCTGACCGCCTCGCGCGAGGCCAACCCCTATCTGCGCGACCGCCGCCCCGGCCTCTACACGTCGCTGCTCTGACCTTCCTCCCGCTCCACCCCTTCTTCACCCGTGCAAGGAGTCCGTACCCCATGACGTCCACGGTGCCCACCGCCGTCCAGCACACCGACGCCCAGCCGCCGATCACCATGTTCGGCCCGGACTTCCCGTACGCCTACGACGACTACCTGGCCCACCCGGCCGGGCTCGGCCAGATACCCGCGACCGAGCACGGCACCGAGGTCGCCGTCATCGGCGGCGGGCTCTCCGGCATCATCGCCGCGTACGAGCTGATGAAGATGGGCCTCAAGCCCGTCGTGTACGAGGCCGACCAGATCGGCGGCCGGCTGCGCACCGTCGGCTTCGAGGGCACCGGTACGGAAGGCCTGACGGCCGAGATGGGCGCCATGCGCTTCCCGCCTTCCTCCACCGCGCTCCAGCACTACATCGACCTGGTGGGCCTGGAGACCCGGCCGTTCCCGAACCCGCTGGCCGAGTGCACCCCGTCGACCGTCGTCGACCTCAAGGGCGAGTCGCACTACGCCGAGACCGTCGAGGACCTGCCGCAGGTCTACCGCGACGTGGCGAAGGCCTGGAGCGACTGCCTGGAGGAGGGCGCGGACTTCTCCGACATGAACCGCGCCATGCGTGAGCGCGACGTCCCGCGCATCCGGGAGATCTGGTCCCGGCTCGTCGAGAAGCTGGACAACCAGACCTTCTACGGCTTCCTGTGCGACTCCGAGGCGTTCAAGTCCTTCCGGCACCGCGAGATCTTCGGCCAGGTCGGCTTCGGCACGGGCGGCTGGGACACCGACTTCCCCAACTCCATCCTGGAGATCCTCCGCGTCGTCTACACCGAGGCCGACGACCACCACCGCGGCATCGTCGGCGGCTCGCAGCAGCTGCCGCTGCGCCTGTGGGAGCGCGAGCCGGAGAAGATCGTCCACTGGCCGTACGGTACGTCGCTGAAGACGCTGCACGAGGGCGGCGAGCCCAAGCCCGCCGTGACGCGCCTGCACCGCACCGCCGGCAACCGCATCACCGTCACGGACGCGAACGGTGACATCCGCACGTACCAGGCGGCGATCTTCACCGCCCAGTCCTGGCTGCTGCTCTCCAAGATCGCCTGCGACGACTCGCTGTTCCCCATCGACCACTGGACGGCGATGGAGCGCACCCACTACATGGAGTCGTCCAAGCTCTTCGTGCCGGTGGACCGCCCCTTCTGGCTGGACAAGGACGAGGAGACCGGCCGTGACGTCATGTCGATGACGCTTACCGACCGGATGACCCGCGGCACGTACCTGCTGGACGACGGTCCCGACAAGCCGGCCGTCATCTGCCTCTCGTACACGTGGTGCGACGACAGCCTGAAGTGGCTGCCGCTGTCCGCGCAGGAGCGCATGGAGGTCATGCTCAAGTCGCTCGGCGAGATCTACCCGAAGGTCGACATCCGCAAGCACATCATCGGCAACCCGGTGACCGTGTCGTGGGAGAACGAGCCGTACTTCATGGGCGCCTTCAAGGCCAACCTGCCCGGGCACTACCGCTACCAGCGCCGCCTGTTCACGCACTTCATGCAGGACCGGCTGCCCGAGGACAAGCGGGGCGTCTTCCTCGCGGGCGACGACATCTCCTGGACGGCGGGTTGGGCCGAGGGAGCCGTGCAGACCGCGCTGAACGCGGTGTGGGGCGTCATGCGCCACTTCGGCGGTGAGACCGACGCGTCGAACCCGGGGCCGGGCGACGTCTACGACGAGATCGCGCCGGTCGAGCTCCCGGAGGACTGAGCCGGGCACCGGTCCAGGGGGGTCAGCAGCATCCGGCCCACCAGGCCGACGGAGCGGTCGAGGCGTTCGGTGAACTCCTCGGCCAGCTCCGGCAGCCGGGGCGCCAGCCGCCGCAGCTGCCACAGCGAGCGGGCCGTGAGCCACGCCCCGTCGCGGGCCCGCTCCAGGCTCCAGCAGCCCAGCAGATGCGTCAGCGGGTCCGCGATCTCCAGCAGATCGGGACCCGGCATCAGCTCTTCGCGGATGCGCTCCTCCAGCAGCGTGAGGATGTCGCCCACCTGCTCGAACTCGCCCTCCACATCGGCCGGTTCGCAGCCGAGCGTACGGCAGGTGTCCACCACCGCCAGCGCCAGGTCGTGCCCGATGTGCGCGTTGATCCCGGCCAGCGCGAACTGCAGCGGCCGTACACCGGGATGGCGCCGGTACTGGAACAGCGGCTGCCAGCACGCCGGTGGCCGCCCGCCGGCGGCGACCGCGTCCACCGCCGCCAGGTACCGCTCGGCGAAGCGCACGTCCAGCGTGACGGCGGCCCGGCGGTCGGTGAAGAGGCCCGCGTCGATACGCCGGTCGATCTCCTCCGTCACCGTCAGGTAGACCCGGTTGAAGACCGCCACCCCGTCCGTCTCCGGCCACACGGAGCGGAACGCGCGCATCCGCGCCATGACCGCGTCCACCGCGTCCACCGCGTCGACCGCCGGCGGGGCCGGCGGGAACTGTTCGATCTGCGCCATGGGGGCAGCGTCCCAGGACGTGTGCCCCCGGTGGCGTCACCGAGCCGGGCTTCCCCGAAACGGACGAACGGCCGGCCCGGGCCGGACCGGCCCTACGCCCTGGCGACCGGCTGATCGCCCTCGCCGCTGTCGTACGCCGACGTGCCCGCGTCCAGCAGGGGCTCTTCCGGGCGCTCCTTCATATGGGCCGGGGCGAAGGCGCGCAGCACGTGGTAGCCGGTGATGACGACGATCGTGCCGAGCGCGATGCCGCCCAGCTCGAAGGTGTCGCTGATCCTCAGGTTGACGCCGCCGACACCGATGATGATGCCCGCGGCGGCCGGGACGAGGTTCAGCGGGTTGCGCAGGTCGACCTTCGCGTTGATCCAGATCTGCGCGCCGAGCAGGCCGATCATGCCGTACAGGATGACGGTGATGCCGCCCAGTACGCCGCCGGGGATGGCGGCGACGACCGCGCCGAACTTGGGGCACAGGCCGAAGAGCAGCGCGAAGCCCGCGGCGGCCCAGTACGCGGCGGTCGAGTAGACCCGGGTGGCCGCCATGACGCCGATGTTCTCGGAGTACGTGGTGTTCGGCGGGCCGCCCAGGGCGGTGGAGAGGACGGAGGCGGCGCCGTCGGCGGCGATGGCGGTGCCCAGCTTGTCGTCGAGCGGTTCGCCGGTCATCTCGCCGACGGCCTTGACGTGCCCGGCGTTCTCGGCGATGAGCGCGATGACGACCGGGAGGGCGACGAGGATCGCGGACCACTCGAAGGCGGGAGCGTGGAAGGACGGCAGCCCGAGCCAGTCGGCCCTGGCCACGCCGGACAGGTCCAGGCGCCAGTGGTCGACGGCCTCGGCGCCGCCGAGCGGCGAGTGGATCTTGCCGAAGACCAGGTCGAGCACCCAGGAGAGGGCGTACCCGAAGACCAGGCCCAGGAAGATCGCCACCCGGGACCAGAACCCGCGCAGGCACACCACGGCCAGCCCGGTGAACAGCATGACGAGCAGGGCCGTCCACTGGTCCTGCGGCCAGTACGTCGACGCCGTCACCGGCGCCAGGTTGAAGCCGATCAGCATCACCACGGCGCCCGTGACGACGGGCGGCATCGCGGCGTGGATGATCCGGGCACCGAACGTCCGTACCGCCAGCCCCGCCAGGAACAGCGCCGCACCGACCACCAGCACCGCGCCGGTGACGGTGGCGCTGTCCCCGCCGGTGGCCCGGATGGTGGCGGCCACGCCCACGAAGGACAGTGAACAGCCGAGGTAGCTGGGGACCCTGCCGCGCGTGGCGAGCAGGAACACCACCGTCGCGACGCCGGACATCATGATCGCGAGGTTGGGGTCGAGCCCCATCAGGACCGGCGCGACGAACGACGCGCCGAACATGGCCACCACGTGCTGTGCGCCGAGTCCGACCGTACGGGGCCAGGAGAGCCGCTCGTCGGGTCGGACGACGGCGCCGGGGGCGGGTGTGCGCCCGTCGCCGTGCAGGGTCCAGCGCACGCCGAGGTTCATGGGGGATGGCTCCAGTTCTCCGGTTCGGGGGGCCGCCGCCGCACGGCCGGGTCCCGGCCGGGGCGTGGCCGAAAAAGACCAGCCGCCATGGTAATCCGACGCCCGTGCGACCGGGTCTCCCCGAGATGCGGCTCAGCGCGGCTCACCCGGCGCCGGGTGCGCGTCGGCGCGGCTCAGCGCACGGCTCAGCGCGGGTTCTTCTCCGCCGCCGAGCTCCTGTCCGCCGCGCCGCCCGCCGGCGTACGCGACGTCCGGTCGCCCGTGCGCAGCACCCCCGCGCCCAGCACCAGACCGAAAGCCAGCAGGGTGACCAGCCCGAACGACACCGTCAGTGACGTCACGTCGGCCACCGCGCCGATCGCCGACGGCGCGATCAGCCCCGAGGTGTACGTGATCGTGGCGACGCCCGCGATCGCCTGGCTGGGGTTCGGCCCACTGCGCCCGGCCGCCGCGAACGCCAGCGGCACGACGACGGCCACGCCCAGCCCGAGCAGCCCGAACCCGGCCAGCGCGGCCCCCGGGTGCGGCGCGGCGACCACCAGGGCACCGCCGGCCGTCGCCGCCAGGCCCCCGACCCGTACCGTGCGCACCGCGCCGAACCGGTCGACCACCTTGTCGCCGACCAGCCGCGCCACCGCCATGGTCAGCGCGAACGCGGTGGTCGAGGCGGCCGCGAGACCCGCCGACGCACCCAACCGGTCACGCAGGTAGACCGCCGACCAGTCCAGGCTCGCGCCCTCCGCGAACACGCCGCAGAAGCCGATGGCACCGATCACCAGGGCCGACCGGGGCGGCAGGGTGAACCGCGGCGGCGGCTCCTCGTCCGGCGCGCTGCGCAGGTCCAGGACGCCCTGGCAGAAGACCGCGCCCAGCGTGGTGAGCGCGAGCGCCGCGACGAGGTGGTGCAGCCGGGCGTCACTGCCCAGGTGCGCGGCGAGGGTGCCGGCCGCCGAGCCGAGCAGGGCGCCCACGCTCCACATGCCGTGCAGGCTCGACATGATCGACTTGTCGAGCCGGTTCTCCACCTCGACGCCCAGGGCGTTCATCGCCACATCGGACATGCCGGCCGTGGCGCCGAAGACGAAGAGGGCGCCGCAGAGTCCGTAGATGTTGGGCGCCAGCGACGGCAGGGTCAGCGACAGCGTCCACAGCGCGAGCAGCCCGCGCAGCGCCGCGCGGGCGCCGAAGCGGTGGCTGATCGCGCCCGCCAGCGGCATCGCCGCCGACGCGCCGAGCGCGGGGAAGGCGAGCGCGAGGCCGAGCTGGCCCGCGCTGACGCCCGCGTGGTCCTGGATCCACGGGACGCGGGTGGCGAAGCTGCCGGTCACGGCACCGTGCACACAGAACACGGCGGCCACGGCGAACCGGGCCCGCCTCAGCCCTTCCCTGCTGAACGTCGCGTCCTGTGCCACGGGCCCTCCCCGGTCGGTGGTTCCAGTGCTTTCCCCAGCGGTGGAACGGTAAATTATCAGGAACCCTGCCTGATAGTAAGGTGGCAGAGACGAGTGATGAGTCCTGAGAGGATCCCGGCATGCCCGCATCGCCCAGCACCGCCCGGGCCATCAACGACCGGCTCGCGCTCCGGCTCCTCCAGGACGAAGGCCCGCTCACGGCCGGCCAGCTCAAGAGCCTGACCGGCCTGTCCCGCCCCACCATCGCCGATCTCGTCGAACGGCTCCAGGGCTCCGGCCTGATCCAGGTGGTCGGGGAGGCCGGTGCCGACCGGCGCGGCCCCAACGCACGGCTGTACGGGATCGTCGCCGACCGCGCCCACCTCGCCGCCCTCGACGTACGCACCACCAGCGTCTCCGTCGTCGTCACCGACCTGCTGGGCGCCACACTCGCCGAGGCGTCCATGCCGATGGACGCCCACGCCACCGGCGACCCCGAGCCCGCGGTGGACCGCGCGGTGGCGCTGCTGGAGCGGACGGTGGCCGAATGCGGCCACCCCCACGCCGGAGGCGTGGGCGGAGTACGGCGGCTGCACACCGTCGGCATCGGGGCCCCCGGCCTGATCGATCCGGCCACGGGTGAGCTCCGCGACTCGACCGGCCTCCCGGCCTGGCACCGGCGGCTCGTCACCGTCCTCCAGGAGCGGCTGCCCGCGACCGTCCTCGTCGAGAACGAGACCAATCTCGCGGCCGTGGCGGAACAGCGCGAGGGGGCGGCCCGTGACCGCGACACGTTCGTGCTGCTGTGGCTCGGCCACGGCGTCGGCGCGGCCGTCCTCCTGGACGGCAGGCTGCGGCGCGGCGCGTCGGGCGGCGCCGGCGAGATCGGGTTCCTGCCCGTGCCGGGTACGGGCGGCCTGCCCTCGGCCACCGGCTGCGACGGCGGTTTCCACGCGCTGGCCGGGTCGGCCGCGATCCGGTCACTGGCGGGGGAGTACGGCATCGAGGCCGCCGACCGGGACGGTGAGCCGGCCGGCGCGGTGGCCGTGCGGACGGCCCTGGCCGGCGGCGGAGGGGAGCCCTTCCTGGACGCCCTCGCCGACCGCGTCGCCCTCGGCGCCGCAGCCGTCAGCGCCGTACTGGACCCGGGCTGCGTGGTCCTGGGCGGCGAGGTCGGCCACGCGGGCGGCCCCGAGCTGGCCGCCCGCGTCGAGGCCCGGCTCGCCGAGCTGTCCCCGCTGCGCACCGGGGTGCGGGCGAGCGCGCTGGGTGGTGCGGCGGTCCTGCGCGGCGCCCTCCTGACGGTCCGCGACGCGGCGCAGGACGAGCTGTTCGCCCCTATGAGGTGAGCCGGCGCTCCAGGAACTCCTCGAACGTGCCCGTGCCCACCGCGTTCCCGGGCGCCAGGTGGCCGCCCGCCCGCATACCCCGGTAGGCCTTGCCCGCCAGCGGCACGTTCACCACCGGACGGCGGCGCCCGGACACCCGCAGGTAGGCGCGGGCCAGGTCCGGGAACGTCCGCACCTCGGGGCCGCCCATGTCCGGCACCCGGCCCGCGGGCGCCCCCGACGCCAGCTCGGCGAGCCGGACGGCGACCTCCGCGACCTCGACGGGCTGGTCGCTCACGCCCGCCGGGAGCAGCATCACCGGAACCTTGGCCACCGCCTGGAGCAGCGACAGCACCAGGTCGTGGAACTGCGTCGTACGCAGCACCGTCCAGCCGAGCCCCGACTCCTCGATCAGCCGCTCCACCGCGAGCTTCGTCCGGTAGTAGCCGAGCGGCACCCGGTCCACGCCCACGATCGAGATGTACGCCAGGTGGCCGACCCCGGCCCGCCGCGCCGCCCCGATCAGGTTCCGCGCCGCCTTCTCGTCGCCGCGCGGCGAGGACGCGCAGTGCACGACCGTGTCGACACCCGCGAGCGCCGCGTCCAGCTCCGCGCCGCCCTCGCGCAGATCGACGGCGTACGGCTCCGAGTGACGGCTCAGCACCCGCACCGCGTGCCCGTCCGCGCGCAGCAGCTCGACGACATGCCTGCCCAGCGTGCCGGTCCCGCCGGTCACCAGAATCGTGGTCATCCTCAGCTCCTTCTGACGTCATCGACAGTCATCAGTGAGGAACCGGTGACCTACCGGGAATGTGACAGCTGGCGCGCCGCGAACGCGAGTTTGTGCGGATTCACCACGGCCCGTACGTGCGCGATCGCCCCGTCCCGGATCTCGAACGAGGCGATGGCCAGGAGCGTGCCCCCGTCCCACGCGGCCAGCGCGGGCGCTCCGTTGACCTCCACGACGGTGAGGTCCAGGCCGGCCGCGAACCCCTGCGACGCACCCGCCAGGAACCGAAGTACCTTCTCCCGCCCCAGAATCGGCCTGCGAGCCGCTGTCACCACGCCACCGCCGTCGCCCGACCAGGTCACGTCGGCCGCCAGCAGCTTCTCCAGCCCGGCCAGATCGCCCTCCCGGGCGGCCGTGATGAACGACTCCACGAGCCCCCGGTGCTCCTCGCGCCCGGCCCGGAACCGCCCCTCGGGCGCGGCCACCCGCGCCGCCGCCCGCCTGTACAGCTGGCGGCAGTTCGCCTCGCCGATCTCCAGCACCCCGGCGATCTCGCGGTGGCTGTACGCGAACGCCTCGCGCAGCACGTACACCGCGCGCTCCGTCGGGGTGAGCCGCTCCAGCAGCACCAGCAGCGCCATCGACACGGCGTCGCGCCGCTCGGCCGACTCCAGCGGCCCGAGCGCCCCGTCGGCCGTCACCACCGGCTCCGGCAGCCACGGCCCCGGGTACTCCTCCCGCGTGACGCGCGCGGAGGTGAGGCGGTTAAGGCACAGGTGGGTGACGACCTTGGCGAGCCAGGCGCCGGGGTGCCGGATCTGCTCCCGGTCCGCGCCGCTCCAGCGCAGATACGCGTCCTGGACGGTGTCCTCTGCCTCCTCGGCGGAGCCGAGCATCCGGTAGGCGAGGCCGAACATGCGCGGGCGGTGCGTCTCGAACTCGTCGGCATGCGCTCTGGTCACGCGACCAGCTTGCCACGGATCATGAAGAGGCCCGGCGGCGGCAAGGGCCGTGCGTACGCCGCCGGGCTCCGCCCCGGTGACCTGGTCAGCAGGCGCCGAGGTCCTGCCAGACACCCCACTCGCCGGTGGTGCCGGGCACCTCGCCCTTCGTCCACCACCTCGCCTTCCAGGTGTGGGACGCGTGGGACACCGTGGTGCCGCCGCCGTACTCGGCCGTCGCGCTCCACGCGGGCGCCGTGCACGCGCCCGGCGTGGGAGTCGGGGTCGGCGTCGGGGTGGGAGTGGGCGTCGGTGTCGGTGTGGGAGTCGGTGTGGGCGTCGGACCCGTGCCGGAGCCGGGCTCCACGACCGTCGTACCGCGCGCCAGGTCACCGGCGAGCGCGTACGTCGTGCCGCCGATGATCACCGTCCAGTTCCACGGGGTCGAGACCGGCAGGTAGTAGTTGAAGGACAGCTCCACCGTCGCGCCGGGCGCCAGCGTCTGCCAGGCCGGCAGCTTCAGCGAGACGCGGTGGAAGTCGCCCTTCAGGCCGCCCACGTTGCCGCCCGTGTGGTCACTGCTGATCACCTTGGTACCGAAGCCCGACTGGTCGGAGGCGTTGCCCGGCGCCGCCGTGGAGTAGTCGAACTGGAACTCCGTACCGCCCGGCAGCGTCGTCTTCGTGTGGTTGGTGATCTTCACCTTAGGCGTGATCGGGTAGTTCGAGTCGCCCAGCTTGAAGTCGCCGAACTCCACGCCGATGTTCACCGCCTTCGTGGGCAGCGCCTTGTTCGAGACCTTCGCGCCGTACGGCGTGGCCGCCTTGAACTTGTCGTACATCAGGGAGGTCAGCGTGGAGCCGGGCTCGTACTGGCCCTTGGCCGCGTTCCAGCCGTAGTCACCGGCCAGCTCCCACACCATCGTGCCGCCGATGCCCTTGTCGACCACGTAGTCGGCCTTGCGCGCGACGGACTGCTCGTCCTCCGTGGACAGGAAGACCTTCTTGTCGGCGTTCCACAGCCACGGCGCGACGAGCGTCGCGTCGTACTTGCGGGCGTAGGTCCCGGCCAGCCTGGTGTCGGCGGGGAATCCGTAGCTCTTCAGGTAGTCGCCGAGGACGCCCTTCTCCAGGTTCTTGGCGTGCCACATCGGGTTCGAGCCGGCCGGCGACTCCTTGCCGTTGTCGTCCTTGTCGTGCCACAGGTTGTCGATGCCGACGGCGCCGTCACCGCACTTGGTCAGCCCGGAACCGGCCGGGCAGGTGGTCGCCGCGGCCTTGCCCCACAGGCCGTCGGTGCCGCCCTGCACGTTCTTGAAGCCGCGCGTGTAGTACGGCAGACCGATGTTGATGCGCCCGGCGGGCATCGAGCCGCGGAAGTAGTGGTACGCCCAGTCGGTGTTGAGGTAGCCGATGCCGCCGTACTGCTGGCTGCCGTAGACGCCCGCCGCCGCCAGCTCCGCGTCCTTGCCGTCGTCGAAGAGCGAGGCGTTCGGGCCGACGTACTCGTTCCAGGCGCCGTGGAGGTCGTAGGACATGATGTTGACGTAGTCCAGGTACCTCTGGACCTGGAACGTCTCCATACCGCGCAGCAGATAGCCGGAGGAGGGGGCCGCGACCGTGAGCAGGTAGTGCCTGCCGTCGGCCGCCCCCGCCCGGTCCAGCTTCTCGCGCAGGGTCTTCATCAGCGCCGCGTAGCCCTTGACCAGGCCGCCGCGGCGGGCGTTGGAGACCGCGTAGTCGAGCGGGTTGCCCGCGTCCTTCATGGAGGTCGGGTACTCGTAGTCGATGTCGACGCCGTTGAACCCGTACTTCTTGACGAAGGCGACCGCCGAGTCGGCGAAGGTGTCGATGCCGGCCTGGTTCACCGAGCCGTCGGCGTTGGTGGCCATCGAGTAGAAGCCGCCGGAGTTGACGCGCTTGCCGTCGTCGCCGAAGTACCCGCCGGTCTCGGCCCAGCCGCCCACGGAGATCAGCGTCTTGACGTTCGGGTGCTGCTTCTTGAACTTGTTGAGCAGGTTGAAATGCCCCTTGTACGTGTACGAGGGGTCCATCGCGGCGCCCGCGACGCCCGGCCAGGTCATCCCGGTGGCGGCGTTGTTCGCGCCGTCCGCGCCGACGGACAGCCTGTTGGCGGAGTCGATGTGCCCGAAGGCGTAGTTGATGTGGGTGACCTTGTCCCACGGGATGTCGGAGGCGAGATAGGCGGGGGTTCCGTCCTTGCCGGTACGCCAGCCGGTGAAGTAGCCGATGACGCGGCGCTGGTGGTCGGCGCCCATCTTCTCGCGGCCCTCGGTGTCGTAGACCGAGCAGTACGGGACGTCGACACCGGGCGTCGCGTGGAGGCCGTCCGGCCGACAGGACGCGTGGTCGGTGGCGGCGTGGGAGACGCCGCCGGAGAGCGAGCCGAGCAGCAGTCCGGCGACGGCGGCGCCGGACGCGAGCAGCGTGGCTCGTCTGTGTGTGGGGGTCAGCACGGTCGGTTCCTCCTGGGGAGGTAGGGCACACAACTGGCGAAAGGGTGGGTCGTGTTGAGCCCTGGCGTGCGCACACCGGCGGGCCGTCTCCGTGGAGGTGACGCAGACATTAAAAGGACTAGACCAGAGCGTCAATAGGTCTGGACCAGATCGGGCGGTGGCGCCCGCCCGCGCGTCTGTGAGTCACGCCACATCGATCACCCGCATGGGGGGTGACCCGTCATGGCAGACTGGCCCTGTATCAGCAGCAGCGCACTCCGGGGTCGGTGCAATTCCGAACCGGCGGTTACAGTCCGCGACCCGGCCGCATCCAGTGGCCGGTTGACCAGGTGAAATTCCTGGACCGACGGTGAAAGTCCGGATGGGAGGCAGTGCGCGGCGGGTGACCCTCAGGGGTGTGCCGGCCGTACGTCCGCTGGTCGCCGTCCCGGCGACCCGGCGGTACGCGCGGCCCCCGGCGTACCCCGTGCGATGGTGTTTCCCGCTCCCTGTCCTCATCGACAGGCCCCGGAGTCCGCGCCCGAAGAGGCAGGAGGACCCGGTGGCCACCGCAGCGGACGCCCACACGGCCGGCACGGCCGACGCCGACACCGCCGCCATGCGCCGAGCCATCGCGCTCGCCGCCCGCGGCCTCGGCTCCACCAGCCCCAACCCGGTCGTCGGCTGCGTCATCCTCGACGTCTCCGGCCACCAGGTCGGTGAGGGCTGGCACCAGCGCGCCGGCGGACCGCACGCCGAGGTCCACGCCCTGCGCCAGGCCGGGGTCCTCGCCCGCGGCGGCACCGCCTACGTCACCCTCGAACCCTGCGACCACACGGGCCGCACCGGTCCCTGCGCCCAGGCACTCATCGAGGCCGGCATCGCCCGCGTCGTCTACGCCGTCGGCGACCCGAACCCGCGGGCCACCGGTGGCGCGGACACCCTGCGCGCGGCCGGCGTCGAGGTCGTCGCCGGGGTCCTGGAGGCCGAGGCCGAGGCCGGCAACACCGCCTGGCTCACCTCCGTACGCCTCGGCCGCCCCTACGTCCTGTGGAAGTACGCCGCCAGCCTCGACGGCCGCGTCGCCGCCCAGGACGGCACCAGCCGCTGGATCAGCTCGCCCGAGTCCCGCGCCGACGTCCACCGGCTGCGCGCCGAGGCCGACGCCGTGGTCGTCGGCTCCGGCACCGCCCGGGCGGACGACCCCCACCTCGCCGTACGCGGCGTCGAAGGCGCCGTCCAGCCGCTGCGCGTGGTCGTCGACACCGAGGCCACCGCCGTCACGCCCGGCGCCCGGGTCCTCGACGACGCCGCTCCCACGCTGATCGCGGTCGCCGAGGACGCCGAGAGCGCCCTGACCGACGTCGTCCGGCTCCCCAGGGCGGGCAAGGGCCTGTCCGTACCGGCCCTCCTCGACGCCCTGCAGGAGCGCGGTGTCCGCTCCGTCCTCCTCGAAGGCGGCCCGACCCTCGCCGGTTCCTTCATCGCCGCGGGCGCTATCGACAAGGTCGTCGGCTACCTCGCCCCGGTCCTCCTCGGCGGGGGCCCCGCCGCCCTCACGGACGCCGGAATCACCACCCTCACCGAAGCTTTGCGGCTCGACGTCACCGAGACCGTCCGCATCGGCCCCGATCTTCGTATCACCGCCACCGTCGCACCCAAGGAGCGCTGAGCGTGTTCACCGGAATCGTCGAAGAACTGGGTGAGGTCACCGCCGTCGAGAACCTCGGCGACGCCTCCCGCTTCCGCCTGCGCGGCCCCCTCGTCACCGAGGACGCCAAGCACGGCGACTCGATCGCCGTCAACGGCGTCTGCCTCACCGTCGTCGAGACCGCCGACGGCGAGTTCACCGCCGACGTGATGGCCGAGACGCTCAACCGTTCCGGCCTCGGCGCGCTGACCACCGGCTCCCGCGTCAACCTGGAGCGGCCCATGGCGCTCGGCGACCGGCTCGGCGGCCACATCGTCCAGGGCCACGTCGACGGCACCGGCACCATCCTGGAGCGCACCCCCTCCGAGAACTGGGAGATCGTCAAGGTCTCCCTCCCGGCCCCCCTCAGCCGGTACGTCGTCGAGAAGGGCTCCATCACGGTGGACGGCGTCAGCCTCACCGTCGTCGACGCGGGCGCCGACCACTTCACCATCAGCCTCATCCCCACCACGCTCGCCCTGACCACGCTCGGCATCAAGCAGCCCGGCGACCCGGTCAACCTGGAGGTCGACGTGATCGCCAAGTACGTCGAGCGGCTGACCACCCACACGATCGAGGGGAACGCCCGGTGAACTGGCTGCACTCCGAGGCGTTCACCGCCGTCGGCCAGCACATCCTGTGGTCCGACATGATCGGCAACACCATCGGCCTGATCGCCCTCGCCCTCGGCTGGCGCCGCTCCATATGGACCTGGCCCGCCCAGTTCCTCTCCGGCGTCATCCTGATCGCCGCCTACGCCTCCGCCCAGCTCAGCGGCGGCGTCGGCAAGCAGCTGCTGGTCATCGGCGTCGCCCTGTGGGGCTGGCGGCAGTGGCACCGGGGCAGGCAGCAGGCCCAGGACGGCTCCATCGCCGTCCGGTTCGCCTCCTGGAAGGAGCGCGGACTGCTGCTGGCCGGCGCGATCGCCGGCACCCTCGCCGTCGGGGGCCTCTTCACGCTGTACCCGTCGCTGTCCTGGAGCCCCTGGGCCGACGCGTACATCTTCGTCGGGACGCTGGTCGCGATGGTCGCCCAGGCGCGCGGCCTGGTCGAGTTCTGGTTCGCCTGGCTCCTCGTCGACCTGGTCGGCGTCCCGCTGGCCTTCAGCAGCGGTCTCGCCTTCTCCGGCCTGGTGTACGTGATCTACTTCGCCCTCGTCCTCTGGGGCATGCGCGACTGGTGGCTCCGCACCCGCACTCCGGCTCTGGAAGGAGCACCGGCATGACAGCCCTGAGCGTCTGGGACGCCACCGACCTCGCCCTCGACCCCGTCGAGCAGGCCATCCGCGACATCGCCGCCGGCCGGCCCGTCGTGGTCGTCGACGACGAGGACCGCGAGAACGAGGGCGACCTCGTCATCGCGGCCGAGAAGGCCACGCCCGAGATCATCGCCTTTATGATGAGCGAGTGCCGCGGCCTGATCTGCGCCCCCATGGAGGCCGACGAGCTGGACCGCCTCCAGCTTCCGCAGATGGTGACCGACAACACCGAGTCGATGAAGACCGCCTTCACCGTCTCCGTCGACGCGGCCCCCGTCCACGGCGTCACCACCGGCATCTCCGCCGCCGACCGCGCCACCACCCTCCAGCTGCTGGCGAGCGGCGTCTGCGAGCCGTCCGACTTCGTCCGCCCCGGCCACGTCTTCCCGCTGCGCGCCCAGCCCGGCGGCGTCCTCGTCCGCAACGGCCACACCGAGGCCGCCGTCGACCTCGCCCGGCTCGCCGGACTGCGCCCCGCCGGCACGATCGTCGAGATCGCCGGCGAGGACGGAGTCATGCTGCGCCTGCCCGAGCTGGTCCCGTTCGCCCGCAAGCACGGCCTGACGATCATCTCGATCGAGGACCTCATCGCCTACCGCCGCAGCAGCGAGCCGACCGTCCGCCGCGAGGCCGAGGTCCGGCTGCCGACCGCGCACGGCGAGTTCACCGCGTACGGCTACCGCTCCACCGTCGACGGCGTCGAGCACATCGCCCTCGTCCACGGCGCCATCGGCGACGGCGAGGACGTCCTCGTCCGCGTCCACTCCGAGTGCCTGACCGGTGACATCTTCCACTCGCAGCGCTGCGACTGCGGCCCCCAGCTGGAGGCCTCCATGGAGCGCGTCACCGCGGCGGGCCGCGGCGTCGTCGTCTACCTGCGCGGCCACGAGGGACGCGGCATCGGCCTGCTGTCCAAGCTCCGCGCGTACGAGCTCCAGGAGCGCGGCCGTGACACCCTCGACGCCAACCTGGAGCTCGGCCTGCCCGCCGACGCCCGTGACTACGCCGCGGGCGCCCAGATGCTCGCCGACCTCGGCGTACGCAGCCTGCGGCTGATGACCAACAACCCCGACAAGATCGCCGCCCTCGCCCGGCACGGCCTCACCGTCAAGGGACGCGAACCCATGCCCGTCCAGGCCGGCGAGCACAACCTGCGGTACCTGCGCACCAAGCGCGACCGCATGGGCCACGACCTGCCCTGGCTGGACGCCGCCGCCACCGCGTCCGCCTGCAACAACCAGTAAGACCCACGAGTCCCGAACAGAGCACGAGGAGAGTACGTACGTGAGCGGCAAGGGCGCACCCGAACTGAGCGTGAAGAACTGCGGCGACCTCCGGGTCGCCGTGATCGCGGCACAGTGGCACGAGAAGATCATGGACGGCCTCGTCGACGGCGCCCTGCGCGCCCTGCACGAGCTCGGCATCGACGAGCCGACCCTCCTGCGGGTCCCCGGCAGCTTCGAGCTCCCCGTCGTCGCCAAGGTCCTCGCCGGCCGCGGTTACGACGCGATCGTCGCGCTCGGCGTCGTCATCCGGGGCGGCACGCCCCACTTCGACTACGTGTGCCAGGGCGTCACCCAGGGCCTCGTCCAGGTCTCCGTCGACACCGGCGTCCCGGTCGGCTTCGGCGTACTGACCTGCGACACCGAGGAGCAGGCCCTGGACCGGGCCGGCCTGGAGGGCTCGAACGAGGACAAGGGCCACGAGGCGGTCACCGCCGCCGTCGCCACCGCCACCACACTGCGCACCGTCAGCGAACCCTGGCGCTGAGTGGGCGGCCTCACCCCGTACTCTTAGGACCATCATGGCGAACAAAACCTTCGAAGAGCTCTTCGCCGAGCTGGAGCTCAAGGCCAAGACCGGCGACCCCGCCACCTCCCGCACCGCCGAGCTGGTGGACAAGGGCGTCCATGCCATCGGCAAGAAGGTCGTCGAGGAGGCCGCCGAGGTCTGGATGGCCGCCGAGTACGAGGGCAAGGAAGCCGCCGCCGAGGAGATCTCGCAGCTGCTGTACCACGTCCAGGTGATGATGGTGGCGCGCGGGATCTCCCTCGACGACGTCTACGCCCACCTCTGATCGCTCCGTTCACGCGTCACACACTCCACAGTTAGGAAGCTCACCCCATGCTGCGCATCGCCGTCCCCAACAAGGGTTCACTGTCCGGACCTGCGTCGGCGATGCTCCATGAGGCCGGCTACCAGCAGCGCAAGGAGTCCAAAGAGCTCGTGATGGTCGACCCGCTGAACGAGGTGGAGTTCTTCTACCTCCGCCCCCGGGACATCGCCATCTACGTCAGCTCCGGCAAGCTGGACATCGGCATCACCGGCCGCGACCTGCTGCTCGACTCCGGCGCCAACGCCGAGGAGATCCTCCAGCTCGGCTTCGCCCGCTCCACCTTCCGGTACGCCACCCGGCCCGGCACCGCGAGCGGCCCCGCCGACTTCGGCGGCATGACGATCGCCACCTCCTACGAGGGCATCGTCGCCAAGCACCTCGCGGACCAGGGCATCGACGCCTCCGTCGTCCACCTCGACGGCGCGGTCGAGACCGCCATCGAGCTCGGCGTCGCCCAGGTCATCGCGGACGTCGTGGAGACCGGCACCTCGCTGCGCAACGCGGGCCTGGAGGTCATCGGCGAGCCGATCCTCACCTCCGAGGCGGTCGTCATCCGCCGCACCGGCGCCCCCGCCGACGACCCGAAGGTCCAGCAGTTCCTGCGCCGCCTCCAGGGCGTCCTGGTGGCCCGCTCGTACGTGATGATGGACTACGACTGCCGGGTCGAGCACCTGGAGCAGGCCGTCGCCCTCACTCCGGGCCTGGAGTCGCCGACCGTCTCCCCGCTGCACCACGAGGGCTGGGTCGCGGTTCGCGCCATGGTCCCCGCCAAGGAGGCCCAGCGCATCATGGACGACCTCTACGACCTCGGGGCCCGCGCCATCCTGACGACCGAGATCCACGCCTGCCGCCTCTGATCCGCCCGACGAACGCTGACGACACGGACATGTCCACCACCTCACTCCCCGACCTCCCGGTCACCTTCCGGCCCACCCGAACCCGGGCGGTCCTGCTCACCGTGGGCACGGTGATGTTCGCCGTGATCACGGCCGTCGCCCTGATGCTGGAGAAGCTCGGCCCGGGGGAGCGCGCGAGCTTCATCTTCGTCGCCGCGCTCTTCTTCGGCGTCCTCGCGCTGCTCAGCCGCCCCAAGGTCGTCGCCGACGACACCGGGGTCACCGTGGTCAACCTGACCCGGACCCGCCGCCTGGACTGGGCCGAGATCCTGCGGGTCAACCTGCGCGAGGGCGACCCCTGGGTGTTCCTCGACCTCAGCGACGGCACCAGCATGCCGGCGCTCGGCATCCAGCCGGGGATCGGCAAGCAGCAGGCCCTGCGCGACGCGCGCGCCCTGCGGGCCCTGGCGGAAGCGCGCGGCACGGGCCCTCTCGACGCCTGACCCGGCACCGGACCCCGCCTGTCCCGCCTCCGGCCCGGCCCGGCGCCGAAGCGGGACCCCGCGGAGCCCCGCCCTGTCGCCCGTACGGGCGCCCACCCCCTGCCCCACCAGCGGCTCGCGTGTTTACTCTTGTGGCGGTGGCGCCGAGCGCGCCACCGCCTCGCGCGTACGGCAGCACGATTCGCCGGCGGGGCACCTACGACCCGAGGAGTGACTCCCTCCAGCAATGGACGGATCGTCCGGTAGTACCCGCGCCGCCCCCTTCGACGAGGCGGCGGCATGATCATCCCCCTTCTGCTGCTCGCCGCGGCATTCCTCCTGATCCTCGCCAACGGCTTCTTCGTGGCGGCCGAGTTCGGCCTCGTCACCGTGGAGCGGGCGGACGCCGAACGCGCCGCCGCCGAGGGCGACCGGCGCGCCGGGACCGTCGTACGGGCGCTGCGCGAGCTGTCGTTCCAGCTGTCCGGCACCCAGCTCGGCATCACCATCACCTCGCTCGTCGTCGGCATGCTCGCCCAGCCCGCGCTCGCGCGGCTCCTCGACGGGCCGCTCACCGCGACCGGACTGCCCGAAGGCGTGGTCTCCGGCGTCGCCGTCATGATCGGCATGCTGGGCGCGTCCGCCGTGCAGATGGTGATCGGCGAGCTCGTTCCCAAGAACTGGGCGGTCTCCCGCCCCCTGCAGGTCGCGCGGTTCGTCGCCGGCCCGCAGTACCTGTTCTCGTCCGTCTTCCGGCCGGTGATCGCGCTGCTCAACACCGTCGCCAACCGGCTGGTGCGGCTGCTGGGTGTCGAGCCCACCGAGGAGCTGGCCTCCGCCCGCACGCCCGGCGAACTGGTCTCGCTCGCCCGGCACTCGGCGCGGGCCGGCGCCCTCGAACAGGACACCGCCGACCTCTTCGTCCGCACACTCGCGCTGGGCGGGCTCACGGCGCAGCATCTGATGACGCCGCGCGTGAAGGTCAGCGCCCTGCGGTCGGACGCCACCGCGGCGGACGTCCTCAACCTCACCCGGGCCACCGGCCTGTCGCGCTTCCCGGTCTACCGGGACCGCATCGACGAGATCATCGGCATGGTGCACCTGAAGGACGCGCTCGCCGTGCCCATGACGGAACGGCTGCGCACCGCCGTGGCCGATGTGGCCCTGCCGCCGCTGCTCGTCCCGGAGACGCTGCCCGTCCAGGCGCTGCTGGAGCGGCTGCGCAACGAGCAGCCGATAGCCGTGGTCGTGGACGAGTACGGCGGCACGGCAGGCGTGGTCACCCTGGAGGACATCGTCGAGGAGCTCGTGGGCGAGGTCCGCGACGAGCACGACTCCGAGGGCGACGACCTGCCCGAGCTGGCCGCCGTCGCCGCCGAGGACGGCCACCCCGCGTGGGAGGCCGACGGCAGCTGCCGCGTCCACACGCTGCAGCGGATAGGCCTCGACGTCCCCGAGGGGCCGTACGAGACCGTCGCCGGGCTCGTCGCCGACCTGCTCGGCCGCATCCCGGCCCCGGGCGACCGCGCCGACCTGCCCGGCTGGCGGCTCTCGGTGCGCCAGGTCGACCGCTACCGCGCCGAACGGGTCCGGCTCGTGCGTACCGCGGACGTCGCCGCGGAGCTGGCGGAGGCCGCCCGATGAGCGTGTTGCAACTGCTCTTCGCGGGCCTGCTGGTTCTCGCGAACGGCTTCTTCGTGGGTGCCGAGTTCGCCCTCGTGTCCGTGCGCCGCAGTCAGATCGAGGCGCTGGGGCCCAGCTCCAAGCGGGCCCGCCAGGTCCTGTACGGCCTGGAGAACCTGCCGCGGATGATGGCCGCCGCGCAGTTCGGCATCACCATCTGCTCGCTCACCCTCGGCGCCGTCGCCGAACCGACGGTGGCCCACCTGCTGGAGCCGGTCTTCCACGCCGTCCACCTGCCCGAGAGCCTGATCCACCCCCTCGGGTACGTCATCGCGCTCGCCGTGGTCGTCTTCCTCCACCTCGTCATCGGCGAGATGGTCCCGAAGAACCTGGCCATGGCGGCGCCGGAGAAGACCGCGCTGTGGCTCAGCCCCGGTCTGGTCGGATTCGCCCGGCTGTGCCGCCCGGTGACGGTGGCGCTCGGCGCCTGCGCCCGGCTCGTCCTCAGGGCGTTCCGGGTGGAGCCGAAGGACGAGGTGGAGGCCGTCTTCACCAGCGCCCAACTCGGGCGGCTCGTCGAGGACTCCGGCCAGGCCGGGCTGCTCGACCCGGCCGAGCAGGAGCGGCTGGAGGACGCCCTGGAGCTGGGCAGCCGCCCGGTCACCGACGTCCTCATCCCGCGTACGACGCTGGTGACGGTCACCCCGTCGGTGACCCCGGCCGAGGTCGAGGAGCTGACCGTACGCACCGGGTACTCCCGCTTCCCGGTGTGCGCGGAGGGCGGGAGCGGTGTCTTCATGGGGTTCGTGCACGTCAAGGACGTTCTCGATCTGGAGGACGCCGACAAGGCCGTACCGCAGCGCATGTGGCGCCCGATGGCCACGCTGCGGGCGGAGCTGCCGCTCGACGACGCCCTCACCGTGATGCGCCGCGCGGCGACCCATCTGGCGCAGGTCGCGGACGCCTCCGGACGGGTGCTCGGGCTGGTGGCGCTGGAGGACGTGCTGGAGATGCTGGTCGGCGAGGTGCGCGACCCCGCGCACCGCTCGGCCGCGCCCCTGGCGCCGCTCGTCACCGAGGCGCCCGGGCCGGCCGGTACCGCCGGCGCGACCCAGGCCGGTGAGACCGCCGGGGCGTCCGGGCCGCGGTCGCGCCCGGCCGCTTCCGAGGGTGTGCTGGCCGCTCAGTGACACCGCTCGGCGACGCCCCTCAGTAACCGGGGGGCTCCTGCGGGCCGCGGTTCACCGGACCGCGGCCCGACAGCACCTCGCCGTACGCCTGCATCAGATCCGGCAGGCGCAGGGTGGCCAGGTCCTCGCGGGTCGGCGTGGCCGCACAAACCGACAGCCGCAGATCGCGGTAGGCGCACGACTTCTCGTACAGCGTGCGCAGGAACCGGCCGTTGCCCAGCTCGTCGATCCAGCCCTGTTCCACCACGTGGACGCTGATCGAGCGCAGCTCCTCCAGGGCCTCCTCGTCCCACACGTCGTCGTTGGCCGCGGCCAGCACCCGGCCGATCGCGGTCAGTTCGAGCGGGCGGTACGAGGGGAAGTCCACGCGGGTCGTGAACCGCGACGACAGGCCCGGGTTGGTGGCCAGCAGCCGGTCCATGCCCTCCGGGTAACCGGCCAGGATCACCACCAGGTGGTCCCGGTTGTCCTCGGCGCGCTTGAGCAGTACCTGGAGGGCCTCGTCGCCGTACGCGTCGCCCTTGCTGTAGCCGGAGTTGGACAGTGAGTACGCCTCGTCGACGAAGAGCACCCCGCCGAGCGCGGAGTCGATCAGCTCGTTGGCCTTCACCGCCGTCTGCCCCAGGAACTCGCCCACCAAATCGCTCCGCTGGGCCTCCACGAGGTGGTCGCCCCCGAGCAGCCCGAGCGCGTAGAAGACCCGGCCGAGGATGCGGGCCACGGTGGTCTTCCCGGTGCCGGAGGGACCGGAGAAGACAAAGTGACGTTTCGGCGGCTGCACCGGAAG
This sequence comes from Streptomyces sp. NPDC006368, assembly GCF_040612535.1. NCBI lineage: Bacteria > Bacillati > Actinomycetota > Actinomycetes > Kitasatosporales > Streptomycetaceae > Streptomyces > Streptomyces sp. NPDC006368. Next base: position 38,712 of record NZ_JBEXQK010000024.1, read on the forward strand.
TCCCTGTCCCGCACGCAGCCGCGCCATCTCCAACTGCGCCGACAACGCCCTGACCTGCCGTTTCACCGGATCCAGGCCCACCATCCGCTCCAGCTCGGCAAGCGCCTCGGCGAGCAGCGCCGGGTCGGTGGGGCTCGCCGGGAACGGCGGCGGCCCCGGCCGGCCGGGCCCGGCCGCCTTCTCCCGTACGCCGTGCACGGGTGCGGGCGGCGCGGGGCCGAGGATCGGCTGCGGGCCCTGCGGCTCGCCGCCGAAGCGCGGACCGTCGCCGGGCTGCGCGTCGGGGGCGTCCGGCAGGTCCCCGCCCTCCCGCCCGTCCACGGCGGTGTCCTGTCCGGCGCCGGCCAGCGACACCGTGGCCAGCCCGGCCGCCGCCTCCTCCGCGCCGTCGAACCCGTCGTACTCGGCGATCGCGGCCAGCCGGGCGGCGGTGTCCATGAAGGCCGGGTCGATCCGGTGCACGGCGCGGTACAGGGGCAGGGCCGCGGCGGTGCGGCCGGTGCCCTCGTGCGCGCGGGCCAGCCAGTAGCGCAGCTCCTTGCGCTGCGGCTGCTCGCTGCGGCAGCGCATCAGCGCGGCGGACAGCAGCGGCTCGGCCTGCCCGTACATCTCCAGCCTGACCCGGGCCATGCCGCCGAACAGCCCCGCCTCGATGCCGAGCAGCGGGTCGTCGACGAGCGGTTCGGTGTGGCGTACGAGCTGGTCCCAGTCCTTGACGAGGTACGCCCGGCAGGCGTGCAGGAACCGCACCTGCGGATCGGTGTCCACGGGCGGCAGCCCGGCCAGCGCCCGGTCCAGCTCCGGTACGTGGCGGCCGTCCAGCCAGTGGGAGGCGTGCGCCAGCAGCAGATCGCGCGGGGACTCCAGCACCGGCTGGACCCACCAGCCCAGCCAATACCAGGAGTTCAGCGTCCGCCGGTGACGGGCGCGCTGCTCGCCGAAGCGGTCCCGGTTGCGGTACATGCGCAGCAGCGCGGTCGTGGTGTCGACGCGTAACGCGTGCAGTCCGAGCCAGCCGTCGGCCATGCCGGGATCGATCCGCACCGCTGTGCGGAACTCCTCCTCCGCCTGCGGATACGCGCCCATGGTGTAGGCGTCCACGCCGCGCAGCCAGGCGAGGTCGGCCGGGGCGTGCGCGCCGCCCTGCGTGCCGAAGTCCATCGGGTCCCCCACAAACCGTGCCCCCGTACCTCCTCCCGCCGGGCGCTCACCCGCCGGAAGCCTGCCCAATCGCCCTCTCGTGAACGGGATGTCACCGCACCGAGGTGCACCGAGGTGTACCGAGAGGCATCGTACCTGCGCAGCGCGTGTGCGACTAAGGGCTCCGCGAGCGTTCGGACCCCGGTGACCCACGGTGAGCGAGAACCGCTCGAACGGCGGTGGAGGAGGGGCGAAGGGCAGAACGAAGCCCCCGATCACGGGGGAACAACCGGGGGCTTCGCGTCTGCGGCGGCTCCGGAAAGCCGCACATTGAGAACGTAAGACCTGTACGCCCCGTCGGTCAAGCGAAGTTGAGGCACTCGCCCCGGCCGAATCCCGACTGTTCAGTATGGAGGCGAATGTCGATCACTCACAGTGACGATACGGTGCGGGCATCCGGTCTCAGAGGGCCCGGGAAGCAACTCGTACCCCTCCGAACACTCCCGTACCAGCGTGTCGGCGAAAGGACGCGACGGGTCCGCCGCGAAATGGCGGGTCTCCGCCACTGTCCATCCGTCCCAGAACGCGGACTGCGCCGGTCCGTCCCGGTGACGCCCGCGCGCCCAGGACTCCTCGGCCCCCCGCTCCATCCACAGCAGCCACGCCAGGTACGGCCGCAGGGCGCGGCGCCCGGCGCCCACTCCCTCGACGAGCACGACGGGCGCCGGGTCGAGCGGCCGGGACCGGCCGAAGCGGCGCCGATTCCAGTCGTACGGGTGAACGCGCGCGGCCTCGCCGCGGGTCAGTGGTTCGAGTACCTCGGCCCGGAGCCGGTCCGTCCAGGCGAAGAGTTCGTCGTGCGTGGCGATGTCGTCCAGGTGCAGGACGGGGGCCCCGCCGAGCGCGTCCGCGAGCCGCCCGGCGAACGTGGACTTGCCCGAGCCGGCGTGACCGTCGACGGCGACGAGGCGCACCGGGCCGCAGGAGGGCGGCAGGGCGCCCAGTTCGGTGGCGAGCCGGCCCAGGTCGGGGGAGTCCATGCGGCCACCCTACAAAGCCACCGGTGGAGACCAATATTGGTGGGGGAGACGCGGCGCCGCTTGCTGGCAGACCCGGCCCCCGGACCGGGATAGTGGGCGCACCTGTCGTGCACTCGACGCCCCATCCCTCCATCCCGTCCGGGGGTCACCGCCATGACCAGTTCCCTGTCACCCTCCACGTCCCGCAGAGCCGTGCTCGCCGCCGCCCTCGCCGTCGCGGGCGGCGCGGCCACGTCCTCCGCCCCCGCGTCCGCCTCGGGGCCGGCCCCCTCCTCCGCCCCTCGCGCCACTCCCGCCCCGGCGACCGCGCCGGACCCCGGTCTCGTCGACAACCACTTCTGGACCTCCTACACCGACTGGTGCACCGGCACCCACAGCGGCACCAGCCCGGTCGCCGGACACCGCCCCGGCCTGGTGATCGGCGCCCCCGCCGGACGCGGCGACCACACCGACCCCCACACCGGCCGCACGGCCTCCTGGGAGTACGCCACCTGGACGTCGCCGCGCCACACCTCCGCGGCCCCGGCCACCGAGATCATCGCCTCCTGGAACGCCCACACCCCGCCCGGCACCTGGATCACCGTCGAGCTCGGCGGCCGGTACGCGGACGGCGCCGAGACCCCCTGGTACGTCATGGGCCGCTGGGCGGCGGGAGACGACGACATCCGGCGCGCCTCCGTGGACGGCCAGAGCGACGGCAGGAGCACCGTCCGGACCGACACCCTCGCGGTCGACGACGCCACGGCGCGCCTGGTCTCCCACCGCCTCCGGCTCACCCTCCACCGGAAGCCGGGCAGCCGGGCCACGCCGACGGTGTGGCGGCTCGGCGCGATGGCGTCGGACCTCCCGGACCGCTTCACGGTGCCCGCCTCCCGGCCGGGGCTCGCCCGCGAACTGGTGGTGCCCCGCTACTCGCAGAACACGCACATCGGGCAGTACCCGGAGTACGACAACGGCGGCGAGGCGTGGTGCAGCCCCACCTCCTCGCAGATGATCATCGAGTACTGGGGTCGCAAGCCCACCGCGGCCCAACTGGCGTGGGTGAACCCCGCTTTCGCCGACCCGCAGGTCTGCCACGCCGCCCGCTTCACCTTCGACTACCAGTACGACGGCTGCGGCAACTGGCCCTTCAACGCCGCCTACGCCGCCACGTATGACGACATGAACGCGGTCGTCACCCGGCTGCGGTCGCTCACGGAGCTGGAGACCCTGATCCGGGCGGGGATCCCGGCGATCACCTCGCAGTCCTTCCTGAAGGAGGAGCTCACGGGCGCCGGATACGGCACGGCGGGACATCTGATGACCGTGATCGGCTTCACGGAGAGCGGCGACGTGATCGCCAACGACCCGGCGTCCCCCAGCAATGAGGCCGTGCGCCGGGTCTACCGGCGCCGCGAGTGGGAGAACATCTGGTTGAGGACCAAGCGCTACAACGCCTCGGGGAACGTGGTGTCCGGCACAGGCGGCGTCTGCTACCTGTACTGGCCGGCCCACCCCACGGCCGCTCAGCGCAAGGCCCTCGCGGCGGTCGGCATCCGCTGAGGGTCCCCGGCGGGCTCACGGGCGGTCCGGTGGCGTGATGAACATCTCCTACCACACGGGCCGCCCGTGCTGGCACTGTGGTCTGGTCACCCGGGGACACCCGCACCGAAACCAGACACAGAGCGAGAACCCATGACCACTGCTGCCGCCGTTGCCGCCCCTGCCGCCTCCCGCGCCCGTACCGGTGGACCGAAGGACGACGGCCCCCAGCTGTTCGAGCACATCATGGGCTGGGTGCTGGTCGTCGTCTTCGCCATGCTCGTCACCCGGGCCGGCCTCTTCTGACGGACACCGCGTACGGAACCGGCGGCGCTGCGGCGCTCCCGGGACCACGCGGCCACACCCTTCCGGCATCCGGCATCCGGCGCCCGCGGTGGCGCCGGACCGAACTCGCCCCGCCGCGCCGGACATCGACCGCCGTCGCCGCCCACTGTCGCGACGCCCGTCGGTGGACGCCCCCGCGCGGGCCGTCCGGGACGCGCGGCGCGCGAGGCACTGATCGCCACCGTCGCGCACGGGCGCCCAGGACCGCCCGACCTCCCCGCGCCACCGACCGGCGCGCGGCGCGTCCCGGCCTTCCCGCCCCCGTCCCGGGGCGCCGCGGGACACCCCCGGGACCGCCGAGCCGAATGATCTCTGCCACCCCGTGACGCCAGGCCGCTGATCGGGCATACTCAACGCGCCACAGCCGCTGGCCAGCCCCTTTCCGCGACCCGGAAGGGCAGCATCGGTGAGGCAGTGAGATCCGGCGGCGCCGCCCACCCAGTCGCGCGCGCCCGCCGCAGCGCCCGACAGGGAGGAGAGCGCCGCCATGCCCGACCGCGCCCCGCAGCCGGTGGAACGTCAGCTGCCCACCGAGGAATCCAGGGATCTCATCGCCCTGGTACGCGACATCGTCCAGCGGGAGATCGCTCCCCGCGCGGCCGAGGAGGAGGACGCCGGCCGCTTCCCGCGCGAGATCTTCTCCCTCCTCTCCGCGTCCGGCCTGCTCGGCCTGGCGTACGACTCCGACTTCGGCGGCGGGGACCAGCCGTACGAGGTCTACCTCCAGGTGCTCGAAGAGCTCGCCGCCGCCCGGCTGACCGTCGGCCTCGGCGTCAGCGTGCACTCGCTCTCCTGCCACGCCCTTGCCTGCTACGGCACCAAGGAACAGCGCACCGAGCACCTTCCCGCCATGCTCGGCGGCGGCCTCCTGGGGGCGTACTGCCTCTCCGAGCCGTCCTCCGGCTCGGACGCCGCCTCACTGCGCACCAAGGCGGTCCGGGACGGCGACGACTGGGTCATCACCGGCACCAAGGCGTGGATCACCCACGGCGGGGTCGCCGACTTCTACACGGTCATGGCCCGCACCGGGGGCGAGGGGGCGCGCGGCATCACCGCGTTCCTGGTGCCCGGGGACGCGGAGGGGCTGAGCGCGGCGGCGCCCGAGAAGAAGATGGGCATGAAGGGTTCGCCCACGGCCCAGCTCCACTTCGACGGCGTACGCGTCCCGGACGCGCGGCGCGTCGGCGAGGAGGGTCAGGGTTTCGCCATCGCCCTGTCCGCGCTGGACTCCGGCCGTCTGGGCATCGCGGCGTGCGCCATCGGCGTCGCGCAGGCGGCGCTGGACGAGGCCGTCGCGTACGCCACGCAGCGGCAGCAGTTCGGCCGCCCCATCGCGGACTTCCAGGGCCTGCGGTTCCTGCTCGCCGACATGGCCACCGGTGTCGAGGCCGGCCGGGCGCTGTACCTCGCCGCGGCACGGCTGCGCGACGCGGGCCGCCCCTTCTCGCGGGAGGCGGCGATGGCCAAGCTGTTCTGCACGGACACGGCGATGAGGGTCACCACGGACGCGGTCCAGGTGCTCGGCGGCTACGGCTACACCGCCGACTTCCCGGCCGAGCGCTACATGCGCGAGGCCAAGGTCCTCCAGATCGTCGAGGGCACCAACCAGATCCAGCGCATGGTCATCGCCCGGCACCTCGCGGGTCCCGAGAGCCGCTGAGTCCCGTGGCGCCGGGTACGCCCGGCCCCGCTGTCCCGGCCCCAGGGGTCACCGTGGCGTGCCGGGCGTGCCGGGGCTCCCGGGAAGGGGCCAGGCCGGCGCCGCCGTGAGCCTCGTCCACTCCTGGTCGTGGCGGCCCGGCACCGTCCGGCCGCTGCCGGCCCAGTGGCGGACCAGGGCGCGGTAGATGGGCGGGTCGGCGGCCGGGTGCGGAACCGATTCTTCGGACAGCGTCGCCCATCGGCTCACGCCGTAGCCGCTCGTGGGGTACGTCGAGTACAGCGTCATGCCCGGCCAACGCGGCCCGGCCCGGCCCGGTCACCGCCGGACGCAATCGTGCGCCAGTTCGCGGCCTACCCGCCGGTGGGGGCGCGCCCCGGGCGCCGCAGCTGCCGCGTCGTCAACTCCCGCGCGGACCAGGAGGGGCGGCCCGCTCCCGCACCACGCCGCGCTCGGGGCGATGGTGCGGGAGCGGTACGGGTGCAACGGAGAGCGGACGTCAGGCGGCACGCCGCATCTGCGGCACCTCGGCCCTGGGCGGCACCTTGATCGGACGCGAGCCGGGGCCGCCCACGTGCGAGAACGGTTGCGTCCGCCAGTCCAGCCCCTGCGGCAGGGTCAACAGCAGACCGGTGTCCTGCTCCTGGAGGTCCAGCGACTCATCGGCGGGACGCGCCTCCGACGCCGCCCGGCCCGTACCGGAACACACCGACAGGACGAACGGGTTCCAGGGTGTGGGACACAGCGCGTGCTCCGGCAGGACGTCCTCGTCCGCCAGGAGCGCGATCGGCTGCGCGCAGTCCTGGCAGATCACCCGGACCATCTCGAAAGTGTCATAGGCGTCGAGCTCTTCGGGCTCAACGGAATCAACAGGCTCCTGCATGGAGAATCTCCCCCTTGGGTGGGCCGACCAGGCTCTTGCGGCCTCGACCACAGCAACCAATTCCCTTCCGGGCAACCGGATAACCATCCGGTCACGAACGACCCGCACCCCAAACCTGTGGCTTTCGTCACATGCCGCCCGCAGGTGCCCTTCCGGGGTGCCGCCGACTGTGCCGCAGGGCACCCGGGGCAATAGGTTGACCGCATGGAGGAGCTGGATCGTCAGATCGTCGAGTTGCTGGTCAAGGACGGGCGCATGAGCTACACCGACCTGGGCAAGGCCACCGGCCTGTCCACCTCGGCGGTGCATCAGCGCGTCCGCCGTCTGGAGCAGCGCGGAGTCATCCGCGGCTACGCGGCGGTCGTCGACCCCGAAGCGGTCGGCCTGCCGCTCACGGCGTTCATCTCGGTGAAACCCTTCGACCCCAGCGCCCCCGACGACATCGCGGACCGGCTCTCCGACATCCCGGAGATCGAGGCCTGCCACAGCGTCGCGGGCGACGAGAACTACATCCTCAAGGTGCGCGTCTCGACCCCGCTGGAACTCGAGCACCTCCTCACCCGGATCCGTTCCCAGTCCGGCGTCTCCACCCGTACGACCGTGGTCCTCTCCACCCCGTACGAGGCCCGGCCGCCCCGCGTGTGACCGCGCTTCTAGGCTGGTCACCATGACCGAGAGCGAACACCGCACCGTGCTCCTGCGCGGTGGAGACGTCCACAGCCCCGCCGACCCCTTCGCCACCGCGATGGTCGTCGAACGGGGGCATGTCGCCTGGGTGGGGTCCGAGGGCGCCGCCGACGCCTTCGCCTCCGGCGTGGACGAGGTGATCGACCTCGAAGGCGCCCTGGTGACCCCCGCCTTCACCGACGCGCACGTCCACACCACGGCCACCGGCCTCGCCCTCACCGGCCTCGACCTGTCCGGCGCCCGTACGCTCGCCGACGCCCTCGATCTCGTACGGGCGCACAGCGCCGCACGCCCCGAGGACCGGGTCCTCCTCGGCCACGGATGGGACGCCGCCCGCTGGCCCGAGCGGCGCCCCCCGTCCCGCAGGGAACTCGACGAGGCCACCGGCGGGCGCCCGCTGTACCTGCCGCGCGTCGACGTCCACTCGGCCGTCGTCACAAGCGCGTTGCTCGACCTCGTGCCCGGCGTCACCGATCTGGCCGGCTACCACCCCGACCGGCCGCTCACCGCCGCCGCCCACCACGCCGTCCGCGCCGCCGCGCACGCCGCCGTCACCCCCGGCCAGCGCGCCGGGGCACAGCGCGCCGCACTGCGCCACGCCGCGTCCCTCGGCATCGGCACCGTCCACGAGTGCGCGGGCCCCGAGATCTCCGACGAGGAGGACTTCACGGCCCTGCTGGCGCTCGCCGCCGACGAGCCGGGGCCCCGCGTCGTCGGGTACTGGGCCGAGGCCGTGAGCGGCGAGAAGGACGCCCGGCGCGTACGCGAACTCGGCGCCGTCGGAGCGGCCGGCGACCTCTTCGTCGACGGCTCACTGGGGTCCCACACGGCCTGCCTCCACGAGCCGTACGCCGATGCGGCCCACACGGGCACCGCCCACCTCGACGCCGCCGCCGTCGCCGCCCATGTGACCGCCTGCACCGAGGCAGGCCTCCAGGCGGGGTTCCACGCCATCGGAGACGCGGCCGTCAGCGCCGTGGTCGAGGGCGTACGGGCGGCCTCCGAGGCGGTGGGCCTGGCACGCGTGCGTGCGGCCCGGCACCGCGTCGAGCACGCCGAGATGCTCACCCCCGAGACCATCGCCGCCTTCGCCGAGCTCGGTCTCACCGCCTCCGTGCAGCCGGCCTTCGACGCGGCCTGGGGCGGCGAGGACGGCATGTACGCCCAGCGCCTGGGGGCCGAGCGGGCCCGTACCCTCAACCCGTACGCCGCGCTCCTGCGCGCCGGCGTGCCGCTCGCCTTCGGCTCCGACAGCCCGGTCACTCCGCTGGACCCGTGGGGCACCGTCCGCGCCGCCGCGTTCCATCGCACGCCCGAGCACCGGATCTCGGTGCGCGCCGCCTTCACCGCCCACACACGCGGCGGGTGGCGGGCGACGGGCCGGGACGACGCGGGGGTGCTGGTTCCGGGCGCGCCCGCCGACTACGCGGTCTGGCGCACCGAGAACCTCGTCGTCCAGGCGCCCGACGACCGCGTCGCCCGCTGGTCGACCGACCCGCGCTCGGGGACGCCCGGGCTGCCCGACATGACCCCCGGCGTGGAGCTGCCGCTCTGTCTGCGCACGGTCGTCGCCGGCCGGACGGTCTTCGTGCGACCGAACGAGTGACATAGGGACATTTCGTACACCGGTCGCCCGCCGCCGCGCTCGTCCTTCACCTGCGGATCTTCGTCGCTGACCTGGCCGTTCGTTCAAACGCCGCAGGTCGAAGGGGTGTTGACAGCGAACGGTCGGCGGCCGGTAGGTTCGGCCGGGTCCACCACAGGACGCCCGACCGGTCGACCTCTCCGCCATCGTCGAAGGCCGCTGGGTCATGGGGTGGTGTGCCGCACCGGCGCACCACCACTGGGAGCCAGATGCAGCGTCCGCGCCTCGGGGACGAGGGAAGGTCCGCCCGGCCGGGTGTCCCCCCTGCTCCCCCGGGAGTCGGGGAGTGCGACCCGGGTGGGGCCCGGACGTTCAGTAGACAACGGCTCTCGGTCGACCCGCAGCCAGCGGGCCCCAAGGTCGGCCCGAAGGACTCCGGGTCCCGATCCGCGCCCCCTGCCGCATCCCTGTCCCGCTCCCGGCTCGCTATGGTGGGGTCCAGCGCACAGGACGTAAGGGGCAGCAGTGAACGACGGTGGTCAGAGTGGTCGGAGCGGTCAGCGGCGATACGGTCCGCTCGGCAAGGCCCTGGTGATCATCCCGACCTACAACGAGGCCGAGAACATCCGGTCGATCGTCGCCCGGGTCCGCGCCGCCGTGCCCGACGCCCACGTCCTCGTCGCCGACGACAACAGCCCGGACGGCACCGGCAAGCTGGCCGACGAACTGGCCGCCGGGGACGACCACGTCCACGTCCTGCACCGCAAGGGCAAGGAAGGCCTGGGCGCGGCGTACCTGGCGGGCTTCCGCTGGGGCATCGAACACGACTACGGCGTCCTCGTCGAGATGGACGCCGACGGCTCCCACCAGCCCGAGGAACTCCCGCGCCTGCTCACCGCCCTGAAGGGAGCCGACCTGGTGCTCGGCTCCCGCTGGGTGCCCGGCGGCCGGGTGGTCAACTGGCCCAAGTCCCGGGAGTTCCTCTCCCGCGGCGGCAGCACCTACTCGCGGCTCCTCCTCGACGTCCCCCTCCGCGACGTCACCGGTGGCTACCGGGCCTTCCGCCGGGAGACCCTGGAGGGCATCGGCCTGGACGACGTGGCCTCGCAGGGATACTGCTTCCAGGTCGACCTCGCCCGCCGGGCCGTCGCCGCCGGGTTCCACGTCGTCGAGGTGCCCATCACCTTCGTCGAGCGCGAGCACGGCGACTCCAAGATGAGCCGGGACATCGTCGTCGAGGCGCTGTGGCGGGTCACCGCGTGGGGGGTCGGCTCCCGGGCCGAGCGTCTCCTCGGCCGCAAGCCCTCCTGACCACCGGCTGCCCACCCCTTTACGCCGTCCTGGCACGCCTCCGGGCACACTGGGACCATGACGACCGGCGCACCGCCTCCCCTCGCCCGTAAGCGCTCACGCGCCCGTACGCTCGTGCCCCTCGGCATCGTCGCCTGGCTGGTGCTGGAGGTCTGGCTGCTGACCCTCGTGGCCGGCGCGGCCGGTGGACTCACCGTGCTCGCCCTGCTGGTCGGCGCCGGAGTCCTCGGCGCCGCCGTGGTCAAGCGCGCCGGGCGCCGCGCCTTCCGGACGCTCACCGAGACGCTCCAGCAGCAGCAGGCGGGCGCCGCTCCCGACCCGGACCCAGGGAGCCCCGGAAACGGCTTCCTCATGCTCGGCGGCCTGCTGCTGATGCTGCCCGGGTTCACCTCGGACGTTGTAGGCCTGCTGCTGCTCGTTCCTCCCGTGCGCGCGGCGGTGGGCCGGTACGCGGAGCGGGCGCTGGACCGCCGGATGAGGGCCGCCGTGCACGGCTCCCTGGGAGACGCCTTCCAGCAGGCCCGCATCCACCGCCCGGACGGCAAGGTGGTGCAGGGCGAGGTCATCCGAGAGGACGCACCGGAGCGTTCGCGCCGGCACGACGACGAGGGCCCGCGCCCGCCGCTGACACGCTGATCCGCCGCCGTAGGCGTCCGTCGCCGGACGCCAAGAGCCGCGGGGCGGCGGTACACATGTGATGTACCGCCGCCCCGCGGCTCTTGCTCATTGCTCCGGAATCGGCTCCGGCGCTGTTACGCGCTCAGGCGGACTTCCGGCTGTCGCGCGGGTGCACCGCGATGTTCATGGCGCCGGAGCGCAGGACCGCCAGCCTCTCGGCCAGCACCTCCTCGAGCTCCTCACGGGTACGCCGCTCCATGAGCATGTCCCAGTGCGTACGCGCCGGCTTGCCCTTCTTCTCCTCGGGGCCGTCCCCGTCCACCAGAAGTGCCTGGCTTCCGCAGACCTTGCACTCCCACTCCGGCGGGATCTCCGCCTCCACCGAGAAGGGCATCTCGAAACGATGCCCCTTCTCGCATGCGTACTCCACCGCCTGGCGCGGGGCCAGATCGATGCCGCGGTCGGTCTCGTAGCTGGTCACCACGAGGCGCGTGCCGCGAAGAGCTCGCTCACTCATGAATCGTGCCTCCCGGGCTTGTCGCCCACAGGACAGGTGTCGCTGTCGTCGTCATCCGGTCAACGTCCGGTCGGCGGTAAAGATTCCCGTTGCGGGTCATGCGTCGCCCGTCGTGCCGCCCCTTGTTGTACCCACCAGTGACCGGTTTGTCACATCTGGCAGAAGATGTCACCCAGCGTCTTCACTTCTTCGGCGCGCAGTAACGGTCCGCCTGGCAGGCCAAAGGCGTACACTACCGGCCTTTGACTTCCACGTCTAAATCCGGTCCGGCACGGGGTTCCCCGCCGCTGCCACCGCACGCCGTACGGGTACCCGGGCCAGGAGCGCGAAACCCAGCCCGAAGAAGATCGCCAACGAGATGATCGCGTCGCGATAACTGCCGGTCAGCTGGTACGCGAGCCCGAACACCAGCGGCCCGAGCCAGCTCAGCCCCCGGTCGCTCATCTCGTACGCCGAGAAGTACTCGGCCTCCTTGCCGCGCGGCACCAGATGCGAGAAGAGGGAGCGCGACAGCGCCTGGCTGCCGCCGAGCACCAGCCCGATCGCGGCGGCCAGCGCGAAGAACCAGACTGGCGCCCCGGCGGGAAGGAAGTATCCGGCCGTCAGGATCAGCGTCCACACGGCCAGCGAGCCGAGAATGGTCCGTTTCGCCCCGTACGAACGCGCCAGCCGCCCCATGCCCAGCGCCCCGGCCACCGCCAGCACCTGCACCAGCAGGACCGCCGTGATCAGCGTCGTCTGGTCCAGGCCCAGCTCCTCCGAGCCGTAGACCGACGCCTGGGAGATCACGGTCTGCACGCCGTCGTTGTACACGAGGTACGCCAGCAGGAAGGAGAGCGTCAGCGGGTGGCGCCGCATGTCCCGCAGGGTCGCCATCAGCTGCCGCCGGCCCGACCCGACGGCGCCCTCGCCGCCCGGCGTGACGCCCCGGTCGCGCAGCCTCCGCAGCGGCACGACGGTGAAGGCCCCCCACCACAGACCGGCCGACGCCAGACAGATCCGAACCGCCTCCCCCTCCGACAGTCCGAAGGAGTCGTGGCCCGTGTACAGGACGAGGTCGAGGACCAGGACCAGCGCGCCGGACGTGTAGCCGAAGGCCCACCCGCGGGAGGAGACCGCGTCCCGCTCCTTGGGCTCGGCTATCTGGGGCAGATAGGCGTTGTAGAGCATCATGGAGACGGCCAGGGAGGCGTTCGCCACGATCAGCAGGAACGCCCCCAGCAGATAGCGCTCGCCCTCCAGGAAGAACAGCCCCGCCGTCGCCGCCGCTCCCACGTACGCGGAGACGGCCAGCAGCGGCTTCTTCCGCCCCGTACGGTCGGCCACCGCACCGGCCGGCGGCATCACCAGGAGGGCCAGGACGACCGAGAGGGACACCGCGTACGCGAAGACCGAACCCGCGCGGACCGGGACACCGAGCGGATGGACGAAACCGTCGGCGTCGGCCGCCGCCTTGGCGACCGACGTCAGATAGGGGCCCACGAAGACCGTCAGCACACTCGTCGAGTAGACGGAGCACGCGAAGTCGTAGAAATACCAGCCCCGTTGCTCGCGGCGGCGCTCCGGTGTCCCGGCGGTCCGGCCGGCGGTTTCCGCGGTCACGACCGCCCCCTCGTTCTTCCCCGGCCGGCCTCAGACCCACACTCCCCGGTCGGTCAGTACCGTGCGCAGCGTCTCCAGATGATCGGTCATGATGCCATCCACCCCGAGATCGAGGAGAGCGGCCATCCGGTCGGGGTCGTTCACCGTCCACACATGCACCTGAAGGCCGCGCTGGTGCGCGGCCCTGATGAACCGGCGGTCCACCACCCGCACCCCGCTCCGGCTCTCCGGCACCTGTGCCGCCACCGCACCGCGGCGCACCGCCGCCGGGATGCCGTACGAGCGCAGCCGCAGCCCCAGCACCCCGCGCACCCCGTAGGACGTGGCCAGGCGCGGCCCCGCCAGGCGCAGCGCCCTGATGACCCGGCCCTCGTTGAAGGAACCGACGCACACCCGGTGCCAGGCGCCCGTCCTGCGGACCAGCTCCACCAGCGGAGCCAGCGCGGCCTCCGCCTTGATGTCCACGTTCCAGCGCGCCTCCGGGAACTCCTCCAGCAACTCCTCGAAGAGCGGCAGCGGCTCCTCGCCCGCCACGCGCGCCTCGCGCACCACGCTCCAGGGCAGCGCCCCGATCCGCCCCCGCGCGTCGGTCACCCGGTCCAGCGTCGCGTCGTGGAAGGCGACCAGCCGGCCGTCGGCGGTGGCGTGTACATCGGTCTCGAAGTAGCGGTAACCGGCTGTGGCGGCGCGCCGGAAGGCCGCCACGGTGTTCTCCAGCCCGTCCGCCGCCCCGCCGCGGTGGGCGAAGGGTATGAGGGCGGGGTGGTCCAGGTAGGGGTGGCGTACGCGAGTCACCGGCGAAGTATCGCCTGCTCCGGTGTCCGCCCGGCGACCACCGTGCTTCCCTCGCCGGGAGCGGGGATGGCGAAGACCCTCAGGAAGAGCTGGGCGAGCGGCCCGATCGACAGGGCGTAGACCACCGTGCCGACACCCAGGGAGCCGCCCAGCAGGAAGCCGGTGAGGACGACGGCCACCTCGATCGCCGTCCGCACGAGCCGGATGGACCGGCCCGTCACGCGGTGCAGACCCGTCATCAGGCCGTCCCTGGGGCCGGGGCCGAACCGGGCCGCGATGTAGAGGCCGGTGGCGACGCCGTTGAGCACGATGCCGGCGACCATGACCGGGATCTGCGCCGCCAGGCCGGGGGCGTCCGGGACAACGGCCAGGGTGCCGTCCATCGCGACTCCGACCACGAAGACGTTGGAGACGGTGCCCAGGCCCGGCTTCTGCCTGAGCGGGATCCACAGCAGGAGCACGACCGCGCCGACGATGATCGACACGACGCCGATCGTGAGTCCGGACAGCTCCGCGAGACCCTGGTGCAGGACGCCCCACGGTTCCAGGCCGAGTCCACCGCGCACGAGCAGGGCGGAGCTCACGCCGTACAGGGCCAGGCCCACGTACAGCTGGAGCAGGCGGCGACTCAGCCGGCGCCGGGATCCGGAGCCATCCGAAGTGATGGACAAGTTGTGCCCCCCGATGTGGTGGTGGTGGACTGGCTCATGTCACTCTGGGGCGGGGAATTGGACTTCAACCATGGCCAATTCCAGGAAGGTGGACCGATTTCCATGACCGAGTGGACTTCCGCGGTCGGTGCGGCCCAGCTGGCCCGGCAGCTGAACACCCAGCAGCCCCGGCCGGCCGGCCCCGGCACCCGCAAGCCGCCCGCCTACCGCGCGCTCGCCGACGGCATCCGGGTCCTGGTACTCGAGGGCCGCGTCCCGGTCGCCGCCCGCCTGCCCGCCGAGCGCGAACTGGCCCTGGCGCTCTCCGTGAGCCGCACGACCGTCGCGGCGGCGTACGAGGCGCTGCGCGCCGAGGGCTTTCTGGAGTCCCGGCGCGGCGCCGGGAGCTGGACCGCCGTGCCCGCGGGCAACCCGCTGCCCGCCCGCGGCCTCGAACCGCTGCCGCCCGAGTCCCTCGGCTCCATGATCGACCTCGGTTGCGCCTCCCTCCCGGCACCCGAACCCTGGCTCACCCGGGCCGTCCAGGGCGCGCTGGTGGAGCTGCCGCCCTACGCCCACACGCACGGCGACTACCCGGCCGGGCTGCCCGCGCTGCGGCAGATGCTCGCCGACCGGTACACGGCGTGCGGCATCCCGACGATGCCGGAACAGATCATGGTGACGACCGGGGCGATGGGCGCGATCGACGCCATCTGCCACCTGTTCGCCGGGCGCGGCGAGCGGATCGCCGTCGAGTCGCCCTCGTACGCCAACATCCTGCAGCTGATGCGCGAGGCCGGCGCCCGGCTGGTGCCCATCGCGATGGCCGAGGGGCTGACCGGCTGGGACCTGCCCCGCTGGCGGCAGGTGTTCCGCGACGCCGGACCCCGGCTCGCGTACGTCGTCGCCGACTTCCACAACCCGACCGGCGCGCTGGCGGACGAGGACCAGCGCCGGCAGCTGGTGGACGCCGCCCGCTCGGCCGGGACCGTGCTCGTCGTCGACGAGACCATGACCGAGCTGTACCTGGACGACGACCTGGAGATGCCCCGGCGGGTGTGCGCCTTCGACCCGGCCGGCAGCACCGTCATCACCGTCGGCTCCGCCAGCAAGGCCTTCTGGGCCGGCATGCGCATCGGCTGGGTCCGCGCGGCGCCCGACGTGATCCGCTCCCTCGTCGCCGCCCGCGCGTACGCCGATCTCGGCACGCCGGTGCTGGAACAGCTCGCCGTCAACTGGCTCATGAGCACGGGCGGCTGGGAGGAGGCGGTCGGTCTGCGGCGCGCCCAGGCCCGCGAGAACCGTGACGCCCTCGTCGCGGCGGTGCGCCGGGAGCTGCCCGGCTGGGAGTTCGAGGTCCCGCGCGGCGGCCTCACCCTGTGGGTGCGCACGGGCGGGCTGTCCGGCTCGCGCCTCGCCGAAGTGGGCGAACGGGTGGGCGTACGGGTGCCCTCGGGCCCCCGCTTCGGCGTGGACGGCGCCTTCGAGGGGTACGTACGGCTGCCGTTCACCGTCGGCGGCCCGGTGGCCGACGAGGCCGCGGTCCGCCTCGCCGCGGCGGCCCGCCTGGTGGAGTCCGGCACGACCGGGGGGACGGGCACGGGCACGGAGACGCCGCGGACGTTCGTGGCGTAACTCCGCCCGACGACCACGCGCCGCACACGCACCCGTGCCCGGAGCGCCCGGCCCCCGCTCATGGGTGGCACCCGCGCCCGGGCACCGGTCGTCAGCCCGGGGCGAGCTGCCCGCCGCCGGTCGCCGTCGGCCGGCGCGTGGCCGTCGCGCGGTCCAGGCGCTGCGTGTCCGCCGCCGTCTGCGGCTCGGGGAGCAGGTCGAGCACGGCCTGCCGGTGCGCCTCGGCCGCCTCCTCGTCGTACGGGTCCGGCGTCACCGGTACCTGGAGCCTGAGCACCGGCCCCGTGCCGAGTCGTGCGTACCCGCGCCCCGGCGGCATCGTCGGCGTGGGTGTCGTGTGGGGGGCGGTCCCGAGGATCGCCTCCGCCTGCGCCGGGGTGACCGGCCCGAGGACGACACGGGCGCGCGTGTGCGCGCGTACGGCCTCGCTGAGCGCGTCCACGCTGTCGAACTGCTCGGCCACGACGACCGTCACCTGGGCGGCCCGGCCGTGCCGCAGCGGCACCTGGAGCAGTTCCTGCGGGTCCATGCGCCCGTCGGCCGCCGCCAGGTGCCCGAAGACGCAGGGCCGGTCCACGAGGATCCACAGCGGCCGCTTGGTGTCGTCGGGCACCGGTCGCCCCGCCTGCCGGGCGCGGTTGGCCGCGATCAGCCGCCGTTCGGTCTCGTGGGCCGCCCACTCCAGGCTCGACAGGGCCCCCGAGAGCCCGCATTCGACGGACAGCACACCGGCGCGCCCGGTGAGACAGGCGTACTCACCGGTTCCGCTGCCGTCGACGATCAGCACGTCACCGTGTTGCAGGGCCTGGAGCGCGATGGAGCGCAGCAGCGAGGTGGTGCCGCTGCCGGGCCGGCCGACGGCGAGCAGGTGGGGCTCGGTGGAGCGGGGCCCGGTCCGCCAGACCACGGGGGGCGCGTCCCGCCGCCGGTCGCCCTCCCAGACCGGCACGGTCCGTTGCACCGCGTCGTCGTCGGTGAAGCCCAGGACCGTTTCGCCGGGCGCCGTCACGAAGCGCTGCGCGGCGATGGAGGTCGACAGTGCGGGCAGCACGCGCATGAGGAGCTGGTTTCCCTCTTCGTCCCAGTCGAAGAGGTATTCCCGGCCGCGCCCGGACTTGGCGTGCAACAGGTGTTCGATGCGGGCGCGGGACGCGGCGTCGCCGTCCGGGAAGTACGCCGGATACGCGATCCGCAGGCGGGTGGGCCGGCCGTCGCCGTCGAACGCGAAGTCGCTGAGGGCCTTGGCCCACTCCCCGCCGTGGCTGAAGAGCGGGGCCGGGTCCTCGGGGACGGAGAAGTGCGGCACCAGGGCCTCGTAGAGGGCCTTGAGCCGTTCCGTCTCCGCCTCGTCGGGCCCGGTCCTCACGGCCGGGCGTTCCCGGCCCTGCCACGCGGCTGCCGCCATCGTCGAGATCATGGCCAGGAGCGGCCCGTACGGGACGAGGGCGACGACGAGGACGCAGGCCGCGGCGAGGAACAGCGCGGGACCGCGCCGGTCCTTGGGGGTCGCGGCCCACTTGGCGCGACCCGCCGCGGCCAGCTTCCGCAGACCACGGGTGATCGTGATCAGCGGATGGAGGACGTCGGTGGCGCTGTCGGCGGCCGTGCGCGCGATCTCTCGGCTACGAGCGATCCTTTCGCTGCCGCTGCTCAGAATGCGGGGGAGTGGTCGCCGGGCCACGTCGTGCTCCTGAGGGGGTGGAAGGGTCGTGGGGCGTCAGAACTTGATCCCGCCCAACAGACTGGCGAGGCTCGCGCCGCCCGCCGTGATGCTGGGGGCGATGGCGGTGCCTGCCAGGTAGAAGCCGAAGAGGGCGCAGACGAGGGCGTGGGAGGCCTTGAGCCCGTCCTTCTTGAAGAAGAGGAAGACGATGATGCCGAGCAGTACCACGCCGGAGATGGACAGGATCATGAGGTTCTCCTGGGTGAGGGGACAGTCACCTTGAGTACTTCCAGCCTCGCAGGAAGTATCTATGCGATAAAAGGTGTAAATGGGTGAATCTCTGGCGTTTTCACTTGACTGGCCGATGCCGGAGCGCTGTCGCGCGCGGCCGGGCGCGCGAATCCGCCCACCCCGACCCGGTGGAATCCCTCGCAGTGATCTCCGCCACCGCCGGGCCGGACCATGTCCCGGCCCCGCAGTACCCTGTCGGTCACTCGCACGGCTCTCCCGCCGTGCGTCCCGGTCCAGCCGGGTCCCCGCAGGTCAGCACGGCCCGCGCGGGCCGGCGTCAATGTGGTGAAAGGCGGTCCGCACGATGAGTGAAACCCCGGACTCCGGAGTGATCGAGCTGGCGTCCAAGGTCTTCGACATGGCACGCCGGGGAGATGCCGAGGCACTCGCTTCGTACGTCGACGCCGGTGTGCCCGCGAACCTCACCAACGACAAGGGTGACTCCCTGGTGATGCTCGCCGCCTACCACGGCCACCTGGACGCCGTGGCGGCCCTCCTGGAGCGCGGCGCCGACCCCAATCGCGTCAACGACCGGGGCCAGACGCCGATCGCCGGAGCCGTCTTCAAGAGCGAGGACGAGATCGTCCGCCTCCTGCTGGCCCACGGCGCGGATCCGGAGGCCGGCACTCCGTCCGCCGTGGACACGGCGCGGATGTTTCAGAAGACCCACCTCCTGGAGCTGTTCGAGTCCCGGTGAACGGGTGCTGAACGCCAGGTGTGAGCAGCGGCGTAAATGTGGTCGCGGTGGCGAAATGGCTGGGTCATCATGACGTCGGGCCCGCAGGGGGCCACCGACGAGAGGCAGAGGAAGATGGTCGACACCAAGCGGAAGACGACGGGCGGCTCCACATGTTGCTGCGCGGCCTAGGCAATCACCGTTTCCCGGGATTCCCCGGTTGCGTCGACAGCTTGATGTGAGGCATTTTCCATGTTCGATCCAGTCATAGCGCCGAGCGGCACGCTGCTCGGCCTGCTGCAGAGGGGCCGCGGCGACGGCACGCTCCACGCGCTCGCCGCGCCACGCGCGGAGGCCCTCGCGGCCCTCAACCACTGCGTTCTCCACGACCCCCGCCAGGACTGGCAGGTCGAGAACCGCTCCCTCTACTACGCACGCCTCTACCTGGATCTCCACGGCGGGCTCGACACCATCGAGGCCCACCTCTTCGGCGTCGGGGACCAGCTCGACACGGACGAGTCCCGCACGGGCCTCGCCCTCGCCGTACTGGGCCACCTCGCCTCGTACGGCCGGCAGGACGCCCTCGCGCTGTTGCGCAGGTACGCCGCGAGCGGCGCCAACTGGGCCTGGGCGCTCGACGAGCTGGCGCTGCGCGACGACGACTCCGCGCTGCGCACGCTCGCCGTGCCGGTCCTCGCCCGCTTCCCGGCGACCCCGGAGGGCGACGCCGAGCTGGCCGCCGCCGTACGCGACGCCTTCGAGCCACGCCCCTGGCGGCTGTGGGCCGAGGACCAGCGGGACGCCGTCGGCGCCCGGGTGCGGGCAGCCCAGGAACAGGGCTCCTTCGACCGCTGGCAGCGCCAGCTGCGCCCCACCGGGCCCCGGCCCGGCTGGAGCGTCCAGGCGGTCTTCGACTGGGCCCAGGAGGGCCTGGAGCGCGGTGCCGTCCTCCATGTGCCGGCCGCCCGCTGCCTGACCGCCGTGGCCGGTCCCGAGGACCGGTCGATGATCGTCGAGGCCGCCCGCGGCGGCCCGGACGGCGCCCGCTGCGCCGCCCTGCACTACCTCGCCGAACGACAGGACCCCGCCGTACTGGACCTCATCGAGTCCGCCGCGGCCGACGCGTCCCGTACCGTCGCCGAAGCCGCCGTCACCGCCTTCGAGCGCATGTGCGGCGACGCCGCCGTCGACCGCGCCCGGCGCTGGGCGCACCGGCCCGACCCGCTCGGCACCTCGGCGGCCGGAGCGCTCGCCACCCGCGGCGACGCCCGCGACGCCCCCCTGGTCCTCGGCGCGCTCCGCGAGGCCGTACGGTCCGAGGGCCCCGACGCCCCCTCCCTCTACCCGCTCGTCGACGGCGCGGGCCGGCTCGGCATTGCCTGCGCCGCGCCCGTCCTGCGGCACGTCTACCGCGAGACCGCCGCCTCCCAGCTGCGCGGGCGCGCCGCCCGGGCTCTCGCGGCGACCGACCCCTCCTTCGCCACCGGTTTCGCCGTCGAATGCCTCTGGGACTGCGAGGAGACCACCAGGGAGATCGCCGCCCTGCACGCCGAGACCGGTGACGTACGCGTCGCCGAACGGCTGCGCCGGCTGGCCGCCGACCCGGCCGAGGAGGACGAGGTACAGATGGCCGTACGGAGCAGGATGGGACCGGACACGCCCGCCGTCTGACCGCCCCGGACGGGCGGGGGCAAACGCACCGGCCGACTCCATCCCGGCGAGCGTGGCCACCGGGACCGGCTGGGTGGCGCGGCGCTGCCACGGCCTTGCTGCGGCCGGTCTGCTGCGGCCGGCCGCAGCGGTGGTACGCAGGGGTGGCATGCGGTTGAGCGCGTGGCATCAGCGGCCGTCGCGACCGGCCTGCCGAACAGACCCCGTCGGCCGCGCCCAGCGCGGTGTCCCTTGATGCGGCTCTTGTCGGAATTGCCAGAATGGGAGAATGGACGGGCGCTGGGAGTTCTGGATCGACCGCGGCGGTACCTTCACCGACCTCGTGGCCCGGCGCCCCGACGGCCGTCTGGTCACGCGCAAGCTGCTCTCGCACGACCCCGAGCGCTACCGGGACGCGGCCGTCGCCGGGATCCGGCTGCTGCTCGGGCTGGGCCCCGGCGAACCCGTTCCGGCGGACCTCGTCCACTCCGTCAAGATGGGCACGACCGTTGCCACCAACGCCCTCCTGGAGCGGCGTGGAGAGCCCACCGTCCTCCTCATCACCGAGGGGTTCCGGGACGCCCTGCGCATCGCCTACCAGAACCGGCCACGCCTCTTCGACCGCCGCATCCTGCTTCCCGAGGCGGTGTACGACCGGGTCATCGAGGTCCCCGAGCGCATCGACGCCCACGGGACCGTGGTCCGCCCGCTCGACCTGACCGCGGTGCGCGAGCGGCTGGACACCGCCCGGCGCGACGGGCTGCGCAGCGCCGCGATCGTCCTCATGCACGGGTACCGCCACCCCGAGCACGAGGCCCGGACCGCCCGGGCGGCGCGGGAGGCCGGCTTCACTCAGGTCAGCTGCTCGCACGAGGTCAGCCCGCTGATCAAGCTCGTACCCCGTGGCGACACCACGGTCGTCGACGCGTACCTCTCGCCGGTCCTGCGGCGGTACGTCGACGAGGTCGCCGCCGAACTCGCCGGTCTGCGGCTGATGTTCATGCAATCCAACGGCGGGCTGCGCGAGGCGGCGCACTTCCGCGGCAAGGACGCCGTGCTGTCCGGCCCGGCGGGCGGGGTCGTCGGCATGGCCCGCACCTCCCAACAGGCGGGTTTCGGCCGGGTCATCGGTTTCGACATGGGCGGCACGTCCACCGATGTGTCCCACTACGCGGGCGAGTTCGAGCGGGAGCTCGGCACCCAGGTGGCCGGGGTGCGGATGCGCGCACCGATGATGAGCATCCACACCGTCGCGGCGGGCGGCGGCTCCGTCCTCCACTTCGACGGGCAGCGCTACCGGGTCGGCCCGGACTCGGCCGGTGCCGTCCCGGGACCGGCCTGCTACCGGCGCGGCGGGCCGCTCACGGTGACGGACGCGAACGTGATGCTCGGCCGCGTGCAGCCCGAACACTTCCCCGCCGTCTTCGGCCCGGAGGGCAACCAGCCGCTGGACGCACGGGTCGTGCGGGAACGGTTCACCGAACTCGCCGAGGAGGTACGGCGCCACACCGGCGCCGAGCGTTCCCCCGAGGAGGTCGCGGCCGGCTTCCTGGAGATCGCCGTCCTCAACATGGCCAACGCCGTCAAGAAGATCTCCGTCCAGCGCGGACACGACGTCACCCGCTACGCCCTGACCAGCTTCGGCGGCGCGGGCGGCCAGCACGCCTGCGCGGTCGCCGACGCCCTCGGCATCGACACGGTCCTCGTCCCGCCGCTGGCCGGCGTCCTCTCGGCGTACGGCATCGGGCTCGCCGACGCCACCGCGCTACGGGAGCGGTCGGTCGAGGCCCCGCTCGACGCGACGTCCCACGCGCGCGTGCGCGACCTCTGCGCGGAGCTCGCCGAACGAACCAGGGACGAACTGCGCGCGGACGGGCTGCCCGACAGCGCGATCAGCACCCACGCGCGCGTGCTGGTGCGTTACGCCGGGACCGACGCGAGCCTGCCCGTGCCCCTCGGCTCCGCCACCGCCATCAGCGACGCGTTCACGGCGGCACACCGCGCCCGGTACGCGTTCACCATGGACAAGCCCCTGGTCGTGGCGGCCGTCACGGTCGAGGCGGTGGGCCGGGCGGGCCCGCACGGGCCGGCCGGCGTCGAACCCGCCCCGCGTGAGGGCGCGTTGCGGCCGCGCGCCATCGTACGGACGTTCGTCGACGGGGAGTCCAGGGACACCCCGCTGTACAGGCGCGAGGACCTGCGGCACTCCGACACCGTGCCCGGCCCCGCCGTCATCGCCGAGGCCGACGCCACCACCGTCGTCGACGACGGGTGGCGGGCCGCCCCGGCCGGAACAGGGCACCTCCTCCTCACCCGGGCGCGGCCCCGGGCGAGCCGTACCGCCGTCGGCACGGACGTCGATCCGGTGCTCCTGGAGGTCTTCAACAACCTCTTCATGGCCATCGCCGAGCAGATGGGCGTACGCCTGGAGAACACCGCCCACTCCGTCAACATCAAGGAGCGACTCGACTTCTCCTGCGCCCTGTTCGACCCGGACGGCAACCTCATCGCCAACGCCCCGCACATCCCCGTCCACCTCGGCTCGATGGGCGAATCCATCAAGGAGGTGCTGCGGCGCAACAGGGGAGCCTTGCGCCCCGGCGATGTGTACGCCGTCAACGACCCCTACCACGGCGGTACGCACCTGCCCGACGTCACGGTCGTCACGCCCGCCTTCGGCCCCACCGGTGACCTGCGCTTCCTGGTCGCCTCGCGCGGTCACCACGCCGAGATCGGCGGCATCACCCCGGGCTCGATGCCCGCCTTCAGCCGTACGGTCCACGAGGAGGGCGTGCTCTTCGACAACTGGCTCCTGGTACGGGACGGCCGGTTGCGCGAGGCCGAGACGCGCCGGCTGCTCACCGACGCCCCGTACCCCTCCCGGAACCCCGACACCAACCTCGCCGACCTGCGCGCCCAGATCGCCGCCAACGAGAAGGGCACCGAGGAACTGGGCCGCATGGTGGACCGGTTCGGCCTCGACGTCGTCCACGCCTACATGCGCCACGTGCGCGACAACGCCGAGGAGTCCGTACGGCGGATCGTCGCCGGCCTCCGGGACGGCTCGTACCGCTACGAGACCGACGGTGGCGACGTGATCCAGGTGGCCGTGCGCGTCGACCGCGAACGCCGCGATGCCGTCCTCGACTTCACCGGCACCTCCCCGCAGCGGTCCGGCAACACCAACGCCCCCCGGTCCGTCGTCATGGCGGCGGTGCTGTACGTGTTCCGGACACTGGTCGACGACGACATCCCGCTCAACAGCGGCTGTCTGGTACCGCTCGACGTGCGCGTCCCGGACGGTTCCATGCTGGCGCCCGCCTACCCGGCGGCGACCGTCGCGGGCAACGTGGAGACCTCGCAGGCGGTGACGGGCGCGCTGTACGCGGCGCTCGGCGTGCAGGCGGAGGGCTCGGGGACGATGAACAACGTCACCTTCGGCAACGAGCGCGTGCAGTACTACGAGACGGTGGCGAGCGGCTCCGGCGCGGGCGACGGCTTCGACGGGGCCGACGCCGTACAGACCCACATGACCAACTCCCGGCTCACCGACCCGGAGATCCTGGAGTGGCGCTACCCGGTCCGGGTGGACGGTTTCGCGGTACGGCACGGCAGCGGCGGGCGCGGCCGGTGGCGGGGCGGCAACGGCGTCGTGCGCCGCATCCGTTTCCTGGAGCCCATGACGGTCGCGCTGCTGACCGGGCACCGGCGCGTGCCGCCGTACGGCATGGCGGGCGGGCAGCCGGGCGCGCTCGGCGGGAACGCGGTCGAGCGCGCCGACGGCACCGTGCGCGAGCTGGGCGGCGTGGACGTGGTGGACGTCGGCCCCGGGGACGTCCTGGTCGTCTCCACGCCCGGCGGCGGCGGTTACGGCGCCCCGGGGGCGAACGAGTCCCCGGTCGACCGCCCGAAGGGCGACCCGGTGGGCGCCCCGGGGGAGGGGCCCAGGGACGAGGCGGGGAAGGGCCCGGGGGCGGGCTGAACCACGAACCGGACCGGCGTCCCGGGCACCGCCTGCGCCGCGGCCGCCAGGTCCGCCTCCCGCGCGACCGCCACCACCGGATAGCCGCCGGTCGTGGGGTGGTCGGCGAGGAACACCACCGGACGCCCGTCCGGCGGGACCTGCACCGCACCCAGGACCATGCCCTCGCTGGGCAGTTCACCGGTGACGGCACGCTCCAGGGCCGGCCCCTCGATGCGGAGACCGATCCGGTTGGAGGCGGGCGACACGTGGTACCCGCCGGTGCCGAGCGTGCGCAGCGCCGCGTCCGTGAACCAGTCGTGGCGCGGCCCCGGCCGCACCCGCAGCACCAGCTCCTCCGGCGGGCCGGGCCAGGGCACCGTGCCCCCCACGGGCGTCCCCGAGAACGCCCGCCCCAACGGCAGGACGACCCCGTCGCGCAGCGGCGCCGGCCCGAGCCCCGAGAGCAGGTCCGTGGAGCGGCTGCCCAGCATCGGCTCCACGGCCACGCCCCCCGCGAACGCCACATAGGAGCGCAGGCCCCGCACCGCGGCACCCACCTCCAGCAGCGCGCCCGCGGGGACGCGCACCGCCGCGCCCCACGGCGCCGGGCGGCCGTCCACGGTGACCGGGCAGGGCGCGCCGCCCACCGCGACGGTCACCGCGCACCGCGGGCGCACCGCGCACCCGTTGACCGTGGTCTCCAGCACGGCCGCGTCCACCGGGTTGCCCACCAGCCGGTTGACGAGCCGGCTCGCGTACGGATCGAGGGCGCCCGAACGCGGCACGCCGAGGTGGGCGTGACCGATCCGCCCCTGGTCCTGCACGGTGGTCAGCGCCCCGGCCCGTACGACGGCGAACGCCCGGTCGGTCATCGGAGCCCCGGAGTCCGCGGCACGAACCGCACTGCGGTTCCCGGCGACAGCAGCGCCGCGGGCTCCCGCGCGGGATCCCACAGCACCGCGTCGGTCGTCCCGATGAGCTGCCAGCCGCCGGGCGAGGAGCGCGGGTACACACCCGTGTACGGCCCCGCCACGGCCACCGAGCCCGCCGGGACGGCGGTGCGCGGGGTGGACCGGCGCGGCACCTCGTACCGTGCGGGGAGCCCGGTCAGATAGCCGAAGCCGGGCGCGAACCCGCAGAACGCCACCCGGTACTCGGCCGCGGAGTGGATCCGCGCCACCTCCCCGGGCTCCACGCCCCACAGCGCCGCGACGACCGCGAGGTCCGGGCCGTCGTACCGGACCGGTATCTCCAGGGCGGGGTCCACGCGCGCGTGGAGCGGTTCGATCTCCCATCGGTTGACCTGCGCGGCCAGGCTCCCGGGGTCTTCCACCCCGTCGAGCAGCACCGTCCTGGCCGCGGGCACGATCTCCCGTACGGAGGGGAGCGCGCCGGCCGCCCGGCGGCGCAGCACCTCGGCGTGGAAGGCCTGCGCCTCCTCGCCGCTGCCGAGCTCGACGAGCAGGGCCCGCTCGCCCATGGTCAGGGTCCTCACGCGAAGGCCTCCACGCGCACACCCTCGCCCTCCAGCCGGGCGCGCACCTCACGGGCCAGCTCCACCGCGCCCGGCGTGTCCCCGTGCAGGCACAGCGAGCGGGCGCGGACGGCCACCGACCGTCCGCATTGGGAGGTGACGACGCCGAAGCGCGCCATGGACACCGACCGGTCCACGACGGCGGCGGGGTCCGTGATGACCGCCCCCTGCTCACGGCGCGGCACGAGTGTGCCGGCCGCCGTGTACGCGCGGTCGGCGAACGCCTCCGTGACGACGGGGAGGCCCGCCTTCCCGGCGATCCGGTGCAGCTGTGAACCGGGCAGCCCCAGCAGCGGGAGCCGGTCGCCGGCCAGCAGCACGCCGTCGACCACGGCCTGTGCCTGTTCCTCGTCGCGCACGACCCGGTTGTAGAGGGCGCCGTGCGGCTTGACGTACGCCACGCGTGCCCCGGCCGCCTTGGCGAACACCTCCAGGGCGCCGATCTGATACGCCACTTCGGCGGCCAGCTCGTCGGCGGGGACGTCCATCGAGCGCCGCCCGAAACCGGCCAGGTCGCGGTAGGAGACCTGGGCGCCGATCCGTACCCCCCGCTCGGCGGCCAGGGCGCAGACGCGTCGCATGGTGGACGCGTCCCCGGCGTGGAAGCCGCAGGCGACGTTGGCGCTGGTGACGACCGACAGCAACTGCTCGTCGTCGGTCAGCCGCCAGCGGCCGAAACCCTCGCCCAGGTCGGCGTTGAGGTCGATCGACGCCCAGGTCATGGTGGTCACTCCTTGTCGATGCGTCCCGCGGGACCGGTGCGTCACGCGAGCTCTCGGCCGCGGGTCTCGGGGAGCCCGAGGAGCGCGAGTACGGCGATGCCGTACCCCACCGCGCCGAAGACAAGCGCCCCGCCCACGCCCCAGCTGTTCGCGAGGAACCCCACCAGCGTCGGGAAGAACGCGCCCACCGCGCGACCGGTGTTGTACGTGAACCCCTGACCGGTGCCCCGGACAGCCGTGGGATACAGCTCCGCGAGGAACGAACCGAAACCGCTGAAGATCGCCGACATGCAGAACCCGAGCGGGAAGCCGAGCACGAGCAGCAGCCCGTTCGCGCCCGACGGGATGTTCGTGTAGGCCAGGATGCACAGCGCCGACAGTACGGCGAAGAGCGCGATGTTGCCCTTCCGCCCCAGCCGGTCGGTGAGGTACCCGCCCGTGAGGTACCCGATGAAGGCACCGGAGATCAGGAACGTCAGATAGCCGCCGGTGCCGACGACGGTCAGCCCGCGCTCGGTCTTGAGATACGTCGGCACCCACGTCGCCAGCGTGTAGTAGCCGCCCTGGACACCGGTGGACAGCAGCACCGCGAACAGCGTCGTGCGCAGCAGCCCGGGACGGAACACGGCGGTGAACGAGCCGCGTTCGCTGCTCGCCTCGCGTATCCGGGCCACGTGCGGGGCGTCCTGCACGTTCCTGCGGATGTAGATCACGAGGAGTGCCGGGAGGGCGCCCGTCCAGAACAGCACGCGCCACGCGGTGTCCGCGTCGAAGAAGTGGAAGACCAGCGTGTAGACGACCACGGCCAGCGCCCAGCCGACCGCCCAGGCGCTCTGGACGCCGCCGAGCGTACGGCCGCGGTGCTTGGCGGAGGCGTACTCGGCGACGAGGATCGCGCCGACCGCCCACTCGCCGCCGAAACCGATGCCCTGCAGGGCCCGGAAGACCAGCAGGGTCTCGTAATCGGGCGCGAAACCGCACAGGACGGTGAAGAGCGCGTACATGATGACCGTGGCCATCAGCGCCTTCACCCGGCCGATCCGGTCGGCGAGGATCCCGGCGAGCACACCGCCGATCGCCGACACGACGAGAGTGACGGTGGTCAGCAGCCCCGTCTGCCCGGTGGTGAGGTGGAAGTGGGCGGCGATGGCCACCATGCCGAGCGGCAGCGTGAAGAAGTCGTAGGAGTCCAGGGCGTAGCCGCCGAAGGCACCGCCGAACGCGCGCCGGCCGCGCGGACCGAGGGCACGCAACCAGGCGAACGGGCCACCGCCCTCGGGAAGTTCGCCCTGGGCGGACTGAGGGGTCTGGGTCGTACTCATGAGCACCTCGCAGAGGGGGGAGGCGTGCGTGAGCGATACGGGACGTGCCGTAGCGTGCGATGTCCACAAGGTAGGGGATTGTTGAACGATCCGACAAGAGGGTCGTTCCTCGCTCCTCCTTCCTCTTTTCCTTTTACGATGAGCGGGCGACAGCGGTGACGGATGAGAAGAGGGTGTTGTGAGCGCGACGGGCCCGGAGGCCGGCGGACTGGCGGACGACCGTGCGCTGCTCGGGCGTACGAGCACGGCCCAACGGGTCGCGGACATCCTCCGCACCCGTATCGCCGAAGGTTTCTTCACGCCCGGCACCCGGCTCTCGGAGGACGGCATCGCCGGGGCGCTCGGAGTGTCGCGCAACACCCTGCGCGAGGCGTTCCGGCTGCTCACCCATGAGCGGCTGCTCGTGCACGAGCTCAACCGGGGCGTGTTCGTGAGGGTCCTCGCGGTCGAGGACGTCGTGGACATCTACCGCACCCGGCGCCTCGTCGAGTGCGCCGTCGTCCACGGCCTCGGCAGGCCGCCCTACGAGCTCGACGGGCTCGTCCGGGCGGTCGCGGGAGGTGAGAGGGAGGCGCGGGAAGGCGACTGGAAGGGCGTCTCCACGGCCAACATCCACTTTCACCGTGAACTGGTGGCGCTCGCGGGCAGCGCCCGCACCGACGAACTGATGCGCGGTGTCCTCGCCGAACTCCGGCTCACCTTCCACGTGGTGGACGACCCGCGCTCCCTCCACGAGCCGTATCTCGCGCGAAACCGGGAGATTCTGGACGCCTTGCAGGCGGGGGAGCGGTCGAAGGCGGAGCGGCTCCTCGCCCGCTACCTGGACGACTCCCGCGACCAGCTGGTCCGGGTCTACGCCCGCTTCGTCGACGCTCAGACGCCGGCGGACGCCTGAGGACCGCCGGACCACCGGCCGGCGCGCCCCGGTCCGCGGGCTTTCCGCGCCCCGGTCCGCAGGGTCCGGAAGGCCCCGCGGGGACCCCGGACCGCCCGCGCCGGGCACCTGGGAGCTCCGCCCGCGCCCGGTGCTCCGCGCAGGTGCGGGACGGGCTGTCTGCGCCGTTTCGACCGTTGTCAGTGCGAGGACCTAATCTGTGCACCGTGACTTCGCCTGCCTCGACGGAATTCGTTCCGCCCCAGCTCAGCGCGGGGCCGCGGCCCGCTCAGGGCCCGGCCGCCGACGAAGGGCTGGCGCGGCGGCTGCGCGCGCTCGCCTGCACGGCCCCGCTGCACGATCTGGACGTCCGCAAGGCGAACCTCGCGGGGGAGTACTCCGTCTACGCCATGGCGGAGGTCGCCCTCGCCGCGATCGACCTCGTCACGCTCAACATGGACTTCGACACCGGCGCGGACCACGAGCAGGTGGTCGCCCGGCTGCTGCCCCGCGTCGCCGCCCAGGCGCCGCAGCGCCCCGCCGCCGAGCACGAGCGGGTCGCCCGCTGGGTCCTGGAAAACCTGATCAACGTCGGCAGCGTCGACCGCGGGTTCCGCGCGGTGTACGGCACCTTCGGCGCGGACGGCGCGTACGTGCGCCGTGACTACGACTTCAAGCTCATCGAGGAAGTCCCCGGATACGGCGGTAGCGTCTACCTCCGCACCACCGACGAGGCGGTCAACGTCCTCGTCGGCGCCCTCGACACCGACGTCACCAGCGCGCAGATCGCCGCCGAGGTCAAGCTGGAGGTGCTGATCAGCCGGGGCCGCCTGGCCGACGCCCAGCTCGCCGCCGAACAGGCGCGGTACCGCACCGTGCAGTACGCCGAGACGCTCCGCAAGACCCTGGAAGCCACCCGGCGCAACGTCCGGGCCGTCGACTGGCTCAGCGCCGTCCCCGACATGATCGACGAGGCGCTCGTCCACGTCGCCGACCGGTACCGCCACGAGAACGCCATTCTCACCAACATCCGCAGGGCCCGTGACGAGGCCGAGGACCAGGAGCACAAGCGGCGCGCCGCCGAACTCGTCGACATCGTCAAGGACTGCATCCGCCGCCACACCCAGCTCCAGTCCCGGCTGCTGGAGGCCGGTCCGCTGTTCCGCGCCGAGCAGGACCGCCAGGCGTTCGCCGCCCCCGCCGCGCGCACGGGCCTCGACCTCTACGGCCAGCTGCTCGCGCCCCTCCTCCCCCTCCCGGTCGAGCAGTCCATCCGGGTCACGGACGCGTACTTCGCACACGGCACCGGTCTGCGCACCCCCGGCTCGGCGCGGCTCGGCGACCTGGTCGACCTGCTGCTCGCGCCGCCGGTCGAGCGCGAGCACCTCGGCGCCGAGATGCCCGAGCCCGACCTGATCGCCACGCCCGACGACAGCCGGTTCAGCGAGGAACAGCTGGCCGGCGCCATGGAGCTGCTCGACCTGGAGCACGACGCCCCGCGCCGGCTCTCCGGCCTGCTCGCCGACGCCCGCCGCCGGGACCCCGAACTGCCCTACCTCGTCGCCCTCCTGGCGATCCACGCGGCCAGCCCCCCGGTCGGCACGGCCTACCGCCAGGGCGAACAGCGCCTGCTGTTCGCCGTCGACGACGGCACCGAACTGGACGACCCCGAGTTCGGCGGCGCCGATCTGATAGTCGGCACCGCCCTGCTCGACGCGGCGGGCATGGCCGCGGACCGCACGGAGGGGGCGTGACCGCCCGCATCCCCTCCCCATCCGGTCCGCGGGCGGAACCCACGGCCCGGGAAGGGGCGGGGTGGCGGCGCGAGCCCGCCGCACGCGTCGCCCCCGTCCGCCCCGCCACCCCGTACCACCGCACAGAGGAGCACCAGCAGTGAGCGACCAGCACGCCGAGCACGACGGGGCGTGGAGCGAGCCGGACGCTCCCCAGGGCCCGCCGCACGGGCCGATGTCCGCGCCCGGCGGCGCCGTCACGCCCGCCGACGCGGCCGACGCCGCGCGGCTCGTCGCCTTCGGGCTGCAGCCCAAACTGCTCCCCGCCCGCGACGCCGAATACGCCGACCTGCTGCGTCGGTACCGCGAAGAGCCCGCCTTCGCGCGCCTCGCCGACGCCGTCGCGACCGGACTCGGCCTCATCGTCCTGGAAGTCTCCCCGCGCGCCGGCATGGCCGTCACCGCGGGCGAGGACTCCGTCTTCGCCGTCCGCATGGGCGATTACGCCCGCCGCGCGTCCGCCGACTCCGCCGACCGGTTCCTGCACGGCCTGGCCCACCTCGCCGTCGCCGCCATGGCGTTCCCGCGCCCCGAGGACCTCGCCGACGACGGCTACATCGGCCGCATCACCGTCAACGGCGTCGACGCCTTCGTACGCCAGGCGTGCCGCCGTCTGGAGGAGCGCGCCGAACAGCAGGGCGAGAACACCGACCCGGCCACCGACGCCCCCGGACTGGAGGCCGCCTGGCGGATCTACGCGCGGCGCAGCGCCACCGGCGCCACCAAGGACGCCCGCCGCCTCGCCGGCTCCACCACCGGCATCATCGGCAAGGCCGTCGCCTTCCTCACCGACTCGGGCTTCCTCCAGCGCACCGGTGACGAGGGCGGCGGCTCGTACCGCACCACCGCCCGCTACCAGCTGCAGGTCCGCGACATGGCGGGCAGCGCCGCCATGGCCGAGCTCCTGGAGCTCGGCGTCGTCCCGGTGACCGACGGCTCCGCCACCCTGCTGCCGCCGCCCGACGGCGACGACCTCGACCTGGTCGCCGACGCCGGCCTGCCCTTCCACGCCTGAGCCCCCCGCGTAACACCCAGCACACGACTGAGAGTCCGCCACCATGTACGAGCTGTCCCGGGTCCGCCTCTACTCCATCGGGCCCGCCGGTGCGCGCTACGCCGACACTGTGCTGGACCTGCGCGGAGTGGGCGCGCCCGTGCCCCAACCGGCCCCCACCCAAGCGGAGTTCTTCGAGGAGGAGCCGGTCGGCCCGCCGCGCCGCCCCGCCCCCGCGGGCGTGCTCTTCCTGGAGAACGGCGGGGGCAAGTCCGTCCTCCTCAAGCTGATCTTCTCGGTGATGCTGCCGGGCCACCGCAACACCCTCGGCGGTGCCAGCTCCGGCGTACTGCGCAAGTTCCTGCTCGCCGACGACTGCGGACACGTCGCCCTGGAGTGGCAGCACACCCTCACCGGGGAGCTCGTCGTCGTCGGCAAGGTCAGCGAGTGGCGCGGGCGGCAGGTCTCCAACGACCCGCGCAAGTTCGCCGAAGCGTGGTACTCCTTCCGCCCCGGCCCCGGCCTGAGCCTCGACTCGCTGCCGGTCGCCGAGGCCACCTCCGTCCGCCCGTCCGCCGAAGGGGCCTCCGGGGCCCAGGGCCGCCGCCGCACCATGAAGGGCTTCCGCGACGCGATCACGGAGGCCGGCAAGGTGTACCCGCACCTGGAGGTGTACTGGGAGGAGATCCACGACCGCTGGAACGAACACCTCGGCGACCTGGGCCTGGACCCCGAACTCTTCCGCTACCAGCGGGAGATGAACGCCGACGAGGGTGAGGCCGCCGGCCTCTTCGCGGTCAAGAAGGACTCCGACTTCACCGACCTGCTGCTGCGCGCGGTGACCGACACCCGCGACACCGACGGCCTCGCCGACCTGGTCAGCGGCTTCGGCAACAAGCTGGGCCGCCGCGCCGAGCTCACCGCCGAACGCGACTTCACCGCCGGCTCCGTCGACCTGCTCGGCCGGATCGTCGAAGCGGCCGACACGCGCGCCCGCGCGCGCGACGTCCACGCCGGCGCCGAACGCCGCACCCGCACCCTCGCCCGCCGCCTCTCAGCCCGCGCCGCCGGGGAACGCGTCCGCACCGCCGAGCTCGCCGAGCAGGTCACCACGGCTGCCCACGCCGTCACCGCGGCCGAGGAGGCCCGCGGCCGTGCCTCCCTCATCGCCGCGGAACTGGCCTACCGCCACGCCTCCCTGGCCCTCACCGCCGCCGAGAAGGGCGCCGCCGCGCAGCGCCGCGAGCTGACCGACGCCCGCACCCTGCACGCCGCCTGGCAGGCCACCGAGGTGGTGCTGCGCCACCGCGCCGCCGCCGACCGCGCGACGCGCGTGTCCGCCGCCATCCAGGAGGCCGAGCGGGACGCCGCCCCGGCGCTCGCCGCCCGCGCCAAGGCCGCCGCCGACCTCGTACGGGCCCTGCACGCCGCCGCGGAGGACGGCGAGCGGCACGCCAACGAGGAGGAGGAGCGTTCCTCCGCCCTCCAGGAGGCGGCCGAGACCGCCCACCGCGACGCCACCGCCGCCGCGACCGAGGCCCAGCGGGCCCGCAGCGAGGCCGGCCACCTGCGCCAGCGGCTCACCGAGGTCGAGCAGGAGACAGCCGAAGCGGTACGCGCCGGCTGGCTCGACGACACCGCCCCCGACGCCGACCCGGCCCGCGCCGCGCTCGCCGCCAGCGACGCCGAGAAGACGACCGTGGCCGCCTGGGAGGCGGCCCGTGACGCCGCCCGGGCGGCAGCCGAACGCGCCCGCGAGGCCGCCGCCGACGAGTCCCGCGCGGAACTGGCCGCGGCCCGCGCCGCGGACGCCGCCCAGGCCGCGGAGAACGCCCACCGGGCCGAGCGCCGCGCCGCCGAGTCGATCGCCGCCGAGGAGCGCCTCGCCGAACTGCTGAGCCTGCCCCCGGCCGCGCCCTCCCAGGCCACCGTCCCCGCACCCCGCCGCGGCACGGCCGCCGCGCCCGACGGTGCCGCGCCCAACGACCCCGCCCCGCACACCGAAGGCGGCCCCGGCGCCCGCCGCTCCACCGTCCAGGGCCCCCTGACCGCCGAGGAGCTCGACCGGTACGCCGACGAGCTCCGCGACCTCCTCGACCAGGGCATCGCCTCCGCCGAGCGCAAGCTCTTCGAACTGCGCACCGCCGCCGCCGACGACGCGCGCATCCTCGGCGCGCTCGGCGACGGCGGGCTGCTGCCGCCCGGCCCCGACGTCCTCGCGACCGTCGAGTTCCTCGGCGAACAGGGCATCCCCGCCCTCCCCGGCTGGCGGTACCTGGCGCAGGCCGTCGACCCGGCCGACCACGCCGCCGTCCTCGCCGCCCGCCCCGAGCTGGTCGACGGAGTTGTGATCACCGACCCCGTCTCGTACGCCAGGGCCCGCGAAGCCCTCGCCGGCGCCGCCCTGCTGCCGCGCTCCGCGGTCGCCGTGGGCACCGCCGCCGCGCTCCTCGCCCCCGTTCCCCAGCCCGGCACGGGTACGGACACGGACGTCTTCCTCGTCCCGCCGAACCCGGCCATGCACGACGAGCACGCCGCCGACGAGGAGCGTCAGGCGCTGCGCGCCCGGGCCGCCGCCCGCGACGAGGAGATCCGCGCCCTCGCCGCCCGCCTCACCGGCGACCGTTCGCTGTCCGCCCGCATCGGCTCCTGGCGCGCCGACTGCCCGCCCGGCATGCTCGCCGAACTCGCCGAGGCCGCCACCGCCGCGCGCGTCGCCGCCGAAGAGGCCGAGGCCACGCTCGCCGAGGCCCGCACCGTACGGGCCGAGGCGGACGAGGCGGCCGCCGACGCCGCCCGCGTCCGCGACGAGCGGCAGGAGGCCGCGCAGCGCGCCCGGCGCGTCGCCGACGCCCTCGCGGGACTGGCGTACCGGCTCCGCGAACGGGCGGGCTGGCAGGTCCGGCTCCGCGAACTGACCGACGAGGCCGCCGAGTACGAGGCCCGCGCCCAGACCTGCCTGGAGCGGGCGCGCGCCGCCGACGAGGACCGCCGCGCCGCCCAGCGCGCCGCCGACGACGCCCACCGCACCGCCCGCGCCCTGCGCGCCGAGCGCTCCGAGATCGCCGGAGCCCCCGAGAACCTCCCGGAGGCCGGGGACGACGCCCAGCGCGTCCCACTGGCCGCCCTGCGCGAGGCGTACCGCGCCGCCTCCCAGCTGTACGAGAAGGTCGGCGTCGGCGCCGACCTGCGCGCCGAACAGGCCCGCGCCGAGAGCGACGAGAGCGCCGCCCTCGCCGAGCTGGACCGGCTCACCAACAAGGTCCGCACCCGCGCCGCCCAACTGCTGGAGGGCACCGACGGCGCCGACGGCCCGTCCCGCCAGGCAGCCGCAGCCCGCGCCGAGTCCCTGGTGCAGATGCTGGAGACCCGCGCCTCCGAGGCCAGCGAGAAGCTGGGCCGGCTGCGCGGCGAGGCCGAGCGTCTGGCCCCCGCCGACGGCGAGTCGCACACCGAGCTGCCCGAGGAGCTCGTCCCCACCGACGCCGAGCACGCCCAGTCCCTCCTGCGTACGGCCACCACCGAACTGGCCGCCCGCACCGACGCGCTGGAGGCCGCCCGCGCCACCCACGCCCGGCTGCTCCAGGCCCACCGCGCCACCGAGGACGCCGCCGGCGGCTTCGACGAGACGGCGGCGCTCCTGCGCGACCTGCTGAGGGAGCACACCGACGAGGAGCCGGAGGCGCCCGAGCCGTACCCCGGCAGCCTGGACGAGGCGCGGCAGTCCGCCGCGGAGGCCCGCCGGTCCCTGCGCGGCTGCGCCGCGGACCTGTCGGCCGCCGAGGCCGCCGTACGCGAGGCGTGCGACGTGCTCGTACGCCACGCCAACTCCACCCGCTACGAACAGGTCCGCACCCCCGCCCGGCAGCAGATCCGCGAACTGCCCGCGGCAGCCCTGCCCGAACACGCCGCCAAGTGGGCCGAGGCCTTCGCCCCCCGCCTGCGGGTGCTCACCGACGAGCTGGCGCAGCTGGAGCGCAACCGCGACTCGATCGTCGACCGGCTGCGCGGCCTGGTCGAGTCCGCGCTCACCACACTGCGCTCCGCCCAGCGGCTGTCCCGGCTCCCCGAAGGCCTCGGGGAGTGGTCCGGCCAGGAGTTCCTCCGCATCCGGTTCGACGAACCCGACCAGGCCACGCTGACCGAGCGGCTCGGCGAGGTCATCGACGAGGCGACCAGCGCCGCCGTCAGGAAGAACTCCGACCTTCGCCGCGACGGCATGTCCCTGCTCCTGCGCGGTGTCCAGGCCGCACTGCAACCCAAGGGCGTGGCCGTGGAGATCCTCAAGCCGGACGCGGTACTGCGCGCCGAGCGCGTGCCGGTCGGGCAGATGGGCGATGTCTTCTCCGGCGGGCAGCTGCTCACCGCCGCCATCGCCCTGTACTGCACGATGGCCGCGCTGCGCAGCAACGACCGGGGCCGCGACAAGCACCGGCACGCCGGCACGCTGTTCCTCGACAACCCCATCGGGCGCGCCAACGCCACGTACCTGCTGGAGTTGCAGCGGGCCGTGTCCGACGCGCTCGGCGTCCAGCTCCTCTACACGACGGGCCTGTTCGACACGACCGCGCTCGCCGAGTTCCCGCTGGTCATCCGGTTGCGCAACGACGCCGACCTGCGGGCCGGGCTGAAGTACATCAGTGTGGAGGAGCACCTGCGCCCCGGCCTGCCGCAGCAGAACACCGACACCGAGACGGTGGTGCACGGCGAGATCACCGCCACCCGGATGTTCAAGCGCGCCCCCGCCGAGCCGGCACCGTCAGCCGACTAGCGCCACCCGCCGTGCGCCACCCGCCGCCACGGCGGCGGGCCGGCGCGGCAGAGCGGCGGGGCATCGCGGTTCAGGCCTGCGAGAGGGTTCCCGCACCCCGACGCTCCCGCCGTCCGTGGGCCTCGTCGCCCCGCTGCCGTATTCGCCCGGCCTCGCGCGCATCGCGCTCGCCCGGCACTTCACGTCCGCCGTGCGCGTCGTACACGCCGCCGTTCGCTCCGTCCGGCTCCGAGGCCGTGCGGTAGGGCCCGGTGCGGTACGCCCCCGCGCCGTACGACGCGCGTGCCTCCGCGCGGGCGACCCGCCGGGCCCGGCGCCGCTCCCGTCGCAGCTGCCGCGCCGTGCTGCTCGGCATCGACACGACGCCGTGCCGCTGGTTCCACACCTGCCGGGTCACCCACACGTCCGCCGCCGCCCAGGTCGACAGCATGGTGCCGGCGACGCTGCTGATCACCGTCGGAAAGGCCAGCCACGATCCGGCGAGCGTGGAGAAGAAGGCCACCATCGCCTGTATCAGCGTCAGCGAGGCGATGAGAACGGCGCGCACCGCCGCCCTGCGGACCGGATCGGGCAGCCGGCGCCGTGTCGCCGGCTCCTCCACCCACAACTCGCGCCGTTCCTGGTGCTCCTCGCGCTCATACCGTTCCCGCCGCTGCGTCGCCATCGAAACCGCCACTCCCCACAACCGACCGTCCTTCAGGGTGGCTGCCCGTCTTGAGCCGCATTACGCCGACAGTCCCGACACTCCCGCGCTTCCCCCCGGTCCGTAGACGTATGACCGGTCGGGAAGATTCCCGGGAACGCCCACTTCCAGCCATGTGTCACCGAGAGGCAAACAGCGCTCCGCCAGGTGTCATCCGCCCCGGAGCGGATGGCCAACTCCCCGAATAGCAGGACAACTCATGATCAGGACGTCACCTTGCGGCTGAAAATCGCCCGGACGCACCTTCGAGAAGCCCCTGGTGCAGTAGTAGGCTCGCGCCGTTTGTTGATGTGTTGATGTGCGTACCCCGCCGGACCACTCGTCACCGGGCGGGCCCGAGCTGGGGGAGGCCATGCGCTTTCGCGGGAAGTCGATCCGCAGGAAGATCGTGGCGTTGCTGCTTGTGCCGCTTGTCTCCCTCACCGGACTGTGGGGATTCGCGACATTCCTCACCGGCCGCGAGGCCAACCAGCTCCTCGACGTCGCGTACATCGTCGAAAAGGTCGGCTACCCCCTTGAGGACGCCGTCCGCGTCATCCAGAAGGAACGCCGGCAGAGCCTCGTCTACCTGGCCGACCCACGCGCCTCCGACGCGCTCCCCTCGCTGCGCCGCGAGCGTGCGGCCACCGACCGGGCCATCGCCCGTGTACGCGCCAACGCCCAGGAATCCGGCGTCACCGAGGCCATGCAGCCCCAAGAGGCCCGGCGCCTCACATCCCTCCTCGAAGCGCTCGACGGCCTGTCCGCACTGCGCGTCTCCGTCGAGAACCGCGCCCTCGGCCGCATGCGGGCACTCGACCTCTACAACCGCGTCGTCGACCCCTGCCACAGCTTCCTGCTCAACCTCCACGCCCTGGAGAACGTGGAGATGGACAAGCAGGGCCGTGCCCTCGTCGGCGTCGTGCGCGCCCGCGAGATGCTCTCCCGCGAGGACGCCCTCGTCATCTCCTCCCTGATCAGCCGACGCGTCACCGCCGAGGAGATCCGGGCCGTCTCCGACCTCGTCGCGCACCGCAAGCTGTTCTACCAGGTCAACCTGGAGCTCCTGCCCGCCTCCGAACGCCGGATCTTCGGGCAGTACTGGCGCGGCCCGGCGACCGAGCCGCTGCGCGACGCCGAGGAGGCGCTGATAGCCGCCGGGGCCACCGACAACCCCCGAGCGGTCCGGGCCGCACACTGGCAGGACATCGCCACCCCCGTCCTCGACAGCCTCGCCACCGAGAACACCGAGGCGGGTGACCGCTACCAGGACCGGGTGCAGCCCGCCGCGTACAGCGTCCTGCTCAAGGCCGGTGTCGCCGGCGTCCTCGGCTTCCTGGCCCTCCTGGTGTCGGTCATCGTCTCCGTACGCATAGGGCGCCGGCTCGTCCGCGACCTGCGGCGGCTGCGCAAGGAGGCCCAGGAGGTCTCCGGCGTACGGCTGCCGAGCGTGATGCGCAGGCTGGCCGCCGGCGAGCAGGTCGACGTCGGGACCGAAGTGCCGCACCTGGAGTACGAGAAGGACGAGGTGGGCCAGGTCGGCCAGGCCCTCAACACCCTCCAGCGGGCCGCCGTCGAAGCCGCCGTCAAGCAGGCCGACATGCGCCGCGGCGTCTCCGAGGTCTTCGTCAACCTCGCCCGCCGCAACCAGGTGCTGCTGCACCGCCAGCTGACCCTCCTCGACACCATGGAGCGGCGCACCGAGGACACCGACGAGCTTGCCGACCTGTTCAAGCTCGACCACCTCACCACCCGCATGCGCCGCCACGCCGAGGGCCTGGTGATCCTCTCCGGCGCGGCCCCCTCCCGCCAGTGGCGCAAGCCCGTCCAGCTGATGGACGTGGTCCGCGCGGCGGTGGCCGAGGTCGAGGACTACGAGCGCATCGAGGTGCGCAGGCTCCCGCGCATCGGTGTGGGCGGGCCGGCCGTCGCCGACCTCACCCACCTCGTCGCCGAACTCCTGGAGAACGCCACGGTGTTCTCGCCGCCCCACACCGCCGTCCACGTGCACGGCGAGCCGGTGGCCAACGGCTTCACCCTCGAAATACACGACCGCGGCCTCGGCATGGCGCCGGAGGCCCTGCTCGACGCGAACCTTCGGCTCGCGGAGACACCGGAGTTCGAGCTCTCCGACACCGACCGGCTCGGCCTGTTCGTGGTCAGCCGGCTCGCCCAGCGCCAGAACGTACGGGTGTCGCTCCAGCCGTCCCCGTACGGGGGGACCACCGCGGTCGTCTTCATCCCGGCGGCGCTGCTCACCGAAGCCCCCGAGACGCAGGGCACCGGCTTCCGGCTGGACCGCACGAGCGCGGACCGCAAGGGCGCGGACCGCGGGAGCGCCGGCCGCAGGACCGTGGACCGCGCGTCCGGGGACCGCAAGGGCCTGGAACGCAAGGGCGCGGACCGCCGCGCCGGTGACGCCCCGCCCCGGCGCGCGGCGCTCTCCCAGGTGCCCTCCGGGCTGTCTCCCGCCACCGGCCC
Source organism: Streptomyces sp. NPDC006368 (assembly GCF_040612535.1). Classification (NCBI taxonomy): domain Bacteria; kingdom Bacillati; phylum Actinomycetota; class Actinomycetes; order Kitasatosporales; family Streptomycetaceae; genus Streptomyces; species Streptomyces sp. NPDC006368. The sequence continues at coordinate 78,118 of NZ_JBEXQK010000024.1, forward strand.
TTCCGTGCTCGACGGGCCGATCGAACTGGAGCCGTCGGCCGACGCGCTCGGTTTCGACGACCGCGTGGACGACCGCCTCGGCGACATCGACGCCACGGAGAGCGAACGCGGCGGACTGTTCCGCCCGAGGTCACCCCTGCGCCCGGTGACCGGCGGACCGGCAGACCACTCCGGCCACTCCGACCGCTCGCACCACGAGCAGCACCAGCAGGCCGCCGACCAGGACGATCGGCGCACCGCGGGCCCCATCCCGCTGCCGCGCCGCAGGCCCACGGCCCCCACCCTGATCGCCGACCGCGGCCGACGCCTCGACGAACGAGGCCGCACCCACCCGCTCCCGGGCCGCCCGGACCCCGAAGCCCCGGACCCCGAAGTCCCGCACACCGGGCCCCGGGAGACCGGAACCCCGGACGCCGAAGCCACGCTGCTGCTCGGCGGCCTGCCCCGCCGCGTACGCCAGGCCAGCCTGGCCCCGCAGCTGCGGGAGGCGGCCGTCGAGCGCCACGCCGCCCCGGCCACCCCCGCACCCGGGAACGCCGAGCGCGGCAGGGACCGGGGGACGGGACCGGACGGAGACCGGGACGCGGACCGGGACGCGGAAGAAGTACGCAACCGCATGGCCGCCATGCAGCGCGGCTGGCAGCGCGGACGGCGGGAGAACGCCGAGGGCGCCCCACCGGCCGTCCGCGGTGAGACAGCACCAGGAACGACACCGGAGGGGGACGGTCGATGACCGCACCGAACGCCGCAGCAACCCACTCACCCGGCACGGCCGGAGAGCTCAGCTGGCTTCTCGACGAACTCGTCGACCGGGTCGGAACGATCCGCAAGGCCCTGGTTCTCTCCAGCGACGGCCTGCCCACCGGCGCCTCCAAGGACCTCAGCCGTGAGGACAGCGAGCACATGGCCGCCGTCGCCTCGGGATTCCACAGCCTCGCCAAGGGCGTCGGCCGCCACTTCGACGCCGGCCGCGTCCGCCAGACGGTCGTCGAGCTGGAGGACGCCTTCCTCTTCGTCACGGCGGCGGGCGACGGAAGCTGCCTGGCGGTGCTCGCCGACGCCGACTCCGACGTCGGCCTCGTGGCGTACGAGATGACACTGATGGTGAAGCGGGTGGGAGCCCACCTCGCGACGGCACCGCGGACCGGACTGACCACCGGAGGGTGACGGGGGATGCGATGAGTGACGCGGTAGGCAGGCACAGACGGCACGGCCAGGAACGGCAGGACCGGCAGCACCGTCGGGACCCGCACCACTGGTTCGACGACGAGGCGGGCCCGGTGGTCCGCCCGTACGCGATGACGCGAGGCCGTACCAGCACCGCCACCCGCCACCGCCTCGACCTGATCGCGGTGGTCGTCCCCGAACCGGCGGCCGATGACCCCGGCCGCGACCAGACGCTCTCACCGGAGCATGTGGAGATCGTCGAGCGGTGCAGCGACCTCCCCCAGTCGATCGCCGAGCTCGCCGCCGGACTGGACCTCCCCGTCGGGGTGGTCCGCGTGCTGGTCGGCGATCTCGTCGAGGACGAACTCGTCCACGTAACCCGTCCCGTTCCGCCGGCCGAGCTGCCGGACGTGAACATTCTCCGTGAGGTGATCAATGGCCTTCGGGCGCTCTAGCTCCCGCTCCAGCCGTGCCAAGCGGCCGCTGGTCGAGCCGGTGACGCTGAAGATCCTCGTCGCGGGCGGCTTCGGCGTGGGCAAGACGACGCTCGTGGGCGCCGTCAGCGAGATCAAGCCGCTCCGCACCGAGGAGACCCTGACCGAGGCGGGCCGGCCGGTCGACGACCTCCACGGCGTCGAGACCAAGTCGACCACCACGGTCGCCATGGACTTCGGCCGGATCACCCTCCGCGAGGACCTGGTCCTGTACCTCTTCGGTACGCCCGGACAGGACCGCTTCTGGTTCCTGTGGGACGAGCTGGCACAGGGCGCGCTGGGCGCGGTCGTCCTGGCGGACACGCGCCGTCTCGGGGACAGTTTCGCCGCCATCGACTACTTCGAGCGGCGCGGCATCCCCTTCGCGGTGGCCGTCAACTCCTTCGAGGGCGCGCCCCGCTTCCCCGTGGAGACAGTACGGGCGGCACTCGACCTCGACGCCGAGGTGCCACTGATGGTGTGCGACGCGCGGGAGCGGGGGTCGGTCAAGGAGGTGCTCGTGTCGGTCGTCGAGCACGCGCTGACCCTGGCCGACCGGCAACGCGAACCGGTCACGACGTAAGCCCGGTGGACCGCCGGGCACGGAGCCCGGGTGGACACGGCTCGTACCCCCGCCGACCGGGGTACGAGCCGTGAGCACGGGTCACTCCTCGCGCCGGCCCAGGCCCCCGCCCTCGCCCAAGGTGCCGTGCCGCGCGGTCGGCCGTCGGCTGTGGTTCAGCGGCCTGCGACCGACCTCCGTGCCACAGGGAAGTCGAAGTACGTGTCCGGGAACGGCTCCGGCTTGTACGTGAAGTGCCACCACTCCTCGGGAAGGTTCACGAACCCCTGCGCGGCCAGCGTGTTCTTCAGCAACCGCCGGTTCGCCCGCTGCGACCCCTGTACGCGCGGGTCATCGGTGTGCGAGAGGGTGTCGAAGCAGTCGAAGCCGGTCCCCATGTCGACGGAGTTGTCGGGAAACCGCTCCTGCCGCGGCGCGTGGCACGGCACCAGCTTCTCGCCCGGCTCGTAGGGGCGGGTCCGCCGCGCGGGCAGCTCCACGATCGTCAGGTCGACCGTGGAGCCTCTGCTGTGCCCGGACTTCTCCGCGATGTAACCGTCGGCGAACAGCCGCGACTTGGCCACGAGCGGATAGAACTCCGCCTTCATGCGCTCGTCCCGCAGATCCTTCGCCCACCGTACGAAGTGGTCCACGGCCCGCTGCGGCCGGTAGCAGTCGTACACCTTCAGTGAGTACCCCTGCCGCTCCAGCGCCACCTGTGCCCGGTGCAGGGCCCGCGCGGCCGGCGCGGTCAGGATGCACACCGGCTGCCGGTAGCCGTCCACCGGTTCACCGACGAAATTGTGCGCGGTCGTGTACCGCATCTCCTCGATGATCGTCGGGTCCACCGAGCGCAGCGCCACGAACTCCTTCGGGGCCCTGGGCTCAGGGGTGGCCTGTGCGGAGGGCGGCGCCGCCGCCACGAACACGAGCAGGGAAGCGGTTGCCGCGAGGACGCGGAGAACGGAGGCAAGTCCTGTCATGCGCACGGTCTATCAGGTCCCGGCCGGCGGGTACAGCCCGGTGAGTCCGGCCAGGTGGTGTACAGCCCGGTGGGTACGGCCCGGTGAGCACGGTCCTTCCCCCGGCTTACGCTTCGGCCGGGTACGGTCGATCGGTACAGTCCGCCCCGTGAAGGACTCCCACTGCGCTTCCTGCGGCGCGCCCCACCGCCTCGGCACCGGCTGGCCCCGCACGTGCGGGGTCTGCGGCGACACCGCCTACCGCAACCCGCTTCCGGTCGCCGTCGCCCTCCTGCCCGCGACCGACGCACGCGGCACCGGGCTCGTCGTCATCACCCGCACCATCGAACCGCGGCGCGGCGGCGTGGCACTGCCCGGCGGTTTCATCGACCACGCGGAGGACTGGCGGGACGCCGTGGTCCGGGAGCTGCGGGAGGAGACCGGCATCGACGCGGACGCGGCCGACGTCCGCCTGGCCGACGCGATGAGCTCGCCCGCCGGACACCTGCTGCTCTTCGGTCTCCTCCCGCGACGCCCCGCCGCCGACCTGCCGCCCACGGCCGCCACCGACGAGACGTCCGGCCACCACCTCCTGTACGCGCCGGCGGAGCTGGCGTTCCCCCTCCACACCGCGGCGGTACGCAACTGGTTCACCGGCCGGTACGGCGACCTACCAAAGGTTCAGTGACGGAAGCGCACCCTCCGGTGCCTTCCCACCGGTGGAAGCCGCCCCGTCGTCAGGGCCCGTGTTGCCGTACGACTGCACGGAGTTGTTGCCGTTCATGGTCTGCACGCCGTGGTCACCCACGGCGGAAGCCTGTGAGGCGGCAGCGCCCAGCACGACCGCGGCCAGCCCCGCCGTCGCCAGCACCTGCTTGATCATTGTTGTTCCTCTCGTCGCACGCCCCGGCGCTCGGCTCGGCCGGGCCGCCCTGCACAACGCCCGAACGCCCGCCCCCGTGTGCGCGGTTCACCCATTTGCCCCGCAGTCATTCGCAGCCATTCGCGGTCGCCCTGCGACCCCCGCGCCCCCCGCTCACCCCCGTACGGCCCCCAGCCCCCGCACCCGGACCCGCTGCCCCTCCACCGGCACCGGCCCTTCGTCCGTCACGCGCTCCACCCGCACCCCGCCGTCCGCCCACCGGGTCGTGTACCGCTCGACCTCCGCCCGTTCCCAGCCGTCCCCGGCGTCCCGCACCACCAGACCGCCGCCCGTGCGCCCCTCGGCCGGCGCCCACACCTCCAGCTCCTCGGCGCCGTCCTCGCCCCGTACCGGGATCACCGCGCCCGCCCGCGCGAGGACCGGGATACGCGACAGCGGCGCGTCCAGCAGGATCTGCCCCGGTCCCTCGTAGGCGCGGCCGGTCGCCGTGTCGTACCACCGCCCGCGCGGCAGCCGCACCGCCCGCCGGTCCATCCCGCGGGCCAGCACCGGCGCCACGAGCAGCGCGTCCCCCAGCAGGAACGCGTCCTCGCAGTCGCGCAGCGCCCGGTCCTCGGGAGCCCCCCACCACAGGGGCCGCACATAGGGCGCCCCCGTGAGCCGCGCCAACTGCGCGAGGGTGACGTAGTAGGGGCGCAGCCGCTCCCGTTCGGCCAGGGCCACGCGCGCGTGCCGCAGGACCTGGGGCCCGAACTCCCACGGTTCACGCCGTCCCGCGTCGATCGCCGCGTGCGTACGGAACAGCGGCAGCCAGGCCCCGAGCTGGTACCAGCGCAGGAACAGCTCCGGCGACGGACTGCCGTCGAAACCGCCCACGTCCGGGCCCGAGTACGGCACCCCGCACAGCCCCGTCCCCAGCACCAGCGACAGCGAGGCGCGCAGCCCCGGCCACCCGGTGGACACGTCACCGGACCACGTGCCGCCGTACCGCTGCATCCCCGCCCAGCCGGACCGGGAGAAGAGGAACGGCCGCTCGTCCGGCCGCAGCCGGCGCAGCCCCTCGTAGCCCGCCCTGGCCATCCCCAGGGCATACACGTTGTGGGCCTCACGGTGGTCGCCGCCACGGCCCTCCAGGGCGTGCCGGGCCGAGCGGGGGAGCGTCATGTCGCCGAACGGCGCGAAGGACACCGGCTCGTTCATGTCGTGCCACACCCCGGAGAAGCCCTCGGCGAGCCGCTCCTCGTACAGCCCGCCCCACCACTCCCGTACCGCCGGATCGGTGAAGTCGGGGTACACGCACTCACCGGGCCACACCAGACCCAGCACCTCGTTGCCACGCCCGTCCCGTACGAACGCCCCCGAGGCGCCGAGCGACCGCCCGCTCTCGTACACGGCGTTGCCGCGCTCGGCCTTCACCGCCGGGTCGACGATGGACACCAGCCGCACCCCGTCCTCGCGCAGCTCCCGCGCCAGCCCGGGCAGGTCCGGGAAGCGCTCGCGGTCCACGGTGAACGCCTGGTGCTCGTCGTAGTGGTCGATATCGAGGTGCAGCACCGACAGCGGCAGATCCCGCTCCTTGTAGCCGGCCACCACGCGGCGCACCTCGCGCTCCGTGCCGAAACCCCACCGCGCGTGCTGCGGGCCCAGCGCCCACGACGGAGGCAGCGCGGGGGCGCCCGTCAGGGACGTCCAGCCGTGCAGCACGCGCGCGGGGGTACCGACCACCACCCAGCAGCGCAGCGGACCACCGCTCATCCGGAGCTCGCCGGTGCCGGGCCGGTCGTGCCCCGACCCGGCTCCCTCCTCGCCCTCGCGCAGCGTCACCCGCCCGTCCCAGGAGTTGTCGTGGAACGCCAGATGGGTGCCCGCGTCGGACACGACCAGCTGGACCGGCATGGTGATGTAGAGGGGGTCGTCACCGGGCGCGAAGGCCCCGCGGGGGTCGGTGTTCCACAGCCGGTACGTACCGTTCCGCAGCCGCGGCCCCGACGCCCGGCCGCCCAGCCCGAAGAACCGCGCGTCGGCCGGGAACTCCGTGCGCTGCACCCACCTCGCGGGACCGCCGTTGACCGGCTCCCACCAGCGCGGCGGCAGATCCCTGCGCAGGACGATCCCGCCCGGCGTACGCACCTCGACGGCGCCGTTGCGCGACACCGCGACCGTCACCCGCTCGGACACCACCCGCCAGCCGCCGCCCTTGTCCGGCTCCAGCTCCGCGCGCTGATCGGGCTCCGGCGGGTCACCGGCCAGCGCGTACGACGGGAGCGGCTCCGCTCCGTCCCACGCCCAGAAGACCGTGCCGCCACTCGCGACACACACCCGCAGCTCGGAACGGGCGAACCGGACGACACCCCCGCCCGGCAGCGGCTCCGCACCCTCCGCCTGCCCCGGCACCCGCGCCCGCTCCATCCCCCGGGGCCGCAGCCCCCACGCGTCCGTACGCCGCTGCCGCCACGCCGACCGCATCGCCCGCAGTCCCCGCACCGTCGAGAACACCCTCACCGAACGCACCAGCTCACGACCGTCCATGCGGCTCACCCTGCCACCCACCCGGCGGCCGGGGAGCCCCGTTCAACTGCCGTTCACCCGTGGTGGGACCACATATTCAGCTGCCCGACCGTGGGTGGCGAACCCTGGTGCGAACAACGATCACATGGCATCGTCCCTGTCAGCCGCGTCACGCGCACACCCCCGCACGTGCGCGCGACACACGCAGACCCGCGTACAGGGACGCACAGCCAGGGAGCAGCACACATGACCTCAGAGCACGCGCAGAACGAGCCGCTCTGGCAGCCCGACCAGGACCGTATCGCCGCCGCGGCGGTCACCCGCTTCCAGGCCTGGGCGGCCGAGCGGCACGGCGCCCCTGCCGAGGGCGGCTACCCGGCGCTGCACCGCTGGTCCGTCGAGCACCTCGACACCTTCTGGCAGGCGGTGGCCGAGTGGTTCGACATCCGCTTCTCCACGCCCTACGAGCGCGTCCTCGGCGACCGCTCCATGCCCGGAGCCCAGTGGTTCCCCGGCGCCACCCTGAACTACGCGGAGCACGCCCTGCGCGCCGCCGCCGACCGCCCCGACGCGCCCGCGCTGCTCCACGTCGACGAGACCCACGAGCCCACCCCGATCAGCTGGGCCGAGCTGCGCCGCCAGGTGGGCGCCCTCGCCGCCGAGCTGCGCGCCCTCGGCGTACGCCCCGGGGACCGCGTCAGCGGCTACCTGCCCAACATCCCGCAGGCCGTCACCGCCCTCCTCGCCACCGCCGCCGTGGGCGCCGTCTGGACATCGTGCGCGCCCGACTTCGGCGCCCGCAGCGTCCTCGACCGCTTCCAGCAGGTGGAGCCGGTGGTCCTGTTCACCGTCGACGGCTACCGGTACGGCGGCAAGGAGCACGACCGCCGCGACACCGTCGCCGAACTGCGCCGCGAACTGCCCACCCTCCGCGCGGTCGTCCACATCCCGCTCCTCGGTACGCAGGCCCCCGAAGGCGCCCTCGAATGGTCCGCCCTCACCGCGGCGGACGTCGAACCCGTCTTCGAACAGGTGCCCTTCGACCACCCTCTGTGGGTGCTGTACTCCTCCGGCACGACCGGTCTGCCCAAGGCGATCGTCCAGTCCCAGGGCGGCATCCTCCTGGAACACTTCAAGCAGCTCGGCCTGCACTGCGACCTCGGCCCCGAGGACCGCTTCTTCTGGTACACCTCCACCGGCTGGATGATGTGGAACTTCCTCGTCTCCGGCCTGCTCACCGGCACCACGGTGGTCATCTACGACGGCAGCCCCGGCTTCCCGGACACCGGCGCGCAATGGCGGGTCGCCGAACGCACCGGCGCCACCCTGTACGGCACCTCCGCCGCGTACGTCATGGCCTGCCGCAAGGCGGGTGTCCACCCCTCGCGCGACCACGACCTGTCCCGCGTGAAGTGCGTCGCCACCACCGGCTCACCGCTTCCTCCCGACGGCTTCCGATGGCTCCACGACGAGGTGGCCGACGACCTGTGGATCGCCTCCGTCAGCGGCGGCACGGACGTGTGCAGCTGCTTCGCCGGAGCCGTCCCCACCCTCCCTGTCCACATCGGTGAACTCCAGGCCGCCTGCCTGGGCACCGACCTCCAGGCGTGGGACCCGCAGGGCAAGCCCGTCATCGGCGAGGTCGGCGAGCTGGTCGTCACCAACCCCATGCCGTCCATGCCGATCCGCTTCTGGAACGACCCCGACGGCAGTCGCTACCACGACAGCTACTTCGACATGTACCCGGGCGTCTGGCGCCACGGTGACTGGATCACCATCACCGACCACGGCTCGGTGGTCATCCACGGCCGCTCCGACTCCACCCTGAACCGGCAGGGCGTCCGCATGGGCAGCGCCGACATCTACGAGGCCGTCGAACGCCTTCCCGAGATCCGCGAATCCCTGGTCATCGGCCTCGAAGAGCCCGACGGCGGCTACTGGATGCCCCTCTTCGTCCACCTCACCGAAGGCGCCACCCTGGACGACGACCTGATCGGACGGATCAAGCGGACCATCCGTACCCAGCTCTCACCGCGCCACGTCCCGGACGAGATCATCCAGGTCCCCGGCGTGCCGCACACCCTCACCGGCAAGCGCATCGAGGTCCCGGTCAAACGGCTCCTCCAGGGCACCGACCTGTCGAAGGCCGTCAACCCGGGCTCCGTCGACAACCTCGACCTCCTCCGCTTCTACGAGAACCTCGCCCGCGAGCGAGCTCACGGCACCCGATGAGCACCTTCCCGGGCACCTTCCGGACCGGCGAGCGGGTACGGGTGCGCGCCATCGAACCCGAGGACTGGCAGGCCTTCATGGGCTACGGCGCCCACTTCGGGCACCAGCGGTCCGTCGACGCCCTCCACCCGCCGCGCTCCGCCGAGGGCCACCACGCGTGGGCGCCGAACAGGCCGTCGCCGCCCCCGCCGGCGACACCTTCCGGCTGGCCGTCGAGTCCCTCGACACCGGCGACCTCGTCAAAGCCCTGTCGGCCCACGACGCCGACCCGCGCACCGGCCGGTTCCGCCACGGCATCGGCATCGGCGCCGGCCACCAGCGCCGCGGCCACGCCGCCGACGCCGAGGTACTGCTGGCTGCGCTTCATGTTCGGCGAGCGGCGCTACCACAAGTGCGAGGCGGGCATCCACGCGTTCAACGACGCGTCGCTCGCCCTCCACCGCAAGCTCGGTTTCGTCGAGGAGGGCAGGCTGCGCGACCACGAATTCTTCGCCGGCCGCCGCCACGCCCTGGTCGTCATGGGAATGACCGCTCCGGAGTTCGCCGAACGGCACCCCTGCGAACGGCTCTGACTCAACCGCCGTACATGGTCTCGGGCTCGCCCAGCGCATCCGCGAAGTCCGAGGCCGACCGCACCGCGTCGGCCGGCTCCAGCGCCGCCGTCGTGATCCGTACCGCCGTCGACGGCTCTCGAAGCCGCGCTCTTCCTCGACGACGCGATCCTCCAGGTCGGCATGCCCCTGTGGATCGTCCCCGCCACCGACGCCCCCGTCGGTCTGGCCCCCCTGCCGGTCGTCCTCAATTCCGTCCTCGTCGTCCTCTTCCAGGTCCGCCTCGCCCGCTTCGGCACCGGCCCCGCCGCCGCACGCTCTCCCCGCTCACCCCGCTCGGCCCAGGGCGCCTACCTCGGCGTCCACGGCCTCGCCGCCGCCACCCAGCGGCGTTGTCAGACCCCCCGGTTACGGTGAGTGAGCATCGATGAACAAGGGGGATTCATGCCGCGCACCGACCACACGCACACCAAGACAGCCGCGGGCATGCGCCGCGCCCTGCGCCGCGAAGTAGCCGGGACCGTCGGCCTGCTGGCCGACGCGGAGGACTTCGCGGCCATGCGCCGCTACCGCACCTTCACCTTCGACGACCACGCCACCTACCTCCGCCAGGTCGAAGACCTGCTGAAAACCCTCGCCTCCGGAGGGGGACACACCACCGTCACCCTCTTCGACCCCGAGGACTACGCCGCGTACTGCGCGGAGACCGGCCTCGACCCCGACACCCCGGCCAGCCGCAGCCGTTTCACCGCCGAGGTCGCCACCACCGGTGCCTGCGTCGCCTACACCGGGCAACCCATCGACCACCTCGTCCCCCTCCTCATCAACAAGGCGGTGCGACACGCCACGTGGGAGTACGCCACCGTGCTCCTCACCGACATCGGACTCTGCGCGAGCTGCGGCCAGGACATCGGCCGCGCCGCCTTCGACCAGGCGTCCCACCTGCTGTACCGCCTGCTCGAAGAAGCCGGACCAGGCACCCACCACCTCGTCTGCAGCGTCCCCGCCCACGACGAACAGCTCATGGCAGCCCTCCACGCCGACCGGACCGCCACCGGCCCCGCCCGGCTCGACTCCTCCGAAGGCGCCGAATTCGCCACCGTCCTGGCCGTCGGCATCGCCCTCGAAACGCCCGGGGGAGTCGTCCTGCGCACCACCACCCCCGCCGCCCCGGACCGCGTCCACGGCTGGCGCCTCGACCGCGGCCACCTCATCCCACTCAGCGCGGCCGAGGTCTTCAACGCCTACTGCACCGACGCCGACACCGGCGAGCCCGTCCCCCCGGAGCCCGACGTCGACTACCGCGCCGGCTTCGACGTCACCGGCGGTGACGACTGGCCCACCCACCACTGACCGCACACCGCACAAAAGGGAGGGGCTTTCCCGCCACCGCGGGAAAGCCCCTCCACCACCCTTCACCAGGGCGCCACGCGCCTACTCGCCGGACAGCACCGCCTGCGCCGCCAGCCGCGCCTCCTCGGCGGTGTCCGCCGCCCGCGCCGCGGCGGCGGCGCGCTCGCACTGCGCGAGCGTGTGCTTCGCCAGCGTCGCCCGCACATACGGAATCGAAGCGGCCCCCATCGACAGGGAGGTGACACCCAGACCCGTCAGCACACACGCCAGCAGTGGATCGGACGCGGCCTCGCCACACACACCACAGCTCTTGCCCTCCGCCGCGGCGGCCTCCGCCGCCAGCGCGACCAGGTCCAGCAGCGCCGGCTGCCACGGGTCCTGCAGCCGCGACACCGCACCCACCTGCCGGTCGGCGGCGAACGTGTACTGCGCCAGGTCGTTCGTGCCCAGCGACAGGAACTCGACCTCCTGCAGGATCGAGCGCGCCCGCAGCGCGGCGGACGGGATCTCCACCATCGCACCGAACTTCGCCCGCAGCCCCGCCTCACGGCACGCGTCGGCGAACGCCTTCGCGTCAAGGCGGTCCGCCACCATCGGCGCCATGACCTCCAGGTACACCGGCAGCCCCTCGGCCGCCTTCGACAACGCGCTCAGCTGCGTCCGCAGCACCTCCGGGTGGTCCAACAGCGTCCGCAGACCCCGCACACCCAGCGCCGGATTCGGCTCGTCGGCCGGCGTAAGGAAGTCCAGGGGCTTGTCCGCACCCGCGTCCAGCACCCGCACGACCACCCGGCCCTCGGGGAACGCCTCGAGGACCTTCCGGTACGCCTCGACCTGCTTCTCCTCCGACGGGGCCTGCTTGCTGTCGTCGAGGAACAGGAACTCGGTACGGAACAGGCCGACACCCTCCGCGCCGGCCTCCACCGCGGCCGGGACATCCGCGGGACCGCCCACGTTCGCCAGCAACGGCACCTTGTGCCCGTCCGACGTCGTGCCGGGACCGGTCGCCGCCGACAGCGCCGCCTTGCGCTCGGCAGCGGCCCGCTCCAGCTCGGCCCGCTTCTCGGCGCTCGGCTCGACGAAGATCTGACCCGTGCTGCCGTCCACCGCGATCACGGTGCCCTCCGCCAGCTCCCCGGCACCGGGCAGCGCCACCACGGCCGGCACACCCAGCGCCCGCGCCAGGATCGCGCTGTGGCTGGTCGGCCCGCCCTCCTCGGTCACGAACCCGAGGACCAGCGTCGGGTCGAGCAGCGCGGTGTCGGCAGGAGCGAGGTCCCGTGCGATCAGCACGTACGGCTCGTCGCTGTCCGGCACACCCGGCATCGGAACGCCCAGCAGACGGGCCACGATCCGGTTCCGTACGTCATCGAGGTCGGCGACCCGACCCGCGAGGTACTCACCGGCCCCGGCGAGCAGCGCCCGGTACGCGGCGAACGCGTCGTACACGGCCCGCTCGGCCGTGCTTCCCACAGCGATACGACGGTCGACGTCGGCCATCAGCTCCGGGTCCTGGGCCATCATCGCCTGCGCCTCGAGCACATGCTGTGCCTCGCCGCCCGCCAGGTTCCCGCGCGCGATCAGATCGGCCGCCACCGCCTCGACGGCCTGACGAGCACGCCCCTGTTCGCGCTCCGCGTCCTCGGCCGGAATCTGCTTGGCCGGCGGCTCGAGGACTGCCGTGCCCATGTGCCGAACCTCGCCGATCGCCACACCGTGGCTGACCCCGACGCCTCGCAGCGTTGTCTCCATTACACCTGTCTCCGATTGAGTGGCGGCCAGCGCCGCCACGTTTGAATGCCGGACCGGGTGCCGTCAAGAGGACGGCACCGACATCACTGCCAGGTGAAGAGCGTGTCCCCGGCCTTCACGTCACCGGACTCGCGGAGCTCGCCCAGAGAGTCGGCGGTGGCCTCCAGCGCCACGATCGGGCAGATCGCGGACTTGCCGGCCGCCTCGACACCCGCGGGGTCCCACCGCACCACGGCCTGCCCTCGGGTCACGGTGTCGCCCTTGGCCACGAGCAGCTCGAAGCCCTCTCCGTTGAGCTGCACCGTGTCGATGCCCAGGTGCGTCAGCACGCCGTGGCCTTCCGCGTCCACGACGACGAACGCGTGCGGGTGCAGGGAGACGACGACACCATCGATGGGAGCGACCGCCTCGGACGGCTCCCGCACCGGGTCGATGGCGGTACCCGGGCCGACCATCGCCCCGGAGAACACAGGGTCGGGTACAGCGGCAAGACCGATGGCCCGGCCGGCGAGCGGCGACGTCACGGTGGTCATGGGGAGCCTCCCAGGGGGCGGAGATTCTGTGTCGCCGTCACTGCTTGTCCCGGACGGCGTACTGTCAGAAGCGTATGTCATAAGAAGTCCCGGTTCCGCCCGAAAGGTCCAGGTTCATGGGCCTCCGGACCACCGGAAGCGATTTGCCTCAACTACCGGCTGCAGGTAGGGTCGTAGGCCTGCTTGGCCCGGACGCGACAGCGAGTCAGGGGTCGGCAGCGCCTACCAAGCCGAGATCCTAACTGGTCTACACCACTGGTCTACACCTCTGTGTGCCACGGGTGGTGGTCAGAGGGACGGAAAAAGCCTGGTAGTGTTTGGACCCGCCGGAAAGGGAAACGCGAAAGCGGAGAACTGCCCGGCGACCCGCTCCAGCGGGTGGCGGAAACGGAAAACGGATCTGCTAAGCTGGAAACACGAAATACCGAAGGGAAGCGCCCGGAGGAAAGCCCGAGAGGGT
>NZ_JBEXQK010000025.1:0-89725 GCF_040612535.1 Streptomyces sp. NPDC006368
ATCCCGACCTCGGCCGCGACCGCCTCGGCGACCGCCTTGTTGTCGCCGGTCAGCAGGATCGGTGTCAGGCCCAGCGCGCGCAGGCGGCGGATCGCTTCCGGGCTGCTCTCCTTGACCGCGTCGGCGACGGTGAGCGCGCCGCGCACCCGGCCGTCCCAGGCCACCTGGACGGCGCCCTCGCCCGGCGACGTGACGCCGATCCCGGCGCCTTCGAGGAGCGCCGCACGGCCGACCAGGACGTGACGGCCTTCCACCACACCGCGTACGCCGAGGCCGGGGACGTTCTCGAAACGCTCCGGTGTGGGCAGCGCGCCCACGCGCTCCGCGGCGCCCGCGGCGACGGCGCGGGCGACGGGATGCTCGGAGGCGTGCTCCAGCGCACCCGCCAGACGCAGCAGCTCACGCTCGTCGGTGCCCTCACAGACGTGGACGCCCTGGAGGGTCATCCGGCCGGTGGTGACCGTTCCGGTCTTGTCGAGCACGACGGTGTCGACGCGGTGCGTGGACTCCAGCACCTCGGGGCCCTTGATGATGATCCCGAGCTGGGCGCCGCGCCCCGTGCCGACCATGAGGGCGGTCGGCGTGGCGAGGCCCAGCGCGCACGGGCAGGCGATGATCAGGACGGCCACGGCCGCGGTGAAGGACGCGGTGGCGTCGCCGGTCACGGCCAGCCAGGTCAGCAGGGTGCCGAGCGCGATGAGCAGCACGACGGGTACGAAGACGGCGGAGATCCGGTCCGCGAGGCGCTGGACCTGCGCCTTGCCGCTCTGGGCCTCTTCGACCAGCCGGGCCATCCGGGCGAGCTGGGTGTCGGCGCCGACCCGGGTGGCCTCGACGACGAGACGGCCGGAGGTGTTGAGCGTGGCGCCGGTGACGGGGTCGCCGGCGGTCACGTCGACGGGGACGGATTCGCCGGTGAGCAGGGAGGCGTCGACGGCGGACGCGCCCTCGGTGACGGTGCCGTCGGTGGCGATCTTCTCGCCGGGCCGGACGACGAAACGGTCGCCGACGCGCAGGTCGGCCACGGGAATCCGTACCTCGCGGCCGTCGCGCAGGACTGCCACGTCCTTGGCGCCGAGGCGCATGAGGGCGCGGAGCGCGGCACCGGCGGCGCGCTTGGCGCGGGCCTCCAGGTAGCGGCCGAGGAGGATGAAGGTGGTGACGCCGGCGGCGACCTCCAGGTAGATGGCCGACGCGCCGTCCGCGGGGGTGGCCGTGAGGTCGAATCCGTGGCGCATGCCGGGCATGCCCGCGTCACCGAGGAACAGCGCCCACACGGACCAGCCGAAGGCAGCCAGGGTGCCGACCGAGACGAGGGTGTCCATGGTGGCGGCGCCGTGCCGGAGATTGGTCCACGCGGCGCGGTGGAAGGGCAGGCCGCCCCAGACGACGACGGGGGCGGCGAACGTGAGTGAGAGCCACTGCCAGTGGTCGAACTGGAGGGACGGCACCATCGCCAGGAGGACGACGGGCGCGGCGAGCGCGAGGCAGACGGCGAGGCGCTGCCGTAGCGCCCGCGTCCGCGCGTCCGCCTCACCGGTGGTCGCCTCGGCGCCCGGGCGGGTGTCCCGGGCGTCCCGAGTGTTCTGGGAGGTCGGAGCGTCGTGGCCGGCGGTGGGCGCGGGGGCGGGGGCCGGTGGGGGCGGTTTGGGTGGCTCCTCGGCGGTGTAGCCGGTCTTGACGACCGTCGCGATGAGGTCGGCGACCTGGACCCCGGTGGGGTGGGTGACCGTCGCCTTCTCCGTCGCGTAGTTGACGGTCGCCGAGACGCCGTCCATGCGGTTGAGCTTCTTCTCCACGCGGGCCGCGCAGGAGGCGCACGTCATGCCACCGATGAGGAGCTCGGTGGTGGCGGTCCGGGTGTCCGGTGGGGTCGTGATGCTGGTCATGGGCGGTTCCAAGGGCGGGGGCCGGGCCGACCGTCGTCACGGTACGGCCCGGCCGCTGGGGCCGTGGGCTCGGGCCCGGCTCAGGCCTGGCCGACGAGCTCGTAACCCGCCTCGTCGACGGCCGCGCGCACCGCGGCCTCGTCCAGTGCGGTCTCGGACACCACGGTAACGCGGCCGGTGGCGGCGACCGCCGTCACGGAGGTCACGCCGGGGATCTCGGAGATCTCGCCGGAGACGGCACCCTCGCAGTGGCCGCACGTCATGCCCGTGACCCGGTAGACGGTCGTGACCGTGCCGGCGGCCGGGGTGTCGCCCGCGCCGTCGTGGCAGGAGCCGGTGGACGAGCAGCAGGAGCCGGTGGTCGCCTGGGGGAGTTCGGTCTTCGGCTCGGGGGTCATGGCGTTCTCCTCTGGTTCGGTCAAGGTCGGCAGGGGCGTACGGGGCCCACGGGGGCACCGTGACTCCCTGACACTCCTCACAGTATACCCCTAGGGGGTATAAACGCCAGGAGGGTGGGCCCCGAACCCCGGCAGCGGCCCCCCAGCCCTGGCGGCGGGGTGCGCCCCGGGCCGGGGCGGGAGGGTGGCCTCGCGGGGTCACTGGTTCCGGGTCGCCCACTCGCGGGCCAGGACCGACATGCACAGCGAGTCGATCCACTCGCCCTCGTGCAGCAGGGTCTCGCGCTCCACCCCCTCCCGGATGAAGCCGGCCTTCTCGTAGACGCGCACGGCGCGTGGGTTGAAGGCGTAGACACCCAGGGAGATCCGGTGGAGGCCCAGCCGTTCGAAGCCGTACCCGAGGAACAGGCCGATCGCCTCGGTGCCGAGGCCCCGGTCCCGGCCTCTGGGGCCGATCAGGGTGCGGAAGTTGCAGCTGCGGTTGGGCTCGTCCCACTCGTTGAAGACCAGCTCGCCCACCACTTCTCCGGAGGCCCGGTCGACCAGGGCGAGGTCGAGGCGGTCGCTTTGGGCGCTGCGGGAGCCGTACCAGGTGCGCAGGAACGCCTCGGACGGGGAGGGTGCGGCAGGGGCGGTGCCGGTGAACCTGACGACCTCCGGGTCGGCGAGGATCTCCGCCATCGTGGGGGCGTCGTCCTCGGTGAACGGCCTCAGCAGCACCTTCTCGCCGGTGAGGGTGGGCTTGACCGAGAAGTCGGTGGGGGTGGTGATCGGCGGGTCCGCGGGCATGCGGCGATCCTCCGCAGGATCCGTGCCGGTCCGCAACGGATTTGGGGACCGTGGCTCGGCCGGGCGGCGGCCGGCCCCGTACCGGGGAGGGGTACGGGGCCGGCGGGGGTGTCAGTCCCTGCGCCCCCGATTGCCGGGCCGGTTGGCGACCCAGACGCGGATCGTGTCCGCGTACCAGTAGGGCTTGCCGCCCTCCACGTGGTCGGGCTGCGGAAGGAGGCCGTGCTTGCGGTACGACCGGACGGTGTCCGGCTGTACCCGGATGTGTGCGGCAATCTCCTTGTAGGACCAGAGCCTTCTGTCCGTCATCTGTGGCACCTCCCTGCGAGAGCCGCGACGGCGGCCCGGGAGGGCCGTCGGGGGAGCCGCGGCGGGACGCTGGCGATCACTGAGCCTGTGCCCGCTCAACGACGGAGAGTGACGAAATGGGGATGCCTGTTGAACGGCTGTGACGGAAGAGCCGCGTAATGCAGACAAGCGTGACGAGGGAGAGACCCCTGTTACACGCGTGACGCCGACGCGCCCCGCCCCCAGGTGGCCGTGTCCCCACCCTGCGAGCCCCGCGACTTCACCGCCGGTTACGCGCGCGGACCGTGCTTCCGCCGACCGGCGGTTGTACGGTGCACGTGGACGAGCGGATCTTTGAACTGCTCGGCCGGAAAGGCGTGTTCGACGGTGTCACGGGGTGCGCGTCGTGCTACCGCGTACCGCGTACCGCGTACCGCGTACCGCGAGACGCCCACGCCCAGATCGCCTCCGGCGCGGGAGGCCGCTTCGCCCTGGCAGGAGCGAGACGCGAGCGACGACTCCCCGCTCGCCGCGGCCCCGCGCCGGAGGTCCCGGGTGGAGCCGCGCGGCACCATCGCCCGGGCCAGCCTGCGCCAGCCCGCGCGAGGTCCGGGGGCCTCGCCGCCGCCGAGCCCTCGCGCCCGCCGCCGCCGAGACCTCGCCCCGTCGTCCCGGTTGCCACCGACGCCGTCGGAACCTCGCCCGCCCGTCAACGCCTCGCCGCCTCGCGCCCGCCCCTCGGCCCTCGCCCCGTCGCCCCGCTCACGGCGGGCACCGGAGCGACGGCCGACGCGGCCACCGAGGGCGGCCCGCCCCAGGTCGCCCGGCGTAGGACGACGGCGCCCCGGGCGGCGCCCCTGCGGGGGAGGTCCCGGTGGGAGACGACCCGGCGGGAGACGACCCGGCGGGAGACGACCCGGCGGACTGCGGCGAACCGGCCCGGGCGGCAGCGGCCTCCCGCCGTCCGCGTACGACGAGACGCCCCCGGTGAGGAGCCGCGAAGCCCGGCGGCAGCGACCGGTACGGCACCGCCACCCTCGGTACGGCACCGCCCACCGATACCCCACCGCCACCCTCGGGCCGGCGCGCCCGGCACCACGTGCACCGACGGCCCGCTCCCGGTGGACGTCGCGGGGCGGCGCCGCCTCCCCCCGACCTGCGCGTCCCGCCCGCCCGCACCCTTCGTGACCTGCGCGAAGAACCCGCCGACGAGCGGAGCTCGGCCGTCCCCACATGTGTCTACGCGGAGACCGAAAGGCCAGACACAGTGTCGGGCGCGGCCCTCGCCGAGGCATGGTGGGATGGGCCCGTGGCCGAGACCGCGACCGCTCGTCGCCGGTCGGGGCCCGCGAGGAGTACGACCGGCATGTCGCAGCCCGACGCCGCCACCTGTAGAGGAGTAGGTACGTCATGACGAAGACCGTCCACCACTGGATCGGTGGCAAGACCGTCGAGGGCACGTCGGGCAACTGGGGCCCGGTCACCGACCCGGCGACCGGCGCCGTGACCACGCGGGTCGCCCTCGCCTCCGCCGGGGAGGTCGACACCGCCGTCGCCGCCGCCAAGGCCGCGTACGCGACCTGGGGCACGTCCTCACTGGCGCAGCGCACCGCCGTCCTCTTCCAGTACCGCGCCCTGCTGGACGCCCACCGCGACGAGATCGCCGACCTGATCACCGCCGAGCACGGCAAGGTCCACTCGGACGCCCTCGGGGAGGTCGCGCGCGGCCTGGAGATCGTCGAGCTGGCCTGCGGGATCACCGTCCAGCTGAAGGGCGAGCTGTCCACCCAGGTCTCCAACCGGGTCGACGTCGCCGCCATCCGCCAGCCGCTCGGCGTGGTCGCCGGCATCACGCCGTTCAACTTCCCGGCCATGGTGCCGATGTGGATGTTCCCGCTGGCCATCGCGTGCGGCAACACCTTCGTCCTCAAGCCGAGCGAGAAGGACCCGTCCGCCGCGAACCTGCTGGCCGAGCTGGCCTCCCAGGCCGGCCTGCCCGACGGGGTCCTCAACGTCGTCCACGGCGACAAGGTCGCCGTCGACGCCCTGCTGGAGCACCCGGACGTCGCCGCCGTCTCCTTCGTCGGTTCGACCCCGATCGCCAAGTACATCCACACCACGGCCTCCGCGAACGGCAAGCGCGTCCAGGCCCTCGGCGGCGCCAAGAACCACATGCTGGTCCTCCCGGACGCCGACCTGGACGCGGCAGCCGACGCGGCGGTCTCGGCGGCGTACGGCTCCGCCGGCGAGCGCTGCATGGCGATCTCGGCGGTCGTCGCGGTCGGCGCCATCGGCGACGAGCTCGTACAGAAGATCCGCGAGCGCGCCGAGAAGATCAAGATCGGCCCCGGCAACGACCCGACGTCCGAGATGGGCCCGCTCATCACCGCCGCCCACCGCGACAAGGTCGCCTCGTACGTCACCGGCGCCGCCGCCCAGGGCGCCGAGGTCGTCCTCGACGGCACCGGCCACACCGTCGACGGGTACGAGAACGGCCACTGGATCGGCCTGTCCCTGCTGGACAAGGTGTCGACCGACTCCGACGCGTACCGCGACGAGATCTTCGGCCCGGTGCTGTGCGTGCTGCGCGCCGACACCTACGAGGAGGGCGTCCGCCTCATCAACGACTCGCCGTTCGGCAACGGCACCGCGATCTTCACACGCGACGGCGGCGCCGCCCGCCGCTTCCAGCTGGAGGTCCAGGCGGGCATGGTCGGCGTGAACGTCCCGATCCCGGTGCCGGTCGGCTACCACTCCTTCGGTGGCTGGAAGGACTCGCTCTTCGGCGACCACCACATCTACGGCAACGACGGCGTGCACTTCTACACGCGCGGCAAGGTCGTCACCACCCGCTGGCCGGACCCGTCCGAGGCCCCCGTCGGCGTGGACCTGGGTTTCCCGCGCAACCACTGACCCAACCGCCGAGGACCGCGGAACGGCCGGCCCCCACCGGGGCCGGTCGCTTCCCGGTGCCGTGCGGCGGAGGGCTAGAACCGCGAGTACAGCAGCCTGTTCGGGGAGCCCGTGAGCGGGTTCTGGACCTTGCCGGTCGTCGCGTTGTTCACCAGCGCGTCGCGCACCTGCGCCGGGGACGCCGTCGGGTGCGCCGCCAGGTAGAGGGCCGCCACGCCCGCCGTGTGCGGGGCCGCCATCGACGTACCGGAGATCGTCTTCGTCGCCGTGTCGCTGTCCTTCCACGACGAGGTGACGTTCACGCCCGGCGCGAAGAGGTCCAGGCAGGTGCCGTAGTTGGAGAACGACGCGCGCTTGTCCGCGCTGTCCGTCGCCCCCACGGTGATTGCCTCGGGGACGCGCGCCGGGGAGGTGTTGCAGGCGTTCTCCGGCAGGCCCAGGATGTTGCCGTTGCCGGCCGCGATGGCGTACGAGACGCCCGACGCGATCGACCGCTTGACGGCGTTGTCGAGGGACGTGTTCGCCCCGCCGCCCAGGCTCATGTTGGCGACGGCCGGCTTGACGGCGTTGGCCGTCACCCAGTCCACCCCCGCGATGACCCCGGCGGTCGTGCCGGAGCCGTTGCAGTCCAGGACGCGGACCGCGATCAGCTTGGCCGCCTTGGCCACGCCGTACGTCTTCCCGCCGACCGTACCGGCGACGTGGGTGCCGTGGCCCTGGCAGTCCTGGCCGTTCTGCCCGCCGCCGACGGTGTCCGTGCCGACCACGGCCCGCCCGCCGAACTCGCTGTGCGAGGTACGGATGCCGGTGTCGATGATGTACGCGTTCACGTTCGACGCGGTCGTGTCGTACGTGTAGGTCTTCGACAGCGGCAGGTTCCGCTGGTCGACGCGGTCGATCCCCCAGGTGGGGTTCGACTGGGTGGCGCTGAGCCGCACCGTCGCGTTCTGCTCGACGTACGCGACCCTCGGGTCGGCCGCGAGGGCGGCGGCCTTCGCCCTGGACATGGTGGTGGAGAAGCCCGTGAGGGCGCTGCGGTACTGGTGCCGCGGCGTGACGCCGAGGTCGGCGGCGCGGGTGGAGCCGTCCTTGAGGACGACGATCCAGCTGTTCGCGACGGCGGTCTCCGTAGGGGCGAGACGGAGGTCACCGAGCTGCGCGCCGTGCGCGGTGGGGGTGGCGGCGAACTGCAGAGCGGCAGCGAGGGCGATGACGGGTATCAGCGCGCCGATGCGGCGACGGGGCCTGCGGGACGGGGCTCTCATCTCGGGGCACCTGACCTTTCTTGCGGACGGGTGCCACAGCGTCTCGGCTGGTCATGTACCGCACAAGAGAGCTAGTCGGTCCTCCCCACTTCGTCGCCGAATTCCCACGTCAGCATGGCGAATTCTCCATCGTCGGCGCCACCGGCCGACCGGTACGTCGCCAGCGCCGGGTCGTTGTCGGTGTCCACGCCCACCCACATGTCGTAGCAGCCGCGCTCGCGGGCCACGGCGGCGAGCGCCTCGGTCAGCGCCCGCCCGATGCCGCGCCGCCGGTACGGCTCGTCGACGGACAGCTCGTACAGGCACATCTCCGCGCCCTTGTCGGGGTGGAGCATCTCGATGCCCGACACCATCCCGGCCGGCGCCCCGCCCACGTACGCGATGAGCATCAGATGACCGGGCGCCGCGAGGAACCGCTCCGCCCACTCGGGGCGCGCCGGGCCGTCGTAGAGGTGCTCGGCGGCGACGAGTTCGGCGACGGTCGTGGCACGGCGGATCTCCATGGGGCCTCCCGGCATACCGCGGCTGGTGTACGGCGACGGTAGTGCGTACTCCCTGAGAAGGCCCGATCTTTCATGCCGCCGGCAGCCGGGACGGCGCGGCGGCCCGCTTAGGGTCGAGTCATGCAGATCCGACTTCCCCGCCCGGCCCGCCTGCCCCGCCGCCGCGCGGCCGCGCTGGCCACCGCCGCCGTGGTGCTCGCGGGCGCCGGCACGTGGACGGCCGTCGCCTCGGACGGTGAGCCCGCCGTGCACCGCGAGGACACGGTGATGACCATGCCGGGGGCGACGATCGACACGTCGTTCTTCACCGCGCCCGGCACGGAGCGCCGCCCGGCGGTGCTCCTCGGCCACGGCTTCGGCGGCAGCAAGGACGACGTACGCGCGCAGGCCGAGGACCTGGCGCGGTCGGGGTACGCCGTGCTGACCTGGTCGGCGCGCGGCTTCGGCGCCTCGACCGGCCGGATCGGGCTCAACGACCCCGCGTACGAGGTCAAGGACGTGTCGCGGCTCATCGACTGGCTGGCCCGGCGCCCCGAGGTACGGCTCGACCGGGCGGGCGACCCCCGCGTGGGCGTGACAGGCGCCTCGTACGGCGGCGCGATCTCGCTCCTGGCGGCGGGGTACGACCGGCGGGTCGACGCGATCGCCCCCCGGATCACGTACTGGAACCTGGCGGACGCGCTCTTCCCTGACGGCGTCTTCAAGAAGCTCTGGGCCGGCATCTTCTTCTCCACGGGCGCGACCACCACGCCGGTCACGCCTCCCCGGCCTCCGGCCCAGGAGGAGCCCCCGGGCCAGGGCGAGCCCCCGGGCGGTACCCCGGCGGAGGGCGCTGCCACCCCCGGCACCGGTACGGCGCGGGGCGCCGCGACGCCGGAAGGCGGGCCGGCAGGCGGGCCGGGCGCCGGTGCCTGTGGGCGGTTCCAGGACGTGTTGTGCGCGATGTACGAGCGGGTCGCCGTCGCCGGGAAGCCGGATGCCGCGGCCCGTGAACTGCTCGCACAGCGCAGCCCCTCCGCCGTCGGGCACCGCATCAAGGTGCCCGCGCTCATCGTGCAGGGGCAGTCCGACTCCCTCTTCCCGCTCGCGCACGCCGACGCCATGGCCACGGCCCTGCGGGGCAACGGCGCGCCCGTCGCCGTCGACTGGATCGCCGGAGGGCACGACGGCGGTGACGGTGAGACCGAGCGCGTCGAGGCACGCATCACCACCTGGTTCGACCGCCACCTCAAGAAGGACACCGGCACCGACACCGGGCCCGCCTTCCGCGTGAGCCGCACCGGCGGCGTCGACTCCACCGACGGCCAGGCCCGACTGCGCGGCGCCACCGCCGACCGCTACCCGGGCCTGCGCGGCGGCGACCGCACCCTCGACCTCACCCCCCGCACCCCGCTGACCTTCCGCAACCCCGCCGGGGCCAGCCCGCCCGCGATCTCCGCCGTGCCCGGCCTCGGCGGCGGGCTGTCACAGCTGTCGTCGCTCGGCGTCGGCCTGTCGCTCGACTTCCCCGGCCAGCACGCCCGCTTCGAAACCCGGCCCCTCACCGAGACCCTGCGCGTCACCGGGACGCCGACCGTGCGCGTGAAGGTCACGTCCGACACGGGCGAGGCGGTCCTCTTCGGGAAGGTGTACGACGTCGGGCCGGGCGGGCGCCAACAGGTGCTGCCCGCCCAGCTGGTCGCGCCCGTCCGGGTCGACGACGCGCGGGGCGGCAAGGAGGTCCGGCTCACCCTCCCCGCCATCGACCACGAGGTCGAGGCCGGGCACCGGCTGAGCCTGGTCCTCGCCGCCACCGACCTCGGCTACGCCTCCCCGGCGGCCCCGGCGACGTACACCGTCACCGCGACGAGCGGCCTGTCCGTGCCGACCGCGCCCACCGTCCGCACCCAGGCGGCCGGCCTGCCGTGGTGGGTGTGGGGCCTGCCGGCCGCCGGTGCCCTGATCGCCGCCGCCCTGCTGCTCACCGCCCGCCGCCGTACCACCGCGCCCGCACCCGACCCCGCGCTCGCCGACGTCCCGCTCACCATCAGCGGCCTGACCAAGCGGTACGCCGGTGCGAGCGACCGGTACGCGGTCCGGGACCTGTCGTTCCGGGTCGACAAGGGCCAGGTACTCGGGCTCCTCGGCCCGAACGGCGCGGGCAAGACCACGACCCTGCGCATGCTCATGGGCCTGATCACGCCCGACGACGGTGAGATCCGCGTCTTCGGGCACGCCATCCGGCCCGGCGCACCGGTGCTGTCCCGGGTCGGGGCGTTCGTCGAGGGCGCGGGTTTCCTGCCGCACCTGTCCGGGCGGGAGAACCTGGAGCTGTACTGGCGGGCCACCGGCCGCCCCGCCGCGGACGCCCACATCGACGAGGCCCTGGAGATCGCGGGCCTCGGCGAGGCACTGGCGCGCGCCGTGCGGACGTACTCGCAGGGCATGCGGCAGCGGCTCGCCATCGCCCAGGCGATGCTCGGCCTGCCGGACCTCCTCATCCTCGACGAACCGACCAACGGGCTCGACCCGCCGCAGATCCGGGAGATGCGGGACGTGATGATCCGGTACGCGGCCGGGGGACGGACCGTCATCGTCTCCTCCCACCTCCTCTCCGAGGTCGAGCAGTCCTGCACGCACCTGGTGGTCATGGACCGCGGCCGGCTGATCCAGGCCGGCCCGGTCGCCGAGATCACCGGCGCGGGCGACACGCTGCTCGTCACCACGGACGGGGAGGTGCCGGAGCCGCTGGTCGAGAAGGTCGGTGCCCTGCCGGGCGTCGGCTCGGTGGCCCGGGCCGAGGGCGGCCTGCTGGTACGCCTGGACGGAGCGACGGCCGCGGGGCTGATCGCCGAACTGGTACGGCTGGACGTGCCCGTGACGGGGGTCGGACCGCACCGCCGCCTGGAGGACGCGTTCCTCACCCTGATCGGAGGAGGATCCGCGTGACCGCCATGAAACCCCCGACCGGTACGCCCCACCCGACGGACCCGACGGACCCGGCCCCCGGGAGCGAACCGGCCCCCGGGACCGAACCGGCCCCCGGGACCGAACCGGCCCCCGGGACCGAACCGGCCGACGCGACCGAACCGGCCGACGCGACCGCCGCGCCCGGCTACCGGGCCGGGCACACACTGCCGTTGCGCGTGGAAGCCGTACGCCAGCTCAAGCGCCGTCGCACCCTCGTCATGGGCGCGATCCTGGCCGCCCTGCCCTTCGTCCTGCTCGTCGCCTTCGCGATCGGCGGCACCCCGGACGGGCGGGACAACAGCCGGATCACCCTGATGGACACGGCGACCGCGTCCGGCGCCAACTTCGCCGCCACCTGCCTGTTCGTCTCGGCCGGCTTCCTGCTGGTGGTGCCGGTGGCGCTGTTCTGCGGGGACACGGTGGCATCGGAGGCGAGCTGGTCGTCCCTGCGCTATCTGCTCGCGGCGCCCGTGCCGCGCGCCCGGCTGCTGTGGTCCAAGCTGGCCGTGGCACTCGGCTTCAGCGCGGCGGCGATGGCGCTGCTGCCGCTGGTGGCGCTCGCCGCCGGCACCGTGGCGTACGGCTGGGGGCCGCTGGAGCTGCCCACGGGCGGCTCCCTGGCCACCGCCGACACCGTGCCGCGGCTCGCGCTGGTCGTGGCGTACGTCTTCGTCTCCCAACTGGTCACCGCGGGGCTCGCCTTCTGGCTGTCGACCAGGACCGACGCGCCGCTCGGCGCGGTCGGCGGCGCGGTCGGCCTGACGATCATCGGCAATGTGCTGGACGCGGTGACCGCGCTCGGGTCCTGGCGTGACTTCCTGCCCGCGCACTGGCAGTTCGCCTGGGTCGACGCCCTCCAGCCGCACCTGGAGTGGGAGGGCATGGTCAAGGGCGCGGCGGTGTCCGTGACGTACGCCCTGGTGCTGTTCGCGCTCGCCTTCCGGGGCTTCGCGCGCAAGGACGTCGTGTCGTAACCGTCGCCGCCCTCACAGCCAGCCACGACGAGCCGCTTCCGCTCCCGCCCGGAAGCGGCTCGTCGTGCCGAGGGCCGCCAGGAGCTCACCCACGCGCCGGCTGTACGTCCGTCCGGATATCCCGAGCCGGGCCGCGGCCGTCTCGTCGGTGAGCCCGGCCATCAGGGCGTCCAGAACCGGCCGCAGGTGCGGTGGCAGCACCCCCGGTGGCGCGGGCACCGACGTCACCTCGTCGCCCGCCTCCCACCACGCCTGATGCGCGCGCACCAGCGCCTGTACGACGACCGGGTCGCGGATCAGCAGCAGCCCGTTGTAGAGCAGTTCGAGGTCGAGGGGGACGGCCGCGACCGTACGGTCCACGACGATCATCTTGAACGGGATCGACTCGGTCAGCCGCGCCCGACCCGTCAGCCGCCCCGCCGCGGCGACGTCGGCCGCCGTGACCCGGTCGAGCGCGTGCCGCGGCACGATCTGACGGACCGTACCGGCCCGTTCGGTCGCCGTGCGCACGCACGCGCCGGCGAGCTCCAGGAAGGGCTGAGGGATCGACTGGCCCAGGCACGCGGCCGGATCGTCGAAGGTCAGCAGCTCCCGGCTGGCGGACTCGGCGAGCGCCGCGAGCGTCGCGCAGATCTGTCTCGTCCCGCGCACCGGCTGCCCGGCCGGTCTCGGTTCCGGGCGCGCCGGCTGCTGACGGGCCATCTGCTGGGTGACCTGCTTGGCCAGTTCTGGTGGCGCCTGCTGTGGCGCCGCTCGTGCCGGTGTCATGTCCCTCGATGCCGTTCGGCCGAGCACGGAGCCCGGAACGTTCGCCACGGCCGACCACCCCCCGCCATCCCCTTGGAACACATCCCGTCGGAACGCACGCCACTCCATGTACGCATGTGACTCCGTACCGTGACAAGGGCCAGTTCAGGGGTTGGCGAGTCCAAGCCAACGCGGAACCCGCGGCGCGCCGTTGCCGCATCGAGACCCATCCGCAACACCCTCGACTGCTCCACGGGGCCTTCCCGGACGTCACATACACAAGTGCCGACGAGCCCCGGGGGGAACCGCATGCGGAAAATGAAGCCGATAGCAGCGACGAGCGCGGCGACGAAAGCCCTGCTCGCCGCCGTGCTCGCCGGAGGGCTGCTGCTCACCGGCTGCTCGGGCGGCGCGTCCACCGGGACCGACCGCGCATCCGCCGGGCAGCGGGGAGTCCACCCCGTCCCCGGGGCCCCGGCAGCCCCCGGTTCCCCGGGCGGCTCCGGCGCACACCACGACGGCGGAGCGCGCCCTGATGGCTCCGATGAGACCGCGCGCGAGCCGTCACCGCGCGCCGACCTGCTGTCCACCTTCGCCCTGGACGTCGACACCGCTTCGTACGCCTACGCGCGCCGTACCCTCGCCGACGGCCGGCTGCCCGAGCCCGCCACCGTACGGCCCGAGGAGTTCGTCAACAGCTTCCGCCAGGCCTATCCGAGCCCCGACGGCGGAGGTTTCTCCGTGACCGTCGACGGCGCCCGCACGGACGCCGAGAACTGGTCCCTCGTGCGCGTCGGGCTCGCCACCCGCCCCGCCGACCGCGACGCCGAACGCCCGCCCGCCGCGCTCACGTTCGTCGTCGACGTCTCCGGGTCGATGGCCGAGCCCGGCCGCCTCGACCTGGTCAAGGAGTCCCTCGGCGTCCTCACCGGCCAACTGCGCGACGACGACTCGATCGCGCTGGTCACCTTCAGCGACGAGGCCGAGACCCGGCTCCCCATGACCCGCGTCGGCGGCAACCGCGACCGGGTTTACAGCGTCGTCGACGCCCTGGAGACCAGCGCCTCCACCAACGTCGAGGCGGGCGTGACAATGGGCTACGACACGGCCGTGGAAGGCCGGCGCGAGGGCGCCACCAACCGCGTCGTCCTGCTCTCCGACGCGCTCGCCAACACGGGGGCGACCGAGGCGGACACCATCCTGGAGCGGATCGACGAGGAGCGCCGGGAGTACGGCATCACGCTCTTCGGGGTCGGCGTCGGCAGCCAGTACGGCGACGCGCTGATGGAGCGGCTCGCGGACAAGGGCGACGGCCACACCACGTACGTCTCCACCTCCGAGCAGGCCCGCAAGGTCTTCGTCGACCAACTGCCCGCCCACATCGAGCTGCGCGCCCGGGACGCCAAGGCGCAGGTCGCCTTCGACCCGGGGACGGTCCAGGAGTACCGGCTCATCGGCTACGACAACCGCGAGGTCGCCGACGACGACTTCCGCGACGACCGGGTGGACGGCGGCGAGGTCGGCCCCGGCCACCAGGTGACCGCGCTGTACGCCGTGAGGACCCGGCCGGGCGCACTGAGCCGCGGCGGGCACCTGGCGACGGCCACCGTCCGCTGGCTCGACCCCGCCTCCCGCGCCCCGCACGAGCGGTCCGGGTCCCTGGAGACCGGCGGCCTCACGGCCCGGTTGTGGGGCGACGACACCACGCACGGGCTCCAGGTCGCCGCCGTGGCCGCGTACTTCGCGGACGCGCTGCGCGGTGGCGAACTGCCCGGCGCGCCGGCCCTGCGCGACCTCACCGAACGGGCGGCGGCCGTGGCCGGCCGGACCGAGTCCGCCGTCGTACGACAGCTGGCCGCGTCGGTCCGGCAGGCGTACGCCCTGAAGGGCGGGCCGGGGGAAGGACCGAAGAGCGACGGTCACCACGGCTGACGCCACGCGGGCACCGGCTGCCATGATGTGCCGCATGCCCACGCTGCTGCTCGCCCTCGCGGTGGTCTCCACCGGCCTGTACGCGGGTTTCATGCTGATCTTCCGTACGGGGGTCATGCCCGCCCTGGCGCGGCTGACGGACGAGCAGTTCGTGACGGTGATGCGGCACATCAACGTGTACGTGCCCCGCGCGGTCTTCCTGGCGGTGTTCGCCGGGGTCGTCGTCCTCCCGGCCGCGGCCCTCGCCGTACCGGTCGAGGGCCGCTCCGGAACCCGGAGATGGCTGATCCTCGCCGCGCTGGTCTGCGCCGTCCTCAACCACCTGGTCACCCTGGCCGGGAACATCCCGCTCAACAACGCCCTGGCCGCCTCCGAGGGCGGCGACCCCGGCCCGGCCCGCGCGGCCTTCGAGTCCCGCTGGAACACCTTCCACCTGCTCCGTACGGTGCTGATCACCGCCGCCTTCGCCCTGCTGGTCGCCGCCTCGCTCACCTGAAACGGTCGTCCCGCCCGCGTCAGGCCGCCGTCTCGTCGGGCTGACACCCGGGTGCACCGTTTGCAGTACCCCGGATGGCGGCAGGCCCCCATCCGTGTCCGGATGGTCACAGGCCCCTCACTCCGGGAGGGCCGCCGACCAACCGACGAGAAACGGACGACACACGTGACCCGCTCCCGCACCCCGCAGCGCTGGGCCGCCACGGCCTTCGCCTGTCTCGCCCTCAGCGGCATAGCCGTAGGTGCCGCCGGCCCCGCCTTCGCCGACGGAAACGCCGCGCTCCCCACCGACAACGCCTTCCTGCGCGCCTCGCACCAAGGCAATCTCGCCGAGATCGCCGCGGGCAAGGACGCCCAGAAGAACGCCACCACCGCCTGTGTGAAGCACGTGGGCGGGGTTCTCGTCCGCGACCACACCAAGCTGGACGCCGCCACCAAGTCGCTCGCCGACAAGCTCGGCGTGGACCTGCCCGTGGCTCCCACGCCCGAGCAGCAGGAGACGCTCGCGAACGTCATGAAGAAGGCCGGCACCAGCGCGTACGACGCCGCCTGGCTCGACGCCCAGGCCGCGGCCCACGAGAAGACGCTGGCGCGCATCGACCACCAGGTCTCCCACGGCAGGAACGCCGAGGTGACCGCCGCCGCCAAGGCCGCCCGCCCCGTCGTCGCCATGCACCTGGGCATGGTGCGCGGCGGCACGTGCCGCGAACACGCGGCCGAGCCGAAGACCATCCACGCCGGCAACGGCGGCCAGGCCGCGACCGCCCTCGCGTCCGACGTGCCGGTGCTCGTGGCGGTGCCCGCCGTGGCGCTCGGCGGTCTGCTGGTCGCGGGCGGCGCGTTCTGGGCCGCGAACCGCATCCGCCGCAACGACGGCCGCTGACCCGGTCGCCTGCCGTGACGCGCGACCACGACGGTCTCCGGCTGCGCGGCGAACCCGGCCCGGACCGGCTACTGGTCTGGGCCGGGCTCGCCGCGGCGTCCTCCGCCGCGCTGACGTGCCTGTGGCCGGGGGCGGCCGGGGACCCCGCCGTGCGCGCGCCGGACGCGGGCACCCTGCCGACGGCCACGTCGGCGGGCGGGGCCGCGCACGTGGCCTCCCCGCCCGTCGCGCTCACCATCCCGGGCCACGTCGAGCGGGCCCCGGTCGACCCGGTCACCGCCGACGTGAGGGGCGCCCTCGCGGTGCCGGAATCCCCCGCGCGCCTGGGCTGGTGGGCTCTGGGCGCCCACCCCGGCGCCGCCCGGGGCACCCTGCTGCTCGCGGGCCATCTCGACTCGGCCGCTGAGGGAGCGGGCCCGCTGGAGGCGCTCCACGACGTCCCCCTGGGCGCGCGCGCCCACGTCACCACGGCCGACGGCGCCCGCCACACGTACAGGATCGTCGCTCGCCGTACGTATCCGAAGGCCGGGCTCCCGACCGACCTGTTCGGCGCCCACGGGGCACCGCGCCTCGCCCTGGTGACCTGCGCGGGCGTCTTCGACCCGGACGCGCACGCGTACGCGGACAACCTCGTCCTCTACGGCGTCCCGCTCCAGCCCGGGCGCTGAACTCCCGGCGCACGACCGGAGTGTCGCCGCCGCGGTCCATACGGCGGCGGACTCCCGGCCCCCGTCCCCCCACCCGCGGACCGGACAACCCGAAGGCCCGCGTCGGCACTTCGCGGGAGCGCCCCCGGTCCACCGGTACCGCCGCACGGCGGTACCGAGGGTGAGAGAGCGCGGGCGGGCGGTGGCCCCCTCGTACAGCGCGGTACACCCCATGGCGCAGACAGCCGCGCGCCCCGGCGTCCCGCGCCCGTATCCGGCCGGAGGGGCGCCCCCCTGTGCCGTGATCGTGAGCACGCGAAGCGCTTGGTGTACGAGCGGTACGCATCCGGGCATGAAAGAGCCTGACCCGCGTTTCCGCTGGTCAGGCTGTGTGCGCGCCCCCGGCAGGACTCGAACCTGCGGCCAAGCGCTTAGAAGGCGCCTGCTCTATCCACTGAGCTACGGGGGCCGGTGGTGGCCTTGTGGCCTGGAGCCCCTGGTGGGTGGTCCGTGACCTTGCCGGGGACAAGGATAGGGCTCCGATCGCCTTGGCCCGGTCGCTTCACCTGCGTGGCACGATGTGGAGGTTCGGTGAAGCGAATCGATAATCGCAGGCAAGTGCGATTCCCGCAGCGCTTTTTGCGCCACGCGCCCCGGGTGTTGTGCACTCGTTATGCCTGTGTCCCACTCGCGCCTTGTGTCCCATGTGCCTGATCGGCGCGCAGAGAAGGCCATACGCTTCAAAACGGTGCCGAAATTGGGCATTCTTCACATGTGGTGACCATGGACGTACGGCCTCAGCTCATCGACGCACTCTCCGCCCTGCGCGACCGTGTCGCCGCCGTGCGTCTTCCTCTCCCTCTTCCAGGGGCACCCCGTGCGCGGCAGACGCGGGCCGAGTTGCTCGCACAGCTCGACGACTATCTGGTGCCCCGCCTGAAGGAGCCCGAAGCGCCGCTGCTCGTCGTGGTCGGAGGGTCCACCGGGGCGGGGAAGTCGACGCTTGTCAATTCCCTGGTCGGGCGACGCGTCAGCGAGGCCGGGGTGCTGCGGCCGACCACGCGGACACCCGTTCTCGTCTGCCACCCCGAGGACCACCACTGGTTCGCCGGGATGCGTGTGCTGCCCCAGTTCACGCGCGTCTGGACGCCGGAGGACGCCGAGCTGGAGGCCGTGGGGGAGAAGGCGCTGCGCGTCGAGACCGCCCACACCCTGCCGCGCGGGCTCGCGCTGCTCGACGCGCCCGACATCGACTCCCTCGTCGTCGAGGGCCGCGAGCTGGCCGCCGAGCTGATCTGCGCCGCCGACGTGTGGGTGATGGTGACCACCGCGTCGCGGTACGCGGACGCCGTGCCGTGGCATCTGCTGCGTACCGCCAAGGAGTACAAGGCCACCCTCGTCACCGTCCTCGACCGCGTACCCCACCAGGTGGTCGGCGAGGTGTCGCGGCAGTACGAGGCCCTGCTCGTCAGGGCGGGGCTCGGCGACGTACCGAGGTTCACCATCCCCGAACTGCCCGAGTCCGCCGGCGGCGGCAGCGGACTGCTGCCCGAGAACGCCGTGGCCGCCCTGCGCGCCTGGCTCGCGCACCGCGCCGAGGACCCGGCCGCCCGCCAGCAGGCCGTCGGACGGACCGCCCGCGGCGTCATCGACTCGCTGCGCTTCCGCATGCCCGAGCTGGCCGGGGCGGTCGCCGCCCAGTACGCCGCCGCCGTACGGCTGTCCGGCGCTGTCCAAGGGGCCTACGAGGGGGAGGGGGAGCGCGTCCGCAGGGAGCTCCGGCGCGGGGCGGTCCTCTCCGGCGACGCCCGCACCCGCTGGCGCGGCTACCCCCGCGACTGCTCCGCCACCGAACTGCTCGACTCCCTCACCGAGTCCCTCGGCGCGCTGCTCCAGTGCGCCGTCGCCGCCGCCGACGAACACGTACAGGAAGCCTGGCGGCGTGAACCGGCGGCCGGGGCCGTCGGAGGCGGACAGTCGCCGTCCGACCGGGAGGCGGCCGAGCGGATCGGTATGGCCGTACGGCGCTGGCGGCGCGAACTGGAAGAGGTCGCCGAGGACGAGGTACGGCGCATGGAGCGGTCCGCCGCGCCCGATCCCGACACCGTGGCCGCGCTCCTGGCGACCACGCTGCTCGGCGGCCGGCGCACGCGCGGCGCGGGGGAGTGGCTCGCCGAACTGATCGGCGCACAGGGCGCCCTGCGACTGCGCGACCGGGGCGGCGAACTGGTGGAGGCGTACATCGACCGCGTACTGCACGACGAAAGGGACCGGCGTCTCGCGCCACTCGACCGGCTCAACCTCACCCCCGAGCCACAGGCCGAGCTGATCGCCGCGCTGTCCGCACTGCAGAAGGAGAGGTGACGGCGGTGAGCGCCGTGGACGAACGCTGGGACGACGGACTCATCGCCCGCCGCGTGCAGGAACCTCACGCCGGTGACGAGGAGAGCCCACCACCGGAAGAGACGAACACCCCCGTCACCAGCCCTTACGCGACCGCCCTGCGCGGCCGGCTGGACGCCCTTCGCAAGTTGGTCGGGCTGTCCACGACCCGGCTCGACGGCCGCACCCTCGCGGAGGCGGGACGGGTCCTGGAGGAGGCGGCGGCCCGTCAAAGGCTGTCCTCCCGGCACACGGTGGTCGCGATCGCCGGTGCCACCGGGAGCGGGAAGTCAACTTTGATCAATGCGCTGGCAGGGGTCCCGGTTTCGGAGACGGGCCTGCGCCGGCCCACCACGTCCGCACCCATCGCCTGCGCCTGGTCCGAGGGCGCGGGCGGCCTGCTCGACCGGCTCGCCATCCCCGGACGGCTGCGGCGCAGGCCCCTGGCGGGCGGAGTCGGTGACGAGGCCCTGCAGGGACTCGTCCTGGTCGACCTCCCCGACCACGACTCGGCGGTCACCGCGCACCGGGACCAGGTCGACCGCCTCCTCGCCCTGGTGGACGCGGTCATCTGGGTCGTCGACCCGGAGAAGTACGCGGACGCCGCGCTGCACGAGCGGTACCTGAGGCCCCTCGCCGGACACGCCGAGGTGATGTTCGTGGTGCTCAACCAGGTCGACCGGTTGCCCGGCGACGCCGCCGACCAGGTCCTCGACGACCTGCGTCGCCTCCTGGACGAGGACGGGATGGCGCTCGGCGAGCACGGCGAACCCGGCGCGACCGTCCTCGCGCTGTCCGCGCTCACCGGCGAAGGCGTGGGTGAACTGCGCGAGCTGCTCGGTGCGTTCGTGCAGGGACGCAGCGCCGCCGAGCGGCGGCTGTCGGCGGACGTGGACGCCACCGCGCGGCGGCTGCGCCCCGTGTACGTCGCGGACGGGCGGCCGGGGCTCGACGAGCGGTCCCGGGACGACTTCGGGGCCCGGCTCGCGGTCGCCGTGGGTGCGCGGGCGGCCGGTGAGACGGCGGAGCGCGAATGGCGGCGCAACGCGGGACGCGCGTGCGGGACGCCGTGGCTGCGGCTGTGGCGGTGGTACGAGGGGCTGCGCACGCCGGGCGGCGCCGAACCGCAGGCCGAGGTCCCGGTGGAGGACGAGCTCACGGCGCGGCAGCGGGTCGAGCAGGCGGTACGGGTCGTCGCGGACGAGGCGGTGCACGGCCTGCCGGCGCCGTGGGCGCAGGCGGTGCGCGAGGCTGCGGTGCGCGGGGCGCAGGGGCTGCCGGAGGCGCTGGACGAGCTGGCGGTGACGGTGGGGCGCCCGGGTCAGGGCGGCAAGCCGCCACGCCCCGCCTGGTGGCCGGCGGCGGTCCTGGCGCAGGCCGCCATGACGCTGCTCCAGTTCTACGGCGCCCTGTGGCTGGTCGGGCAGATCGTCGGCGTCCTGGAACCGGGTCTGGCGGTGCCCGCGCTCATCATGCTCGCCGGCATCGTCGGCGGCCCGCTCGTGGAGTGGGCGTGCGCGGCGGCGGCCCGTGGACCGGCGCGGCGCTACGGCCAGGAGACGGAGCGGCGACTCCGGGACGCGGCGGCGGGGTGCGGCCGGGCGATGGTCCTCGACCCGATCGCCTCGGAGCTGATGCGCTACCGCGAGGTGCGCGAGCAGTACGTGACGGTGGCGGGCGGTGGCCGCGGGGTGGGGTGACACCCGTACGCGGGCAACCGCGGGTCACGGAGTTGTGCACAGCGGCGAGGTTGTCCACAGGGCTCCGCGGGGACGCGGCGGGCCGGTCAGCATGGGGGAGTCGACGGCCGGTGCGGTACCGGCGGACATGAGGGGTGGGTGTCATGAACGAGACCATGGTGACCGTCGTGGGCAACGTCGCGACCGGCGTGGACTACCGCGAGACCCCGGCCGGAGGTGTCGCGAGATTCCGGTTCGCGGCGACGGCGCGCCGGTGGGACCGGGAGAAGGGCGGCTGGGCCGACGGACACACCAGCTTCTACACCGTGTACGCGTGGCGGACGCTCGGGGAGAACCTCGCCGCGTCCGTCGCGGTCGGGGAACCACTGGTGGTGCACGGCCGGTTGAAGGTGCGGGAGGAGGAACGCGAGGGACAGCGAAGGACCTTTGTCGACATCGAGGCGGTCGCGGTGGGACACGACCTGACCCGCGGCACCTCCGCGTTCAGGCGGGCCGCGCGGGGTGAGCCACAACTGACAGCCAGTCAAGTAGGCGCGAGCAAAGGCCAAATGGAGCGAGCGCCGGACAAGGCGGAGGAGCTCGTGGGGTGACGGATCAGCCTCGCCCCCCGGCGTGACCTGCGCGGATAACGATTGCGATTCGGAATGGTTATCTGACGGTATGACAGGGGACTGTGCTGGATCACCTCTCTAGGATTCGCGGGTACCCACGGGGCACTTGAGTCGGCAGGCGAGGCACTCCCCCCACGCGTCCCACGCGACAACGCCTCGCTCAGAGGGGAAATCTGTGTTTGCTGCGTTTTCTGTACGGAGGCGGAAGAGGCGTGCCGGTCGTCTCGCCGCCGCGGTCGTCGCCTCCGGGCTGATCACGGGAGGCGCCCTCGCCGGCGCGACCGTGGCCGCCGCGGACGAGGCGCCCCAGCACCAGGGCGGCGCCGCCGCCACCCTCAACGGGCTGACCACCTTCGACCAGGCCGTCCTCCACATGAACGGCAAGGATCATCAGCTCCCCGCCGGCCTGTTCGAGATGACCGTCGACGGCGGCGGCACGCTCAAGACGTACTGCGTCGACCTGCACAACCCGACCCAGGAGAAGGCCAGGTACCTGGAGACCTCCTGGGACCAGACCTCCCTCGGCGGCAACAAGGACGCGGGACGGATCCGCTGGATCCTCCAGCACTCCTACCCGCAGGTCGACGACCTTATGGGCCTCGCCAAGGAGGCCGGCACCGGCCCGCTCACCAGGGAGACGGCGGCCGCCGGGACCCAGGTGGCGATCTGGCGGTACTCGGACGGCGCCGACGTCGAGGCGCTCGACCCGGCGGCCGAGAAGCTGGCCGACTGGCTGGAGAAGGAGGCGGAGGGCGTCGCGGAACCCGAGGCCTCGCTCACCCTCGAACCCGGCGCGGTCTCCGGCCCGGCCGGGACCCGGCTCGGACCGCTCACCGTGCGCACGGACGCCGACCGGGTCACGGTGGCACCGCCCGCC
Organism: Streptomyces sp. NPDC006368; assembly: GCF_040612535.1. Taxonomy (NCBI): domain Bacteria; kingdom Bacillati; phylum Actinomycetota; class Actinomycetes; order Kitasatosporales; family Streptomycetaceae; genus Streptomyces; species Streptomyces sp. NPDC006368. The sequence goes on from NZ_JBEXQK010000025.1 coordinate 22,243, forward strand.
GACGCCGCCGCCAGCGGCATCCTGATCACCGACGCGGCCGGCAAGCCCGTCGACTCCGCGGTCAACGGCGGCAAGCTCTACTTCGACGTGCCCGCGGGCGCCGCCGACGGCTCCGCCGCGCTGACCGTACAGGCCACCACCTCCGTGCCGGTCGGCCGGGCGTTCGCCGGGGTGACCAAGAGCCAGACGCAGATCCTGGCCGGGTCCAGCGAGTCGACCGTCTCCGCGACGGCCACCGCCACCTGGGCCACGGCCGGCGCCATACCGGCCCTGTCCGCGAGGAAGAACTGCGCCAAGGGCGGCGTGGACATCACGGCGACCAACAAGGGCGACGCCGCGTTCGGCTTCGAGCTCATGGGCGTCGAGCACGCCATCCAGGCCGGCGAGTCCAGGACGATCACCATCCCGGTCGCCGAGGACCAGGCATACGACCTGACCATCACCGGACCCGGAGGCTTCACCAAGACGTTCAAGGGCGTCCTGGACTGCAAGACCACCGGCAGCACCACCACCGTGACCGGACAGCCGGGCTCCCAGCCCAGCCCCCTCTCGGGCGGGGCCTCCTCCGGCCTCACGGCGGGCGCGGCGAGCGGCGACCTGGACCTGGCCGAGACCGGCGCGTCCCACGCCACACCGATGATCGCGGGCGTGGCGATCGGATGCCTGCTGATCGGCGGAGCGGCCGTGTTCCTCCTCCGTAAGAAGAAGGAGGGCCTCGACGGCCTCGACGGCGCCGAGTGAGCGTACGGTGGCGGTGCGCTCACGACGGGGTGGCCCACCCCGGGCCACCTCGTAGCAGCCCCTCACGTACTGGTTTCCATCGGGGGATGGACGTCAGGCAAGATGGGGTGTATCTGCCCACTCACGGATTGCCGGACGGTTTCTCTTGGCTGAGTACATCTACACGATGCGCAAGACGCGCAAGGCGCACGGCGACAAGGTCATCCTCGATGACGTGACGCTGAGCTTCCTGCCCGGTGCGAAGATCGGTGTGGTCGGCCCGAACGGCGCCGGTAAGTCCACCGTCCTGAAGATCATGGCCGGTCTGGAGCAGCCCTCCAACGGTGACGCGTTCCTGTCGCCCGGCTACACGGTCGGCATCCTGCTCCAGGAGCCGCCGCTGGACGAGTCGAAGACGGTCCTGGAGAACGTCCAGGACGGCGTGGCCGGGATCAAGGGCAAGCTGGACCGGTTCAACGAGATCGCCGAGCAGATGGCGACCGACTACAGCGACGCGCTGATGGAGGAGATGGGCAAGCTCCAGGAAGACCTGGACCACGCCAACGCGTGGGACCTGGACGCCCAGCTCGAGCAGGCCATGGACGCGCTCGGCTGCCCGCCCGGCGACTGGCCGGTCACCAACCTCTCCGGTGGTGAGAAGCGCCGCGTCGCGCTCTGCAAGCTGCTGCTGGAGGCCCCCGACCTGCTGCTGCTCGACGAGCCCACCAACCACCTGGACGCCGAGTCCGTGCAGTGGCTGGAGCAGCACCTCGCCAAGTACGCCGGCACCGTCGTCGCCATCACCCACGACCGGTACTTCCTCGACAACGTCGCCGAGTGGATCCTGGAGCTCGACCGCGGTCGCGCCTACCCCTACGAGGGCAACTACTCCAAGTACCTGGAGACCAAGCAGGCCCGTCTCAAGGTCGAGGGCCAGAAGGACGCCAAGCGCGCCAAGCGGCTCAAGGAAGAGCTGGACTGGGTCCGCTCCAACGCCAAGGGACGGCAGGCCAAGTCCAAGGCCCGTCTCGCCCGGTACGAGGAGATGGCCGCCGAGGCCGACAAGATGCGGAAGCTGGACTTCGAGGAGATCCAGATCCCGCCGGGCCCGCGCCTGGGCAGCGTCGTCGTCGAGGTCGAGAACCTCAACAAGGCGTTCGGCGAGAAGGTCCTCATCGACGGCCTGAGCTTCTCGCTGCCGCGCAACGGCATCGTCGGCGTCATCGGCCCGAACGGCGCCGGCAAGACCACGCTGTTCAAGATGATCCAGGGGCTGGAGGAGCCCGACTCCGGCACGATCAGGGTCGGCGAGACCGTCAAGATCAGCTACGTCGACCAGAGCCGCGCCAACATCGACCCGAAGAAGACTCTGTGGGCGGTCGTCTCCGACGAGCTCGACTACATCAACGTCGGCCAGGTCGAGATGCCGTCGCGGGCGTACGTCTCCGCGTTCGGCTTCAAGGGCCCGGACCAGCAGAAGCCGGCCGGCGTCCTGTCCGGTGGTGAGCGCAACCGCCTGAACCTCGCGCTGACCCTCAAGCAGGGCGGCAACCTGCTGCTCCTCGACGAGCCGACCAACGACCTCGACGTCGAGACCCTGTCCTCGCTCGAGAACGCGCTGCTGGAGTTCCCGGGTGCGGCCGTGGTCGTCTCCCACGACCGCTGGTTCCTCGACCGGGTCGCCACGCACATCCTGGCGTACGAGGGCGACTCGAAGTGGTTCTGGTTCGAGGGCAACTTCGAGTCGTACGAGAAGAACAAGATCGAGCGGCTCGGCCCGGACGCGGCCCGTCCGCACCGCGCCACCTACAAGAAGCTGACCCGGGGCTGAGGCAACACCAGTGGCTCGTCACATCTACCGGTGCCCGCTGCGTTGGTCGGACATGGACGCCTTCGGGCACGTCAACAATGTGGTCTTCCTCCGCTATCTGGAGGAGGCCCGCATCGACTTCATGTTCCGGCTGGCGCCGGGCGACGGCTCGCCGTCGTTCTCCGGCGGGTCCGTCGTCGCACGGCACGAGATCGACTACGTACGGCCGCTGGTCCACCGGCATGAGCCGGTGACCATCGAGTCGTGGGTCACGAAGATCGGCGCGGCGTCGCTGACGATCGCGTACGAGATCAAGGACCCCGACCAGGTGTACGTGCGGGCCTCGACGGTCATCGTGCCGTTCGACCTGGAGGCGCAGCGCCCGCGCCGGATCTCCGCGGAGGAGCGTTCGTTCCTGGAGGAGTACGTGGACGACGGCATGCGCGGGGAGGCCGCGGCCGCATGAGCGCGCCGCTGCACTTCGCCGACGCCAGGGAGGCGGCCGATCTCGCCGCCTTCCTGGCCAGGCTGATCCATTACGACCGGGCCGCCGTCGTCCGCCTCCAGGCGGGGGGCGGGGCCCTGGCCGTGTTCGGGCGCCCGCCGTCCTTCGAGGTGCTGGCCATCCGCACGGCCACCCTCATGGACGAGGCGCCGCTGGACATCACCGTCTCGGCCGGCCAGCTCCTGGAAGGCCTCGAGGAGCCGGCCGGCAAGGCGATGATCCCCGCGGCCGTCACCGGCCCGCCGTGGACCGGGCTCCTGCCCCCGCGCGGCGGCTGGCAGGAGGTGCCCGGGCTTCCCGACACCACCGGGCTGCGCGGCGCGGTCGCCGCGGCGGTCGCCGAATTCCGGGGCCGGGACGCGGAGTTGCCGGCCGACCGCCGTACGCGCGCGGAACGCGACCGGATCGGCCGCGAGATATGGTCCCGGACGATCGGCGCGACCGGCCTGCCGCTGCGCGCCGTCCACGCCGCCCAGTCGCTGGGCTTCCTGCCCGCCCAGGACGTACCGGTCGCCCTGCTCGGGACCGGCTCCTGGCTGCGCCTGCGCACGCCCTTCGGCTCGGTGGCCGTCCGCACGTCCGGCGGTCTCGGCGGCCTGACCGTCACCGCCCTCCCCCACCCCCGCTAGGGGAGCGTCCGCAGGGCAGCGTTGTCCGAAAGGCAGGGTCGTCCGGCCGCAAAGCGTGACCTGGGGCCCGCAGCCGGACCCGGCCGGGTTTCCCCCGGCCGGGTTTCCCCCGGCCGGGCTTCCGGGCCGGGTGAGAGGTGGGGCGCGAGGGTCAGCCCTGCGGTTCCGGGGGTGCGGCGTTGACCTCCCGCAGGCTCTGGTCCTTGAGCTCGGTGCGCGTTTCGGTGCGGTGGCCGCGGGCGATGTAGTCCCGCACGACCGCTTCGATCGCGTCCTGCGGCGAGCCGACCCCCGCCAGAACCATCACTTCCACCACCAGCTCGGCGTCGAGACTGATGTTGACCTTCGCCATGGCCCTTCCCCCTTCGTCGGAGCGAGACTCTAGCCCGTCGGCTTCGTTCCGGCGTCCGGCCGGACGGCGATGTGGTCCTCTTCGAGCTCCAGCAGCACCCGGTGCTCCATGCCCAGCGCCGTCGTGTACTCCGCCGGGAGCTGGAGCCGGCCCGCGCGGTCCAGGGTGGCGTACTCACGGGAGACCACCGCCTCCCGGCCCTGCGCGTCGACCTCCGTGCGGCGCAGGACCTCCGAGGCGGTGCGGCCGTCGCGGATCGCCACCGAGCGGCGCACCTCGCCCGCCACCGCCTGGTCGTGGGTGACGACCACGATGGTCGTGCCGAGCTCCTCGTTGGCCCGGCGGAAGGCGGCGAAGACCTGTTCGCCGGTGGCCGAGTCGAGCTCGCCCGTCGGTTCGTCGGCGAGCAGGACGGACGGAAAGTTGGCGAGGGCGACGGCGATCGCGACGCGCTGCTGCTGGCCGCCGGACATCTGGTGCGGGCGCCGGTCGCGACAATCGGCGACGCCCAGCATCGACAACAGCTCCGCGGCCCGCTCGGCCTTCCTCTTCGTACGGCCGCGCAACTGCATGGGCAGGGCGACGTTCTGCGAGGCCGTCAGGTACGGGAGGAGATTGCGGGCCGTCTGCTGCCAGACGAAACCGACCACGTCGCGCCGGTACCGCAGCCGTGCCTTCGCGTTCATGGCCAGCAGGTCGCACCCCGCGACCGTCGCCGCGCCCGCCGTCGGCACGTCCAGGCCCGCCAGGATGTTCATCAGCGTCGACTTGCCACTGCCCGACGCCCCGACCAGCGCCATCAGCTCCCCCTCCGCCACCAGCAGGTCCAGCCCCTGCAGCGCCTGCACCTCCACCCCGTCGGCCGTGAAGACCCGGACAAGACGGTCGCACACGATCAGCGCGTCGTGCCCGTAGGCGGGGCGTTCGAGGTGCGCCGCCGCCCGCCGGTGCAGCTCCGCCAGAGTGGTGGTGCCGGTCATCGTGTGCCTCCTGCTCCGAACTGCCCGATACGTTCCCCGACGCGTTTCCCGATGCGCTTCCCGACGCGTTCCCCGATCGAGCCGGGCCGGGAGGCCCACCACGCCTGGCCCATGGCCACCGCCCCCGCCGGCGCCAGCACCCCCACCGCCGGCAGCACCAGCGACCACGGGTCCGCCCGCAGCGCGGCCCCGGCCGGCGTCGCGAGGCCCGGCGCCGGCGCCGTCGCCAGCCGCGTCAGATCCACCCCGGGCGCCAGCAGTTCGATGGTCACCCAGCCGACGCACACCCCGCCCACCGCCGCGAGCAGCGCCTGCGGCAGGCACTCCAGTACCAGTAGTTGCCGCCCCTGACGCCTGCTGAGGCCCATCGTGCGCAGCCGGGCCAGCAACGCCACCCGCTCGGGCGCGGAGTGCAGCAACGACAGCAGCAGGGCGAGTACGGCGTATCCGGCGCCGGCGGCGACCGCCGCCGTGTAGACCCGCTCGGCGCCCGTCCGCATCGGCGACTCCACGAACCGCGCCCGCGCCTGCGCGCGCAGCAGGACGGAGAACGGCCGGTCGACAGCGGCGCGCAGCGCGTCACCGTCCACGGGGCCGCTCACCAGCAGGGCGGTGGTCGCGCGCCGTTCGAGACCGGCGGCGTTCACGATGATGAAATCGGCACCCGGCACGGCGGGCGTCCGTTCGCGCACACCCACCACCCGCATCCGGAAGGCCCCAGCCCTCGCCTCCACGAGCCGCGCCGGGCCCGCCCCTGCCTGCCCCGCTCCCGCTTGCCTGGCCCCCGCCCGCTCCGCCGCCACCAGCTCCGCGACGGACGGCGACACCAGGGCGGGCAGGACGGGCGCCGCCCCGCCGTCCGGCGCCGCCCCGCCGTCCCGCACCGGCGCGGCGGCCAGCTCGGAAGCCGGAAACGGCCCCAGGCCCGTCCGGCGCGCCAGCTCCGCGTACGCCCGCGGCTCCACCCCGATCAGCGTCACGCTCAACGCGCCCGGCACCCCCGGCCGCGCCGCCAGCGGCACCCCGTACTCCAGCTGTACGGCCGCCACGCCCCGTACGCCCGCCACGTCCCGTACGGCACGGGTCAGCCCGGCCGGGAGCGGCGTCGCCTCCGCAGGCCCCGCCACGCGTGCGTCGGCGCCCGTCGCCAGCAGCGCCGCGCCGTCCCGCGCGTCCGACACACCGGCGAGCACCGATCCGCCGAACGCCGCCGTCGACAGCGCCACCAACAGCGCCAGCAGCGGCAGCACCCCGGTCGCCGACGACCGCCCCGCCCGCGCCAGCGCCAGCGGCCCGACCGCCCCCCGCAGGCGGCGCGCCGGACGGGCCAGCCACCGCAGCGGCACCGGGTACAGCCGGACCAGGACGAGGGCGGCGACCAGGCCGACCAGTACCGGAGCCGAGCCGGCCAGCGGATCGCCGTCCGCACCCACACCGCGCCGCCGCAGCGCCGCCACCGCGCCCACGGTCAGGACCAGCAGCGTCAGTTCGGCGACCGTACGGCGCCGCGAGGGCCGCGCGTCGACCAGGTCGTCCCGCCCGCCGTGCGGGCGCGGACGCCGGTGCGCGTACACCGCCCGCAGCGGCAGCGCCGCGCACCCCACGAGCGCCACAGCCACGGCACCCGCCACCGCGTACGGCAGCCGTCCCCCGGGCACCACCAGCACCGCGGCGAGCAGCCCCAGCGCGGCGGCCGGCACGGCGACCACCGAGGTCTCGGCCAGTAGCCGCCCGCCGACCCCGCGCAGCGAACCGCCGCGCGAGCGCAGCAGCGCCAGTTCGGCGTCCCGGCGTGCGGCGGCCAGCCCGCCGGTCAGCGCCAGTACCACCAGCGCCACCGCGCCGATCCCGAAGGCGGCGACGGCGACGACCGGCGCGATGGCGGTCCGCGTGCCGTTGTACGAGGCGAGGATCTCGTCGAGGCGGGTGTGCAGCGTGGCGTCACCGCCGACCGTGGTGCGCAGTGCCAGGGAGTCCGGGCCGGCGGTGAGCGAGGCGACCGCAGAGGTCAGGGCCGGCGCGTCCCGCGCCGTCACCCGGGCCACATCCGGGGCCAGTCGCCAGAACGCCTGCGGCTCGCCGCGGGTGCCGAGCAGCGCGGGCGCCGCCTCGGGCGGCAGGAGCAGCGCGGCCCGCCAGTGGGAGCGCGGTGTCTCGTGGGGCGAGGAGGTCGCCTCGGGGGCGTACAGCGGCGTACGCAGCAGGGGTTCGACGGACCACCAGTGGCCGTCCGCATCACGCGGCTCCACGACGCCGGTGATGCGTACGGCGAGCGGCCCGCGCCCGGCGGCCCCCGGTACGCGCACCAACGATCCGGCCTTCAGCCCCAGGTCCCGGGCCGTCCGGGCGCTGATCGCCGCCTCCACTTCGGCGGTGCGGGCGGTCACCGTCCCCCGCGCTGCGGGCAGGCGCCCGGACCGTACCTTCACATGCCGGGGCAGGTCGGAAGGGGTGGCGAGCGTGAACTCGGGCGGCAGGCCGTCCGGTGCCGGAAGCCACGGCTCCGGGGCGGGCAGCGGCGCGGTGGTCCGCAGCCCGTACGCCGACTGGACCACGTCGGCCCGTACCGGGGCGGGGAGTTGGACGGACAGCGCCCGGTGCAGGTCCCGCAGCCGGCGCGGGTCGAGCGCGGACTCCTGGACGCCGTCGGCCCCCACGGTCAGCTCGATGACGCTGTCGCGCGCGGCGGCGGTACGCAGCTGATGGCGCAGCCCGTCCGTCTCGTACGCGTCGACGGCGCGCGGGTACGCGGCGGCGAGGAACGCGGTCACTGCCACCAGCAGCGCCAGCGCCACGGCGGGGGCGGGGAAGGTCCGCGACCGGGTGCGCACCCACGGGGCGACGGGGCTGGCGCGCATGTCAGTCCCCTCCCCGGGCGTGGCCCTGGTGGCGCAGCACCGCCGCCGGTTCGTGGCGGCGCAGGGCGATGGCGGCCACCGTCAGCAGCGGCAGCGCCGCCACGCCGGCCAGCAGGGCCACCACCTCCGCGGGCGGCAGCTCCACCAGAACGTGTGGCACGGGCCGGGTCGCCCGCCCGGTCAGGACCACGAGCGGCACCACCGCCCGTGTCAGTACGGCGCCGAGGGCGAGGCCCACCAGCAGCGCGACGCCGACCAGCAGCCCCTGCTCCACCGCGACCAGCCGGGCGAGGCGCCGGCGCGACGCGCCGAGCGCGCGCAACACCGCGAACTCGGCGGACCGTTCCCGCAGCGACCCGGTGGCGCTCACGGCGAACCCCACGGCCGCCAGGGCCGCCGCGGCCACGGACGCCGCCATCAGCGCCGAGCGGGGCCCCGCGCCGAGCGGATCGCCCAGCAGCTCGCCGGCCGTCTCATCGCGCACGAGCACCTGCGCCGGGTCCATCCCGGGCCGGGCGCGCAGGGCGGCGGCGACGTCATCCGCGCGCCCCGGTTCCGTGCTCAGCCACCACTCCGTGGGCGCGAGGGCCGCGCCGGTACGGTTCACCGCGCCGAGGTCGACCAGGAGCGCGCCGCCGTCCGCCGAGGTCGTCGGCACCTCCCGTACCGTGTCGGCGATCCGCACCCGCAACCGCTCGCCCGCCACCGTCACCTCCAGGCTCTCGCCCTTCGCGGCCCCGGCAGCCGCCACGAAGGCGTCCGTGGCGATGGCGGGGACCCCCTCCGGGACCTCCCCCGGGACCCCCTCCGGGGCCGCCGCCGTCACCGCCGGGCTCGCCGTCACCGCCGGGGCCGGCGCGGTGGCCCGGACGGTGAAGTGCTGCGGGTCGGAGCGCGGATGGAGGAGTGTGGCGCCCGTGTCGTACGACAGTGTCAGCGGCGTACCGGACGACGGCACCACCGTCACCGGCTCGGGCTCGCGGCCCTGCTCGCTGGTGGTGAGGCGCCCCTGCCAGCGGGCGGCCGTCGCCGGTACGGGCCGTTCGCCGCCGTCCGGGCCGACGGCGACGAGCCGCTCCACCGTGAAACGGTGCCGTTCGCTCCGCTGGTACGGGAGAGGGCCGGCCACCTCCACGCCGGTGACGGTCACCGGCCCGGCCGGGCCGCCGGACGCCGAGCCGAGGTCGGCCGCGCCGTTCTCGACGGGCAGGCGATACACAAGGCCGTACCGGTCCTCCACGGCCACCGCGACGTCGTACCGGTCCTCCACGGTCACCGCCCTGTCCGTCGCCGTACCCCTCGCGCGCACCTCCAGCCGCAACCGCAGCCGTAGCCGCACGGTGCCGTCGGGCAGGGGCATTCCCGGGCGGGCGGCGCCCTGAGGCCGCGGCGCGAGACCCGCCGGGAGCCGGTCGGGCCGCCCGCCCGCCAGGTCGTCACGGAGCAGGAGCCGCTCCCGCGCCCGGGTGGTGTCCAGCGCCAGTACGGTCGCGGTGCGGTCGCCCGGCAGCTCGGTCTCCGCGCGGTGGGCGGGCGCCGCGTCGCGTACCCCCAGGAGCCGCGCGTACCGGCCGGCCTGACCCGGATCACCGCTCCGGTCGTCCAGCACCCGCACCGGAGCGCCGGTCGCGAAGTCGGCCTGGTCGCGCTGCGAACGGTCCCACGACGCGCTCTGCCCGATCGCCAGCATGCCCATCGCCACCGCCGGCACCAGCAGCAACACCGGCCCGGCGCCGCGCAGCGGACGGCGGCTGAACTGCCAGCCCGCCAGCGCCGCCGACAACCCGCGCCCGGCAGCCGCGCGCCGCTCCGCCAGCCGGGCGGCCGGCGGCAGCAGCCGCAGCGTCAGCACCGTCCCCGCCAGCAGCGCCAGCGCGGGCGCCACCACCAGCGCCGGGTCGACGCCCAGGCCGCCGTCCCGGCCTCCGCTCAGCGCCCCGCCGCCGGCCCCGCTGTCCGTCTGCCGGTCCAGCCGCCAGTACGCCACCGCGGCGACGACGACCAGCCCGATGTCCGCACCGGCCCGCACCGGCCCGGGCAGCGCCGCCGCCCGCCCCCGCCACAGCCGTACCGGACCGGCGGTGGCCGCCGGCGCCACCACCGCCGCCGCGCAGCACAGCGCGACCCCGGCCGCCACCAGCCATACCTCTCCGCCCGGAGCCTCCCCGCCCAACCGCACCCCGATCCGGTGGAGCGAACCGGTTCCCGCCAGGAGCCGCGTCAACGGCCCTGCCAGCAGCGGCGCCACCACCGCCGCCGGCGCCGCCAGCAGCAGCGCCTCGACCGCCGCGAGCCCGGCGATCCGGCGCCGCGAACCGCCGCGCGCCCGCAACAACGCGGTCTCGCCCGCCCGTTCCGTACCGAGCAGCCGCGCCACCAGCAGCAGCGCGTACGCCGCGAGCAGCACCAGCTGCACGGCCACGATCAACAGCGTGGAGCGGGCGACGAGAAGCGCCCGTTCCGTCTCGTCCAGCACGGCCGGCAGCGATGTCCGGGCGCTCGCCGCGCCCCCGAGCGCCGGATCGGCCGCGAGCGCCACCGGCCCGGCCGTCGCCGCCGCGCGCAGCCCGGCCATGTCCTCCGTCGTCACGGCGCCGAAGTCGGCCGTGGCCAGCCAGGACGTCTCGTCGGTGGTCAGCCGGCCCGAGGCGAGGACCGCCGGGTCGGTGAGCAGCGGACCGTACGTGGTGAAGACGACGGTGCGCACCCCGCGCCCGCCGGCCTCGTCCAGCCGCCAGTACGGGTCGGCGGGCGCGGCCGGCCGGTAGACGCCGGTGATCAGGGCGGTCAGGGGGGTGCCGCCGAGCCGGTCGGTGAGGGTGAGCCGCGCGCCGGGCGCCAGCTTCAGCCGCCGAGCGGCTTCCTCGGGGAGCGCGGCCCGTACCGGACCGGTGGCCGCGGCCTCGGGCCAGCTGCCCCGGACCAGGCGGACACGGGAGCGGTCGAGGGCGGCGAAGTGGGTCAGGTCCGGCTCGCCCGAGCGTGCGGCGGGCGGCTGGAGGGCGCGCGGCATCGCGTACGAGCCGGAGCGGGCCAGCGACCGTACGGTGACGGGCAGCCCGCCGAACGTCTCGCGCGCCCCCTTGCGCACCGCCCGCTCCGCAGCGTCCCGCCCGGCCGGAGGGATCTGCGCCGTGACGACGAGCGAGGCGGCGGGGGCGGCGCGTCCGCCGAGGGTGTGGCGGAGGGCCGCGTCACCGATGGACCCGGCGAAGGCGGTGAGCGCCGCCAGGACGGACGTGGTCAGCAGGACCGCGAGGAGGGCGGCGGCGAGGAGGAGCCGGTGGGCGCGGACGCGCCGTAGGACTAAACCGGTCACTCAGCCCCCCGTAGGCACCCATCGAACGCCTGAACGCTCACCGGATGCTTTCAGGTGCACGCGGTCCGGTAACCGCTTGCGCGGCGATCTTGATGGGATCGTGACCGCTATCCGGACTTCCGCACTCGGCCCGCGGTACTCGGGAAGGCTCGGGAAGGCCGGGGAACGCTTCGGGACAGTGCCGGGTGTCCGGGGATCACTCCGCGGTGTTCACCATCGAGGCCGCGGCGTACGTGAGGTAGTTCCACAGCTGCCGCTCGTGTTCCTCGGACAGGCCCAGCTCATCGACCGCGACGCGCATGTGCTTCAGCCAGGCGTCGTGCGCCGCCCTGTCGACCGTGAAGGGCGCGTGACGCATCCGCAGCCGGGGGTGGCCCCGGTCGTCGCTGTACGTGCGGGGTCCGCCCCAGTACTGCATCAGGAACAGCGCCAGCCGCTCCTCGGCCGGGCCCAGGTCCTCCTCCGGGTACATCGGCCGGAGGAGCGGGTCCTCGGCGACACCCGCGTAGAAACGGCGGACGAGGCGCCGGAAGGTCTCCTCGCCGCCGACCTGCTCGTAGAACGTCTGCTCCTGAAGCGTGCCGCGCGGAATCTCATTCACGCGTCCATCGTCTCAGACCGAGCGGCGGAAGACCTGGGCCCTAGGTCCTGCTCGCCTCCCGCCCCGCCGCGCAGGAAAGTGGATGTATGGGGACAGAGCGGCACGAGTCATCCGAGCGGCGCGGGTCATCCGAGCGGTCCGGGCCCTCCGAGCGGTCCGATCCCTTCGCCGAGCGGGCCGCCGAGGCGCGCCGCGCGATGGTCGGTGACCTGCTCCGGGCGGGGGAGCTGACCGATCCGGCCTGGCGGGCGGCGTTCGAGGAGGTGCCGCGCCACCTGTTCGTGCCGTACTACTACACCGGCGGCATGGGCGGCTACGAGCGGCTGTCGTGCGAGGACCCCGATCCGGCGCGGCGCGAGCGCTGGCTGCGGGGCGCGTACGAGGACCAGCCGCTCGCCACCGGGGTACGGAACGGGGACCTGGTCTCCTCCGCCAGCCAGCCCTCGCTGATGGCCCTGATGCTGGATGCGCTGGAGGTACGGGACGGGCACGACGTGCTGGAGATCGGCGCCGGGACCGGGTACAACGCGGCGCTGCTGGCGCACCGGCTCGGCGACGAGCGGGTGACCACCATCGACCTCGACGAGGAGCTCGCGGAGTCGGCGCGCGCCCACCTGGCGGCGGCCGGTCACCGCCCCACCGTGGTCACCGGCGACGGGGCGCGCGGCTGTCCGCGACGGGCGCCGTTCGACCGGATCATCGCGACCTGCGCCGTGCCGTCCGTACCTTCCGCGTGGCTCGCGCAGTGCCGGCCGGACGCGCGCGTCCTGGCACCCATGGCCACCGGCCTGATCGCGCTGCGGGTGCGTGACGCCGAATACGCCGAGGGGCGGTTCCTGCACACGTCCGCGTACTTCGTGCCGCTGCGCGGCGGGATCATGGCCGCCGCGCCGGTGCACACGGGCGGGCTGCCCCGGCGCGCCACGGAGGACGATCTGTTCCGCTTCCTGCTGACCCTCACCGCGGGCACCCTGGACCCGCAGGAGGCGTACTCGCTCTGGGAGCGCGAGCGGCGGCCGGAACGGGAGCGCTTCGGGGTGACGGTCAGCGGCCACCGGCAGTGGGCGTGGCTGGACGAGCCCGAGGGGCCGTATCTCTGGCCCCTCGGGTAAGCGGTCCGGCGCGCCCGGCGCGGCCGGTCGCCCGGACCGGCCCGTTCGCGGGGTTGGCGGGGTTCGTGCTCAGCCGCGGCGGATCGTGATCGTCGTCCAGGCGCCGACGTGCACCCGGTCACCGTCCTGGAGCGGGACGGGAACGTAGGGCTGGATCGGGTCCGCGGCGCCGTTCAGCGTGGTGCCGTTGGTCGAGTTCTGGTCGACCACGGCCCAGGAGCCGTCCTGCTGTCGCACCAGCACCGCGTGCTGGTGCGAGACGCCCGGGTCCTCCGGCGGCACCGACAGGTCGATGTCGGGCGACTCGCCCGTGGAGTGGCGACGGCGGCCGATGGTGACCTGGTTGCCCGACAGCGGAAGGTGCTGCTCCGGCGAGTACGCGGGCAGGTTGAGGCCCGCTGCCTCGGGGCCGCTGCGCTGCATCATCGCCATGAAGTACTCACGGTCCGGCCCGACGACCGCCGTCCAGTCGGCGGACGGCTGGTGCTGCGGTGCCTGCTGCTGGGGTTGCTGCGGCTGCGGCTGCGGCTGCAACTGCGACGGCTGCGACGCCTGGTGTTGGTGCGGCTGCGCGGGTGCCTGCGGTGCGTGGGGTGCCTGCGGTCCCTGCGGTGCCTGGGGCTGCGAGGGTGGGGGCAGCACCCAGTCGTCGCCACTCCCTCCGGTCGGCTCGGGAGCGCGGGGCGGCTGCGGGGCATGCGGCTGAGGAGCGCGCGGCTGTGGCGGAGGCGGCGGCCCCGGCTGCTGGAACGCCTGCGGCGGTCGGGGCGGGCCGGGCGGCTGCTGGAACGCCTGCGGAACCGGCGGCGGACCCTGGTGGCTCGGCGGGCCCTGGTGTCCGGGCGGGCCCTGGGGTGCCTGCGGCTCCGGCGGGAGCGGCTCGGCCGGGCGGTTCACCTGCGACGGGCGGGAGCTCTGGTACTCGAACGCGTCCGGCGGCCGGGGTGGCTGCTGGGACTGGAAGCCCGGCGGCAGGTTCAGCCCCGGCGGCGGGCCGACAGGGCCGCCCCGACCACCGGGACCGCCCGGACCACCGGGACCGCCCGGACCACCGGGACCGCCCGGACCACCGGGTCGGGCCGGGCCGCCCTGCGGCGGGGCGACCGGCGTGTAGGAGGTGGCCGTGTTGGTGAGGAAGTTCCACCGGCACTCCTCGCAGAACGGCGCCATGGCCTCGCGGGGAGTACGGCACTGGGGGCACAGCTCCGCCTGGGCGGTCGCGTTCGGGTCGCCGGCCGGTCCGCCGAACGCGCCCGGTCCACCCGGTCCACCCGGTCCGCCGAACGCGCCCGGTCCACCCGGTCCGTCCGGCCCCGGGTATCCGTACGCGGGCGGCGGCGGCGGCGGGGGCGGGGGAGGCGGAACGGCACCCGCAGGCGCGCCCGCCCCGGCCATGCGGTGGCCGCAGACCTCGCACCAGTCGTCGGAACCCGACTGGTGTCCGTTCGGGCAGGTCGGCATGTCGGCGCTTCCCCCTCTCCTCATCCGGCCCGCAGGCCGAGCAGATCGTGACCTATTTCTTGACGCGTACGGTCTTGGTGGAGCGCGTTTCGAGCGTCATCTCGTCCGCTTCCGCGACCTTCGCCTTCAGGCGCACAGTACCCGTCGCGGCATCGACCACGTCCACCACCTTCGCAAGCAGTTTCGCAGTGTCCGCGTTGCCGGAGGCGGCCGCCAATTGCACGGCACGGCCCAGTTTCGCCGTCGCGCCGTCGAAATCGCCCGACTTGCGTGCCTCAAGCCCTTCCTGGATGACATGGGCCAGCTCTGCCTGGCCGGTGTAGTGGGCGACTTGGGGGTTGATCGAGGTCGACGCCGCCATGTCGTCCGTCCACACCGCCCGTACCAGCCCCTGCGAGAGCGTGTGCGGGGTGCCGCCCGCAGGGTCGGGCAGGATCAGCGATACCCGGGCCGCCAGCATCTCCTGCCCGATGCCCGCCTCCGGAACTCTGACGCACACGTGGTAGTCGCGGGACTCGTCGCCCCACGACCCGGTCGGGTAGTCACCGGCGCGCGGCCCCGCCTCCGTACGGCGGTCCGTCACGTCCGCCACGGTCGGCGCGACCTGCTTCACGAAGACGATCTCCGTCCCGACGGGCGTCCACAGTCGCAGGCTGACGTCCGCGACCTCCTTGCCCATCGCGTTCTCCATCATCCGCGTGAAGTCGGCGGCCAGGCCCGCCGGATCGGCGACGATGTCGGCCGTGCCGAGCAGCGCGGACGCGATGCCGGTGACCTCCTTGACCTCCCAGTCGGTGCCGACTCCGCGAGCGTCGCAGGTGAACCGGCCGGCGCAGGCTTCCAGAGCGGCGCGCAGGTCCTCGGGCGACTCGTGCTCGTTGCGGCCGTCGGTCAGCAGGATGCCGTGCCGGATCGGAACGGCGGCGGAGTTCAGCAGCTTGTCGGCCAGCCGCAGCCAGGTGCCGATCGCCGTGCCGCCGCCCGCGCCCAGTTGGCGCAGCGCCTGCCTGGCCTGGGCACGGGTCCGCGCGTCGGCGGTGGCCAGCCGCCCACCACCCGGGTAGACCTCGTTCGCCACATGCGTACCGGCGACCACGGCGAAGGCGACCCCGTCCCGCAGGGTGTCGATGGCCGCCGCCGTGGCGTCGCGCGCGTTGCGCATCTTCGTCGGCGGGTAGTCCATCGAACCGGAGCAGTCCACCATGATCACCACGGCGGCGGTCGGCCCCTGCCCCGGTATGTACGAAGGGGAGGCCGACGATCCGGCCAAGGGGACCCCTCCGCTGGTGCCGCCACCGGTCGAGGTGACCGTGACGATCGCGTTCACCTCGCGCCCGCCCTCCGGCAGGTACTCGTTCTGGTACACGTCCACCGAGAACTGCGGCACGTGCGACTTGGAGAAGTTCGCCATCTGATGGGCTCCTCGGGGCTCCATACACATAAGGGACGGAACGGGCGGGCCGGCTTGATTCAGGCCGATCCTGCCCCTTGCGGCGCCATGGCGAACGGCAGCACCGCCACTGTTACGTTGTCGTGGCCGCCGCCGTCGAGCGCGTGACCGACCAGGACCCGCGCGCTGTGCAGCGGGCGGACGGCCGCGTCGGACGGCAGTATCTGCGCCATCTCCCGCGCCGCCTCCGCGTAGTTCCACAGACCGTCCGTGCACACCACCACGACACCCGGCCGGTCCGGCTTGAAGGCGGCCGTGTGCGGCTCCAGTTCGTACGCGTCGGCTCCCAGCCACCCGGTGATCGCGTGGGCGCGCTCGTCCGCGTACGCCTCCGCCTCGTTCATCAGCCCCGCCGCCACCATCTGCGCGGCCCACGAGTCGTCCTCGGTGAGGCGGGCCGGTGGGGCACTGCGGTCGTCCGGCACCCAGTAGGCGCGGCTGTCGCCGACCCAGCCGACCACCAGCAGGCCGCCCGCCACCACCGCGCCGACCAGCGTGCACGCCGGGGCGTTCCGGTGGTGGCGCGGGTCGTGCTCCATGGCGTCCGCGCCCTCGTCCGCGGTCTCGGCGAGGGCGTTGACCGCCTCGGACGCGGCGACGATCGCGTCGTGCATCGCCTGCTGGGGATGCGTGCCGCGCGGCAGGGACGCGAGCAGCGACTCGTTGGCGGCGCCCGCCGCCGCGGCCGACGCCTCGTCGGGGCGGGTCGCCGACGACACCCCGTCGCAGACGACCGCGACCACGGCCGGGGAGCCGTCCGGCAACGCCGTCGACGACACGGCGAAGGCGTCCTCGTTGCGATGGTGGCGCAGTCCCCGGTCGCTGACGGCGGCGACCGCGCCGAGTGCCTCCTTCACGTGGTCGCGCTCGCGCGGCTGGGCGTGGCCGCAGTTCTCGCAGTACCCGTCGGGGTCGACGTGCCCGGCGCGGCAGGCGACGCACAGCTTGGTCCCGGCGGGCGGGGTGTGGGCGTGCTCGGAGGTCCGCGGATCGGGCGCCCCGGGCGTCCCGGGCACTCCGGACAGCCCGGGCGTCTCCGGCGGGCCGGTCACAGCAGGGTCGGTGGGCGCGGTTGTGGCGGATGCCGTCGGCTCCGGGACCCCTGCCGGGTCCGGCGACGCCGCCGGGCCGGGCGAAGCCGCCGCGCCCGGGGACGCCGCCTCGTCGGGCGGGGCCGCGCCCGGCCCGTGCGCGCCCGGCCAGAGCGCGCCGGGCTCCGGCGCCGGCGCGGGCAGTTGGAAGTCCCCGGCCGGTTCGTCGAACCGTACGGGCTGCTGCGGCGCCCGCTCACCGGGCCGGGTGGCACCGCCCACCGGTGAGCCCATCACCACGGTCGGCCGGTCCCGCGGCGGTGGCGGCACGGCCGACAGGTCGTACCCGCACGCCCCACAGAACCGATCACCCGACTCCAGCGGCTCCTCGCAGCCGGGGCAGGCGGACAGCTGGTGCATCTGCGACATCATCACACCCATGTCCGGGGGCGGAGGCGGTTCGCCCGCTCCACCATCTCGATCCTCTCCTCGCCGCGCTGAGCGAGCCGGGCGAGCACCCGGTACGAGCGTTCCAGACCGAAGCGCAGACCGCGCTCGTCCAGTTCGCTGCCCAGCAGCGACGTCTGCACGGGCCCGGACGCGGACCCGGAGCGTCCGCAGAGCACCCAGTCCAGCGCCGTACCCAGTACCTCCGTAGCCAACCGCTCCCGGCGCACCGCGTCCAGACCGAACTGCTGGAGCGCGGACACCTGATCGGCCGCCGCCGTCAGGTCCGTGAGCAGGGCGTCGTGCGGCGCGCGGTGGCGCAGCCGGGCCCGTACGGCCGCGACACGGGCCGCCGTGTAGTGGATCGACGCCTCGGGCACGGACTCCAGCGTCCGCACGGCCCTCACCCGGTCACCGGCCGCCAGTTGCACCCGGGCCAGGCCGAACGCGGCGCTCACATAGCTCGGGTCGGTCGTCCAGACCAGGCGGTAGTACTCGGCGGCGTTGTCCAGCTGGCCCAGCACCTCGGCGCACACACCGAGCGCCAGCTTCGGCGCCGGCTCGCCGGGGAACGCGTCGTAGACGGCGTCGAACGACAGCGCGGCGTTCTCGTTGTCACCGGTCGCCAGCGAGGCCACGCCCCGGTACCAGACGACCCGCCAGTCGTCCGGGTGCCGGCTCTCCAAAGTGTCCAGCGCCCGGCCCGCCGACTGGACCTCGCCCATCTCCAGACGGGCGCGCAGCTCACGCAGGCGCAGTTCGAGGGAGTTCGCGGGCGCCCTGTGCAGCGCGGTGATCAGCTCGGCGGGCGCGGCGGCCATGAGCCCGGCGAGGAACCCGGCGTTCGGGTCACCGGGGTCGACGTGCGGCACCGGCAGCGCGAGCGCGGTGGCCCGCGCGTCCAGCGCCGCGAGCATCGGCGCGCCGGGCGCGCCCACCAGCACGTGGGGCGCGGCGGAGGAGGCGGACGCGGTGGCCACCGGCGCGGTCCGCGGCGCCGGAATCGCCGGCCGCGCGGGCGCGTACGCCGCTGCGGCGCCGCCCTGGTTCACCGCCCAGGCCCCGCTCCCGGGCGGCGCGAACCCGGGCGGCGCGGGGACCCCACCACTCCGGCCGTCCGCGCCACGCGAGCTCTGCGCACCGCTCGTCCCCCGCGCACCGCCGCCCCGGGACCGGCCGAAGAGGCGCCGTGGCACCTCGCGCACGCCCAGCGCCGAGACCTCCCCGTCCAGCTCCGCGAACAACCGCGTGTCCGGCACCCGCACTTCCGGGCCGAACAGCGTCGACAGGGCGGGCCGCGGGCGCCCCGTCTGGAGGGCGACGACCTCCCGGAGCACACCCGTCAGCTGCTCCGCCATCTCCTGCGCGGAGGCGAACCGGCGCGCCGGGTCCGGGTCCGTGGCCCGCACCAGCAGCCGGTAGAACGACTCGTACGACCGGAACACCTCGATGTTGTCCGGGTCCGGCAGGGAGTCCACGAACACGTTCGTATAGCCCTGGAAGTCGAACGTGAGCACCGCCAGCGTCCGCGCCACCGTGTACAGGTCCGACGCGACCGACGGCCCGGCCTCCGCGACCTCCGGCGCCTGGTAGCCGACCGTGCCGTAGATGGCCGACTCGTCGTCGTCCATCCGGCGGACCGCGCCCATGTCTATGAGCTTCAGCTGGTCCTCGGTCTGGATCGCGTTGTCGACCTTGAAGTCGCAGTACAGCAGGTTCCGGCTGTGCAGATGCCCGAGCGCCTCCAGCGCCTCGATGCCGTACGCGCAGGCCTGCTCGACCGGCAGCGGGTCGCGCCTCCCGTCGGGGCCGCGCCGCTCGTTGGCGATGTCCTTGAGCGACTTGCCGCCCACGTACTCCATGACGATGTAACCGTCCAGCGAACCCGTCCGCTGGTCCAGGTGCTCCACGAAGTTGTAGATGCGGACGATGTTGGAATGCTCGATCTCCGCGAGGAACCGGCGCTCGGATATCGCCGCCGCCATCGCGTCCTGGTCACCGGTGTCCAGCAGGCCCTTGAGGACCACCCACCGGTCGGACACCGCCCGGTCCACGGCGAGGTAGATCCAGCCCAGGCCGCCGTGCGCCAGGCAGCCCACGACCTCGTACTGCCCGTGCACGATGTCACCGGCCCGCAGCTTCGGCACGAACGAGTACGGGTGGCCGCACGTGGTGCAGAAGCCCTCCGTACGCCCCGGCCGCTCCCCGCGCGCCCGGCCCACCGGCGCCCCGCAGTCGGACCGCGAGCAGAACCGCTTCCGCTCCGGGACCTCGGGGCGGTCCATGACCACCGCACGGGGATCGGGCCGCGGCACGGCCGGGATCGACACCAGCCCCGCACCCAGCCGGTTCCGCCCGGACCGGCCGGTCGACGAGCCGGAGCTGCGCACCGAAACCGACCGGGACGACGCCTCCGTACCGCCCGACAGGGAACGCGACAGCCGCCCCGACACCGACCGCCGCGACGAACGCGAGGACGAGCGCGACGAACGCGAGGACCGGGACGACCGGGAGGAGGACCGGGCGCTGCCCGAGCCCTTCCCGCCGCCCGCGACACCCGTCGGCGGGGAGGACACCATGCCGCTCGCCGAGACGACGGGCGCCAGCCCGCACGTGTCGCAGTACAGCTCACCGCCGCCCATGTCCTCGTACGAGCCCTCGCAGCCGGGCCGCTGACACGACTTCATCGATCCCCCCTGTACTCCGCGGGGCCGGGCCCGGACAGGGCTTCCGCGGCCGCCCGCTGGTAGCGCAGCACCGCCTGCTCGGCGGCCCGCAGGTCGCACGGCGCGCTCCACAGCATCCGTCGCGCCACGTCGTACCGCTCGATGAGCAGCGGATCCTCCGCCAGGCCGTGCCGGGCGACCTTCGCCCTGTACGCGTCGAGCCGGCCACGCAGCTCCGCGCGCACCGCGAGCGGCGCGGTCACGGCCGTCAACTGCTCTCGGGCCCGCAGCAGTTCCTCCTCGGCCTCCTGCTCCAGGGACTCCAGGAGCGGGGACAGCCGGTGCCAGCGGGCGTGCCGCCGGTGCTCGGCCGCGATCGCCAAACGCTCCTGGAGCGCCGTCGGCGGGCCGCCCACCACCGGCACCTCCGACGCGGCGATCTTCGCCAGCACCTCACCGCGGGCCTCTCGGGCCTCGGCGAGCGTCCGGTCGGCGCGCGAGAGCACGTCCCGCAGGCGCAGCAGCCGCGCCTCGGAGTCCTGCCGGACCTGGAGCACGGCCTCGATCTCCCGCCGCACGTCCTCCAGCGCCCGCGCCGCCCGGTCGTACCGGTCGGTGTCCGGCCGCCCGCCCCCGGGCGCCGAACTGCCCACGGCGGGACGCCAGAACGCCAGCGGATCGGTCACCACCCGCTCCCGCAGCGCGGCCAGCTCGTGCGTGATGTCCTCCAGGTCGTCACCGGCCGGGTGCTCCCCGGGCCGTACGCCCACCGAGTGCGCCAGCGACCGGGTGCGGCGCAGCTCGGCGGCGAGGAGGTCTATCCGCGCGGGCAGCGCCGACCACACCGCGTCCGCCGTAACCACCATGTCGAGCGAGCTCGCGTACAGCTCGTTCATCCGCTCCACCAGCCGCTCCAGCGTGAACCGCTCGGCGAGGGAGCCCGTCCCGGACACCGTGACGCTCTCGCCGCGCAGCCGCTCGGTCAGCTCGGCCAGGTCGTCGCGGCCCGGCCAGCGGCGCCGCGCACGCACCTCCCGGGCCTCGTTCAGGGCGGTGGTGTACGCGTCGAAGTACGTCCACAGCAGGCTGATCGTCCGCTCGGTGGTGGCCCAGCGGTCCTTGGTCGTGCCGGTCAGCTCGGCGCCCTCGAGGAGTCTGCGGCCCGCGTGGTCCTGCAAAGCGAGCAGCGAGTCCTCGACCGCCTTGTGCTCCGCCCCGAGCCGCGCCAGCGCACGGTCCACCTCGTCCCGGTCCATCACCGGCCCAGGGGGTCCCGTGACGCCCATCGATCACCTCTCCGCCTCGTACCCATGTCGTTCAGCTGGTCCGGTACTTCGGTGCCGGCGGCCCGGATATGCCGGGCAGGTCGGCCCGCAGCCACTTGTTGTACGCCTGGGTCCACGCGCCGGCGCGGTACTCGACGAGCACGTGGTTGACGCGGCGCACCAGGTCGTCCTTGCCCAGCTTCGCGGCCACGCCGTAGTACTCCGTCGTGAACGGCTTGCCCTTCAGCTCGACGGCCGGGTCCTGCGCCGCCTGCCCGGCCGCGAGGGCGTTGTCCGTGACGATCGCGTCCACCTCGCCCATCTGCAGCCGGACCAGGCAGTCGAGCTGGTTGGGCACGGTGTACACGTCCTTGTCGTCCTTCGTGCCGTCGTCCTCGTCCTCGAACGTGGCACCGAAGGAGTTCCGCGCCAGCGCCTCGTACGCCGTCGAACCCTCCGCCGAACAGACCCGCTTGCCGGAGAGCGTCGGGTTGTAGCCGGTCACGGGGGACTTCTTCGGCGCGAGGACCTGCTGGCCCGCCTGGAAGTAGGCGGTGGAGAAGGCGACCTGCTGGATCCGCTTGCAGTTGATCGTCATCGTCCGGACGACGAGGTCGACCTTCTCGCTCTCCAGCACCGCGATCCGCTGGTTGGTGGGGATGGCCCGGAAGATGACCGCCTCCGGGCTGCCGAGGATGTCGGCGGCGATGGCGCGGGCGAGGTCGATGTCGAAACCCTCCAGCGTCCCGGTGGCCGGGTTGCGGTAGCCCCACCGGTAGCTGTTCTGGTCGACGCCCACGACCAGCTTGCCGCGCGCCTTGATCGCGGCGATGGAGGGACCGTCGGCGGCGGACGGCGGCAGGGAGGCCTCGGGCGACTCGCAGGTGTCCGCCTTGGCCGGGACGGCGCCGCTCGCGCCGGACACCGCGGAGGAGCCCAGGCCGCCCTGGGACAGCGGCACCAGGGTGAGCCCGGCGGTCAGCCCGCACGCGGCGGCCATCGCCGCCACCCCGCCCCACCCGCGCGTCCGCCGGGCCATACGGCGGGCCGCGCGGCGGGCCCACCCCGGCACGCGTGCCGTACCGGCCGCTCCACGGGCGGGGCCCGCTCCGTCGTCGAGGCCCGCTCCGTCGTCGAGGTGCTTCATCGTGCCTCCCCTCACCGGTACTCCGACAGCCTGCGATTGATGCCCATGATGGCCCCCACCGCCCCCAGGACGGCCAGCGCCGCCGCTCCCACCGGGAGGCCCGTCAGCGCGTCGCGCCCGTCCTCGGCGGCGCGGGTGAACTCGCCCTGCTCATGGTCCAGGGCCTTCTTCAGCGCCGCGTCCACCTCGTCGAAGGAGCGGCCGGTGGACTCCTTGTCACCGATCACCTTGGCCAGCGCGCCTTCGTAGTCACCCGCGTCGTCCGTACTACGGGCCACCCCGTGCCGCTTCCGCCACTCGCCGACCCGCTGCACGGCGTCCCGGACCGGCCCGCGGCCCGCTCCGTCGTCGGCGAGCCGGGCGGCCCGGTCGAGCGCCGCGCCCACCTTGCCCATGCCCGCGCCGTACTCGGTCTCGTACTTGTCCTTCGTGCCGTCGTCGGTCAGCACGGCGCCCCGTGCGACCAGGGTCAGGTTCTCGTTGGCACGGGCCTTCAGGGAGTTGATCCGCGCTTCGTTCAGCACCTTGAGCGAATCCTGGCCGTAACGGGTGGCGTCCGCCAGTTGGGTGCGCGCCACCGTGTGCCCGGCCGCCAGCCACAGCAGCATCACCACCGACGCGGCCGTCGCCGCGAGCAGGCCATGGTTGAACACGCGGTTGGTCCGCAGGAACGTACGCCGCTGCGCCCGGACGAGCGCGGCGACGACCACCAGCCCGACCGCGAGGGAGAGGAACGGCCACGCGCGGGCGTCCCGGTCGTCCTGAACGAGTCGCGCCGTCTCCTCCGCGTACAGCCGCTCGGCGGCGGGCAGCAGCTGCGTGGTCATCTGCTGGTTGGCGTACCGCAGATACGCGCCGCCGAGCGGCAGACCCTGCCGGTTCGCGGCCCGGGCGCGCTCGATCAGGCCCGTGTAGCGGGGCAACCACTCATTGAGGGCCGCGATCTCACGCGCCGACCGGGACGAGCCGTCCGTGTTGGCCGCGGCCTTGACGAGCAGCCGCGACGCGGTCGTGATGTCGTCCTCGTACCGCTCGCGCACATCGGTGGGCTCCTGCGCACCGGCGAGGAAACCGCTGGCGGCCGCCGTGTCGGCGTCGGCGAGCGAGCGGTAGATGTCGGCGGCGTCGGCGCTCAGCGGCTGGCTGCGGCTCACCACGTCGTCCGCCGCAGCCGCCCGGTCGGCGACCTCGAAGGCGGTGACCGCCCCGAACGCCAGGACCAGCAGCGCCAGTACGGCTCCGATGATCTGCATCCGCCCCGGCTCGGTCGTCGCCGCGGCACGCAACCGCGCCCGTCCCTCGGCCCACGCCCCACGCGCGGCCGGCACCGGGGCGACTGCCGACGCGACCGCCGAGGGCGGCCCCCCGGGGGTCGGCCCGGCGTAGGACGGCCCGGTGTGGGACGGCGGCGCTGCGGGCGACACCCCGCCCGGGGTGGTCCCGGCGGGAGACGACCCGGCGGGAAACGGCGAACCGGCCCGGGACGGCGAGCCCACCGGTGGTGGCGGTGAGCCCGGCCCGTTCGGCACATTCGGCGTGTATGTCACGTGACCTCCCCCTCGGTCGCTGCCCGCAGTATGGCCGCAGGGCCCGACATTCACACCAGGCTTGACTCGATCTTGTGCCTATCGTGCCGAACGCTCATGGCGCGCCCCACTCGCACCACCTTTCGATCCCCCTGTGAATACGCGACCCGACCGGAATCGGTTCCGCCCCACCCCGTACACACGTCCGCGGTGAGCCGGAAGCGCTGCGTCGCCCACGCCCCCATCCTGGCAAGGGGAGATGAGCGACGCGCCCGGTTTTCCACAGCCGCCGCGATCAGTCGTACTGCGCCCGCAACCATGTGCGCGACCGCGCCGGCGCGCCCACGTGGTCAAGGCCCAGCAGCGCCGCCCCCAGCACCGGCGGCCGGCTCACCACTCCCACGACCGCCTTCGGCGCCCTGGTCGCCAGCAGTTCGGCGATCCGCGGGTTCAGCTGCGGGTGCCCGGCCGCCAGTACACCGCCGCCCAGCAGCACCGGAACCTCCTCGTCCAGCAGGTCCAGCCGCTCCAGCGCGACCGACGCCATCGCGACGACCTCCGTCGCCAGCCGCTCCACCAGCGAGCGGGCGACCGGGTCACCGCCCGCGCTCGTCGCGAACAGCACCGGTGTCAGCTCGTGCCGCCGCTCGAACGGCACCCGCCCCCGGTGCAGCGCCTCGATGAGCGCGTACATCGAGTCCAGACCGAAGTGCCCGGGCAGCGCGCGCGCCAGCTCCGTCGGCGCACCGCGCCCGTCCTCCGCCCGCGCCGCGTACCACAGCGCCTCCTCGGCGAGCCCGCTCCCGCCGCCCCAGTCGCCGGAGATCCTGCCGATCGCCGGGAACCGCGCCGTGCGGCCGTCCGGCAGCATCCCCACGCAGTTGATGCCCGCGCCGCACACCACCGCCACGCCCCTGGGCTCGTCGACCCCGGCCCGCAGCACCGCGAACGTGTCGTTGCGCACCTCCACCGACGCTCCCCAGCCGCGCGCCCGCACCGCGTCGGCCAGCTCCCGCTCCTCCACCGGCAGGTCGGCGTTGGCCAGGCAGGCCGACACGTGGGTGACGTACGGCGGATCGGTGAGCCCGGCGGCCGCGGTCGCGGCGGCCACCGCCTCCGCCAGGACGTCGACCGCGGCCTCGACACCGACCACCGGCGGCTGGAAACCTCCACCGCGCGCCGCGCCGAGCACTGTCCCGTCCGCGCCGATCACGGCGACGTCCGTCTTGCTGTTGCCCGCGTCGATCGCCAGGACGGCGGGCACAGCCGCGGGGACACCGGGCGGCACGGTGCCCCCGGGGACGCCTGGCGGAACGGGCTCGAAGGGGCCGGTGGGCCGTGCCCGCTTCACGCCCACGCCAGGTGCTCCCTGTTGTGCGCGAGGAGCCGGTCCGTCAGGCCCTCGGCGAGCGCGTACTGCCCCACCAGCGGATGCGCGAGCAGCGCCTTGAACACCCGGTCGCGGCCACCGCGCAGCGCGGCCTCCAGCGCCAGGTCCTCGTACGCCGTCACGCTCGCGACCAGCCCCGCGTACAGCGGGTCGAGCTCCGGCACCGCCAGCGGCACGGCCCCCGTGCCGTCCACCGCCGCCTGCACCTCGATCACCGCGTCATCCGGCAGGAACGGCAGCGTCCCCCTGTTGTACGTGTTGACCACCTGCACCCGGGGACCGGCACCGGCACCGCCCAGCAGCGCCGCCGCCAGGCCCACCGCCGCCTCCGAGTAGAAGGCCCCGCCCCGCCCGGCCAGCAGCGCCGGCTTCTCGTCCAGCGCCGGGTCGCCGTACATCGTCAGCAACTCGCGCTCCATCGCCGCGACTTCCGCCGCCCGCGACGGCTTGGCGGACAGCTCCCGCACCACCTCGTCGTGCGCGTAGAAGTACCGCAGGTAATAGGAGGGCACCACGCCGAGCCGGTCCAGCACGGCACGGGGCAGCCGCAGGTCGTCCGCGATGGCGTCCCCGTGCTCGGCGAGCAGCTCGGGCAGCACGTCCTCGCCGTCCGGCCCCCCGAGCCGTACACCCCGCTCCCAGGTCAGATGGTTCAGCCCGACGTGATCCAGGTGCACCGCGTCCGGCGCGACGTCGAGCAGCGCCGCGAACTTCCGCTGGAAGCCGATCGCCACGTTGCACAGCCCGACCGCCTTGTGCCCGGCCTGGAGCAGCGCCCGCGTCACGATCCCGACCGGGTTGGTGAAGTCGATGATCCACGCGTCCGGGTTCGACCGCCGTACGCGCTCGGCGATGTCGAGCACCACCGGCACCGTGCGCAGCGCCTTCGCCAGCCCGCCGGCGCCGGTCGTCTCCTGCCCGACACAGCCGCACTCCAGCGGCCAGGTCTCGTCCCGCTCGCGCGCCGCCTGCCCGCCGACGCGCAACTGGAGCAGGACGGCGTCGGCGCCGTCGACACCCGCCTCCACGTCGGTGGTGGTCGTGAGGGTGCCCGGGTGCCCCTGCTTCGCGAAGATCCGCCGGGCGAGCCCGCCGACCAGCTCCAGCCGGTCGGCGGCCGGGTCGACGAGGACCAGCTCACCGACCGGGAGGGTGTCGCGCAACCGCGCGAACCCGTCGATCAGTTCGGGCGTGTACGTGGACCCGCCCCCCACGACAGCGAGTTTCATCACCCGTACCTAACCCTTCACTCCGGTCAGTGTGACGCCCTCGACGAATGCCTTCTGGGCGAAGAAGAAGACGAGGATCACCGGGGCCATGACCAGGACGGTCGCGGCCATGGTCAGATTCCAGTCGGTGTGGTGCGCCCCCTTGAAGGACTCCAGGCCGTAGGAGAGGGTCCAGGCGGCCGGGTTCTCGGAGGCGTAGATCTGCGGCCCGAAGTAGTCGTTCCACGCGTAGAAGAACTGGAACAACGCGACCGCCGCGATGCCCGGCTTCGCCATCGGCAGCACCACCCGCAGGAGGGTGCGCAGCTCGCCGCAGCCGTCGACCCTCGCCGCGTCCAGGTACTCGTTCGGGATGGTCAGCAGGAACTGCCGCAGCAGGAAGATGGAGAACGCGTCCCCGAACGCCATCGGGATGATCAGTGGCCACAGCGTGCCCGACAGATCCATCTGCTTCGCCCAGAACAGGTACATCGGGATGATGACCACCTGCGGCGGCAGCATCATCATCGAGATCACCAGCATCAGGGCGAGCCGCTGCCCCCGGAAGCGGAATGTGGCGAGCGCGTACGCGACGGGGATCGACGACAGGACCGTGAGCACGGTGCCGAGCCCGGCGTACAGCAGGGTGTTCTTCCACCACGTCACAAAGCCGGGCGTCTCCAGGACCCGTGCGTAATTGCCCCACTCCCAGGTGTTGGGGGTGAGATCGCGGGTGAGGGCCTGCTGGTCGCTCATCAGCGAGGTCAGGAAGAGGAAGACGAACGGCAGCACGAAGAACAGCGCCGCCGCCACACCCAGCGCGTGGACACCGATCCAGTGCAGCAGCGCCTTGCGGCGGGCGGTGCGCGCGGCCGGCGTCACGTCGCGCACGGGCCTGTCGAGTGCGTACGTCACGGCGGTCAGCCCCCTGCCCGCAGGAGACCGCCGCGCCGCCGCATCAGCAGCGCCGTGCAAGCCATGGCGAGAGCGAACAGCACGAGGGCGACGACAGAGGCCGATCCGTAGTCGAAGCGCTGGAAGCCCAGGTTGTGGACGAGTTGCGGCAGGGTCAGCGTCGACTTCTCCGGGTAGCCCGGCTCGAACTGCTGGCCACTGTTGCCGATGATGCCGGAGGCGACCTTTCCGGCCACCAGAGGCTGGGTGTAGTACTGCATCGTCTGGATGACCCCGGTGACCACGGCGAACATCACGATCGGGGAGATGTTCGGCAGGGTGACGTAGCGGAAGCGCAGGAGGGCGGACGCCCCGTCCAGCTCCGCCGCCTCGTACTGCTCCTTCGGCACGTCGAGGAGCGCGGCCATGAAGATCACCATCAGGTCGCCGACCCCCCACACCGCGAGCATGGTCAGCGCCGGCTTGGACCACGCGGGGTCGTTGAACCAGCCGGGGGCGGGCAGGCCCAGATCGGTGAGGAGGGCGTTGACCGGGCCGGTGCCGGGGTTGAGGAGGAAGACGAAGCCGAGCGTGGCGGCGACCGGCGGGGCCAGGTACGGCAGGTGGAACAGCGTGCGGAAGACTCCGGCGCCCGTCCTGATCCTCGTGATGAGCAGGCCGACACCGAGACCGAAGACGACGCGGCAGGTGACCATGACGACCACCAGCCACAGGGTGTTCCCCATCGACGGCCAGAACGCCGGGTAGTCCGACAGGACGTACGTCCAGTTCTCCAGCCCGTTGAAGACGGGCGCGGCGAAACCGTCGTACTTCATGAAGGAGAAGTACACCGTCGAGATCAGCGGGTACGCGAAGAAGGCGCTGAAGCCGACCAGCCAGGGCGACATGAAGGCCGCCGTGCGCAGCGCGCCACGCGTGCGCTTCGACCGCGGCGTGGGCGTGCGCTTCGACCGCGGCGTACGCGCGGGCGCGTGCGGGGTCGCGGACGTACGGGGCGCCGCGGACTCGCGGGTGGTCACTTCGCCTTCTCGATGTCCGTGTCGATCTGCTGCGCCGTCCGCTCCAGACCGGCCCTCAGGTCCTTCTCCCGCCCCGCCTCGTACCGGTAGCCGAACTCCTGCAGCGTCACCTGGTAGGTGCCGCCGTTGACGGACGCGGGGGTGGTGTTGGACCGGGGGTGGCGGGCAATGTCCAGGAACGTCCTGAAGCGCGGGTCCAGCTTCAGGTCGGGCGAGGCGAGCGCGTCGTGCGTGGAGGGCACGTTGCGCAGCTCGTTGGCGAAGTCCACGACGGCGTCCGTGTCGGTGGTCATGTACTTCACCAGCTCCCAGGCGGCGTTCTGCTTGCGGCTGGTGGAGGCGATGCCGACGATGGTGCCGGACAGGTACCCCTTGCCGTAGTCGGCCACCTGGTCCTCGGGGACGGGCAGCGGCGCGACACCGACCTCGAAGGGCACCTTGGCGTCGGTGGTCATGCCCAGCCGCCATTCGCCGTCGAGCTGCATGGCGACCTGACCGGTGTGGAAGGGGTGTTTGGCGCCCCACTCGTCGCCGAAGGTGTTGCGGTACTTCTCCAGCTTCGTGAAGCCGCCCAGCTTGCCGATCAGGTTCTTCTGCCAGGTGAACATGGCGGCGAAGGCGGGGTCCGTGGCGACGGCCGACTTCCCGTCCTCGTCGAAGTAGGTCGGGCTCCACTGGGCGACGAGGTGCCCGGGGGTGGATTCGTAGCCGTGGAAGTTCGGCATGAAGCCGAGCTGTTCGTACGTGTCGCCCTTGGTCTTCGTCAGTTTCAGGGCGGCCCGGTCGAACTCGCTCCACGTCCGGGGCGGCGCGGTGATCCCGGCCTCCTTGAAGGCGTCCTTGTTGTAGTACAGCCCGTACGCGTCACCGAGCAGCGGCAGCGCGCAGCGCCTGCCCTCGAACCGGGTGTAGTCGAGGCGCGGCTTGGCGAACGTCTTCTCCAGGTCGAGCTTCGACTTCTCGATGAACGGCTTCAGGTCGGCGAAGGCCCCGGAGGAGCAGAACTTCCCCACGTTGTCGGTGGTGAACGACGACACCACGTCGGGAGCGTTGGACCCACCGGCCCGCAGAGCCTGCTGGATCTTGTCGTCGGTGATGTTGGGGACGACCTTCACCGTGATGTTCGGATGGGACGCCTCGAACCGCTTGACGTTCTCGTTGACGGCCTTGACCTCGTTCGGCGCGGACCAGCCGTGCCAGAAGGTGAGCGTGGTCCTCGCTTTCGGGTCGTCGGCCGCGCCGGATTCGGCGGAGCCCGTACAGGCACAGGCGGCGAGCAGGGTGAGGGCGGTGAGCGTGACGGCGGCGGTGCGACGTCGTCGTGCGGACATGGCGGTGCCTCCCTGGGGCTGGGGCTGAGGCTGGGGCTGGGACTGGGGCTGGGGCTAGGGCTGTCCGGGGCTGTCGCGGGGCGGTTCGGGCTCTTCGGAGGCTGTTCAACGGGCGGAGGTGTCGAAGACTTCGTCCCGGGTGGCGGCCAGCGCGCTCTCCAGCGCGCCCCGCAGGACGGGGTGTCGCTGTACGCCGCCGAGGACGAGCCGCGGCCGGGAGGCGGCCAGTTCGCCGAGCTCGGCCTGTACGCGCTCCCGCAGCGGTTCGCCGCCGGCGACGATCACGGCGCCGGACAGGACCACGAGCTCGGGGTCGAGGACGGCGACCAGCGAGGCGAGCCCGGTGGCGAGCCCGGTCGCGAAGGTGTCCAGGAGCCGCCGGTACGGCCCCGAGTCGGCGCCGGCCGCCCTGGCCACGAGCTGGGCGGCCACCTGCGCCCACTCCCCGCGCGGAATGTCGTCGATGCCGTACTCGCGGGCCAGCCGGGGCAGCACCTGCCCGCCGGCCAACTCCTGGAAGCCGCCGCCGTTCGCCTTGCCGACCTGCCGCACGAGCGGCGCCCCCGGCACCGGCAGGAACCCGACCTCGCCGGCGCCACCGGTGAACCCGCGGTGCAGCCGCCCGCCCAGCACGAGCGCGGCGCCCAGGCCTCCCTCGTTCCACAGCAGCACGAAGTCCTCGTGCCCGCGCGCCGCCCCGAGCCGCTGCTCGGCGACCGCGACGAGGTTGACGTCGTTCTCGTACTCGACCGGCATGGGCAAGGCGGCCGCCAAGTCGTCCAGCAGCGTGGGGGAGTGCCAGCCGGGCAGGTGCGACGCGTACCGCAGCCGGCCGGTGGACGGATCGAAGGCGCCGGGCGTCCCGATCACCAGCCGGTGCACGTCCGCGCGCGTCACCCCGGCGGCCTTGACGGCTCCGTCGAGCGCCTCGCCCACCTGCCGTACGACATCCCCGGCCGGCCTCTTCGGGGTGGTCAGCTCGAACTCCCCGACGACCGCGCCGCTCACATCCGCGACGGCGGCGCGGACGCGCTCGGGGGTGACGTCCATGCCGGCGGCGTACGCGGCGCGCGCGTTGACGGCGTACAACTGCGCGTTCGGCCCGGGCCGCCCCTCGCTCGTCCCGGTGGCCACGACCAGCCCGGCCGCCTCCAGCCGCGCGAGCAACTGCGAGGCGGTGGGTTTCGACAGCCCGGTCAGCTTCCCGATCCGGGTCCGGGACAGCGGCCCGTGCTCCAGCAGCAGATCGAGCGCGGCCCGGTCGTTCATGGCCCGCAGCACACGCGGCGTTCCGGGGGTGTTTCCGGTTGTTCCGGCCACGACGGGATGCACCTGCCCTTCGGAGGCCCGACGCCTCCCACCACACTGTTAGGAAACTTTCCTGTCCGAGCCGCGCCGAACGTAAGCCGCATGTCGGGGGCGCGTCAAGAGCTTCACAGGTCTTGAGTGGGCGGCGACCGAAGCGTTACCCGGGCGCCTCACTGCGTGTGTGGAGCGGTAGCCGTCGTGACGAGCGAAGAGGGCGCCCCCGCCATCACGGCGGGAACGCCCTCTTCATGGGTGCGCGTATTACTTCGTCAGGTTCGTGGACGGCCCCGGGTTCAGCGGCGTCGCCGCCACCGACTGCGGGGAGGTCGTCGAGGCGAAGGCCGACGGCGGGGCCATCGCGGCCGTCGGGTCGGTCGCCGGCTCCTCCTGCTGGGCCGGGATGCCGCCCACGATGCGGATGCCCTCCGCGTCGAAGGCCCGCTTCACGCGCCAGCGCAGTTCGCGCTCGACGCCCAGGGACTTGCCCGGCATCGTCTTGGCCGAGAGGCGGATCGTCATCGAGTCGAGCAGCACCTCGTCGAGGCCCAGCACCTCGACCGGGCCCCACAGGCGCTCGTTCCAGGGCTCTTCCTTGGCCATGGCCTCCGCCGCGGTGGTGATCACCGAGCGGATGTGGTCGAGGTCCTCGCTCGGGCGGACCGTCACGTCGATCATGGCCGTCGACCAGCCCTGGCTCAGGTTGCCGATGCGCTTGATCTCGCCGTTGCGGACGTACCAGATCTCACCGTTGTCGCCGCGCAGCTTCGTCACGCGCAGGCCGACCTCGATCACCTCGCCGGACGCCACGCCCGCGTCGACGGAGTCGCCGACGCCGTACTGGTCCTCCAGGATCATGAAGACGCCGGACAGGAAGTCCGTGACCAGGTTGCGCGCGCCGAAGCCGATCGCGACGCCCGCCACACCCGCCGAGGCGAGCAGCGGCGCCAGGTCGATCTGGAAGGCGCCCAGGATCATCAGGCCGGCGGTGCCGAGGATCAGGAAGGACGCCACCGAGCGCAGCACCGAGCCGATGGCCTCGGAGCGCTGGCGGCGGCGCTCGGCGTTGACCAGCAGGCCGCCCAGGGCGGTGCCCTCCACCGCCTGAGCGCTGCGGTTCATGCGCTCTATCAGTTTCGTCAGCGCCCGGCGGATCAGCATCCGCAGGACGAAGGCGACCACCAGGATCAGCAGAATGCGCAGTCCTGTGCTCAGCCAGGTGGACCAATTCTCCTCGACCCAGCCCGCGGCCTCGTTGGCCTGCTTCGCAGCCTCGTCGAGCGACACCGGCGCGGGGGTGGGGTCGGCAGCCAGAACGGCGGACCAGTGCACGGCGGGGTACCTCCAGGCGTAAAGAGCAGACAAAACAATCTAACGGGACACAGAGGGGGGTTCGTTGCCATGTTCGGGGGAGAGGTACGTCTCACCTGGGGATGACCAGGGTGTGGTCGAAAACACTCCGGGCCCGTTACCGGTACGTGGTGGCGCTTCGACCTGGCATGAGGAGAGACTGAGAGCAGATCGTCCCGGCGCGAGCCACGCGCCGCCGGCGTACAAGGAGGCATCCGTGCCGCACGTCCTGGTCCTCAACGCGTCGTACGAGCCCCTCGGCGTCGTACCGCTCCGCCGCGCGCTCGTCCTCGTCCTCGAGAACAAGGCCATATGCCTCGAGGAGTCCGGCGCCTTCATGCACAGCGCGACCCGTGCCATCGCGGCGCCCAGCGTCGTCCGCCTGAAGCGGTTCGTCCGGGTCCCCTACCGGGGGCCCGTTCCTCTGACCCGCAAAGCGCTCTTCGCCCGCGACGGAGGGCGCTGCATGTACTGCGGGGGCGTCGCAACCAGCGTCGACCACGTCGTTCCGCGCAGCCGCGGCGGGAAGCACGCGTGGGAGAACGTGGTGGCGGCCTGCCGGCGCTGCAACCACGTCAAGGCCGACCGGCACCTGCGCGAGCTCGGCTGGCGGCTCCACCAGCAGCCCGCCCCGCCCACCGGCCTGGCCTGGCGCATCATCGGGACCGGCCATAGGGATCCGCGCTGGCTGCCCTACCTGCAGCCGTACGGCGCGGACGACGCCCTGGCCCGGATCGACGGCATTTCCGCCTGATGCCTGTTGACCCGGGCCTTCGCACACCCGGGGCCACGGGACGCGGGCGCCACGGGAGGCGGGGACGGCGGGACCCCGGGGCCACGGCTCCCCGGGGCCACGGGACCCGGTCTACCCGGTGACCGCGTAGGCCTCCACCGTGAAGAGTGAGATGCCGTACTCGGTCGCCCGCTCGTCGCCCTGGACGCGGAGGAAGCGGGTGCCGGGGGCGTCCATGCGGATCGCCTCACGGCCGCCCTTCCCGTCCCTGACGGTCGCCGCCGTGCGCCAGGTGCGGCCGTCGGCCGACACCTGGACGCGGTACCTCCTCGCGTACGCGTCCTGCCAGTGCAGGACGACCTGGCCGACCCGGGCCGGCGCGGGCAGTTCCGCCTGCCACCAGGCGCCGTCCTCCGCCGGGGACGACCAGCGGGTTCTCGGGTCCCCGTCGATCGCGGCCGGCGCCGGGAAGTCGGCGGTCTCGTCGCCGGACGAGGACGCCGTCGCCGTACGGGCCAGGTCCGGGCCGCCCGTCGCCGGGTAGGCGCGCACCGTGAGGGCGCGCTCCTCGCCCGCGAAGGAGACCGTCACCGGGTAGTCGCCCGCCGGGGTGCCCTTCGGGACGGTGATCGAGACCGGGACGGTGGCCGCCGCGCCGCGCGGGACGGTGACGCGCTCCGGGACGGTGACCCGGATGGCCTTCGGGGCCCGCACGGTGAGCGCGCCGTGCACCGCGCCGGGGCGCTGCGCGGACAGGACCGCGTCGACCCGCTGCGGGGCGCCGCCGATCACCACGTCCGTCTCGCCGCGCCTCAGGTCCAGACGGGCCGGCGACTCGTCCGCGAACCACGGGACGAGGGACCGGACCTCCGGCCGGGCGCCCGTCCAGGTGACGCGGACGGCGTCCGCGCGCAGGCCCCGGGCGGCCGTCTGCGTCCAGCCGGTCGGGGACAGGGGGCCGAGCCGCCGCCAGCCCTCGTTCGGTACGTGCGCCTCGACGCTGCCGCTCGCCGCCCCGGGCGCCGTCATCGCGGTGATCGCGTCGAGGGGCCTGGGCCGGTCCAGGCGCACGGTGTACGCGTCGGTGGTCCGGGACACCTCGCCGGTCGCACGCGACGCGCCCGTCCACGCCGCCGCTTCCTTGACCGCCCGCTCCACGAACGGGTCCAGCACCCCGTGGCCCACCTTCACCGGGCTCCCGGCCAGCTCCGTACGGAGCGGCTCCAGCTCCAGCGAGGCCCGCCACGCCGCCGGGCCGTCGCCCCGCGCCTGCGCCTGCAGCATGTCGACGGCCGCCTCACCGGCCCGGCCGTACCGCGCCAGCTGCTCCAGCCACGGCCGTACCTCGTCGTCGAGCCGCCCCTCCGCCGCGCCGGCGAGCCGCTGCGGGGCCTCGCGCATCACGGTGAACGCCGCCCGCAGCTCCCCGGCCGCCTTGTCACGCGGCGCCGCGTCCGCCGTCGCGCGGGTGCGCCAGAACCCGGCCATCAGCGGGCGCAGGTATGCCGACTCGTCGGGGCTCAGGATCGACGAGGCGTCGTTGCCCGCCAGCGCCCCCAGCGCCTCACGGGTCCGCGCGTCACCGCCGGCCAGGTCGTCGATCGCGGCCCGCCACGACTCCTGGGGGCGGTAGCCCTTCGGGTTCCAGGCGAAGTCCGCCGCGGTGAAGACGGGGATACGGGACGCGGCGGCCTGCTCCATGGCGTTGGCGAGCAGCACGGCCGACCCGGCGGCGACGGCCGGTTCGCGGCCCGTGTAGGGGCCGAGGAAGATACGGTCCTGCGCGTAGTCGTTGACCGGGTAGTTGTCCATGGTGACCAGCGGGTGCTGCTTGAACGCGTCGCGCGCGTCGGCCAGTTCGCCGCCGGTGATCGTACGCGGCACGACCCCGACGCCCGTCCACGCCACCTGCACGCGCGCGTCCAGCTCCCGGGCGAGCGCCGTGCGGTAGGCGGTGGCACCGTCCTGGTAGTACTCGGTGGGCATCAGCGACAGCGGCTCGGCGTCCGGGTGGCGGTCGGCCAGGTGCCGCGCCACTTCGCTCGCCACGCGCGCGTGGGCCCTGGCCGCCGACTCGGGCCCGGCGCCGAAGGTGTCCGCGTCCTTGGAGCAGTGCCACTCGTCGTAGCCGGCGTCCTGGAACTGCAGCTGGAAGGCCCGCACCCCGAGCGCGTACATCGCGTCGACCTTGCGCTTGAGCGCCCTGACGTCGTCGTCGGACGCCAGGCACATCGACTGCGCGGGCGCCACGGCCCAGGCGAGCGTCACATGGTTGCGCCGCGCCCGCTCGGCCAGCTCGCGGAACTCGGCGCGCTGCGCGGCCGGGTAGGGGTCGCGCCACTGGGTCTGGCGGTACGGGTCGTCACCGGCGGCGTAGAGGTACCGGTTCTGCTTGGTGCGGCCCATGAAGTCGAGCTGCGAGAGGCGCTGCCGGTGGCTCCAGGGGCGGCCGTAGAAACCTTCCGCCATGCCGCGCACGGCGGTTCCGGGCCAGTCGCGCACGACCACGCCGGGCAGGGCGCGCTCATCGGTGATGAGCTGGCGCAGCGTCTGGACGGCGTGGAAGAGGCCGTCCGCACCGATGCCGTCGACGGCGACGGTGTCCCGGTTCTCGTACCGGCCGGTG
Source organism: Streptomyces sp. NPDC006368 (assembly GCF_040612535.1). NCBI lineage: Bacteria > Bacillati > Actinomycetota > Actinomycetes > Kitasatosporales > Streptomycetaceae > Streptomyces > Streptomyces sp. NPDC006368. The sequence goes on from NZ_JBEXQK010000025.1 coordinate 57,999, forward strand.
GCGATGCGGTAGCCGCCGGAGGGCAGATCGCCGCGCTCGGGCACGCGCAGGGCGCTCAGCGCGCTCCGCGCGCCGCTGCCGCCCATCAGCACGACCGGCCCTCGTCCGCCGGCCCCCCGGTGGACCGTGCGCACGCCCGCGTCCCGCAGGACGCCTTCAAGGGCGGTCACGGCGTACGGATCGGAGCCGGCGCCCGCGACGAGGGTCACCTCGTCGCCGAGCGGTATCGCCGTGCCGGCGGGGCGAAGGGACTGCGGGCGCGGCCAGACGGATGGCGGTTCGCCGGTGTCCCGCTCCGGGACGGTGGCGGCGGGAGAGCCGGGAGTGCCGGGGGCGGCCAGCGCGCCCGGGGCGCCGCCCAGCAGGCCGCCGATCACCGCGACCGCGACGGCGGTCGCGGTTCGCTTACTGCGCCCGAACTGCACGCGCGTCTCCCCTCGTCTTTCGTTGTGCTGCGAGTAGCTTTGCCGGTGGATTGCGAGCCCACCACCCCCTCGCGGAAGGTGTCAATGCGCGTGGCCGATGTGTCGTATTTGCCTACCGGGGTAGGAGGACCGGTTCAACTCCGGCCACGGAAACGCCATGTGACGGACGCCACGTTGTACGGATGCGGCGGCGTCCATTGGGTAGAGCTGCTGTGTCCGACGACCGTCACCGCATCCACCGCATCCACCGCACAGGGAGGCCACCGTGGCCGCATCCACCCAGCTTCTGATGTCCGTCCTCTCCAAACGGGTCCCGGGCCCCGCCCCGGCGCTCGGGTCCCCGCTCACCAGCGAGCCTCCGCTCGCCGACGCGGCCCCGCTGACCAGTGAACCCGCACTCACCGACTTCACCCCGCTCACCAGCGAGCCGACCGCGCACGGCACGGCCGGCGGACCGGAGTCCCCAGGAGCCTGAATGACCCTTGCCCGGCTCGCCGCGCTGCACGGTGTCGCGACCGCCTACTCCCCGTCCGCGGGCGTCACCGTCCCGGTCCCCGACGCCACGGTGGTCGAGGTTCTCGCCGCCCTGGACGTCGACGCCGGCACGCCGGAGGCCATCCGCGCCTCGCTGGCTGCCACCGAGGAGGCGGCCGCCCGGCGGCTCCTCCCGCCGACGCTGGTCCTGTGGCGCGACGACCCGCCCCGGCTCCCGCACGCGCTCGCGGAGCTTCCGCCGGGCACCGCGCTGCGGATCACCACGGAGGACGGCGCGGAGACCGCCGCCGACTGGGACGGTGTGCCGCTCGGGGTGCACCGGCTGGAGGCCCGGGCCCCCGACGGGCGCACGGCGCACAGCACGCTCGTCGTCGCCCCCGCGCGCGTGCCGCAGCCTTCCGCACGCGGGTACGGCATCCTCGTCCAGCTGTACTCGCTGCTGTCCACCCGGTCCTGGGGCATGGGGGACCTCGGGGACCTGAAGGAGCTGGCCGAGTGGGCGGGGCGGTCCCAGGGGGCCGGGTTCGTCCAGGTCAACCCGCTGCACGCGGCCGTGCCCGGCACGCCCACCGACCCGTCCCCGTACCGCCCCTCCTCCCGGCGCTTCCCGGACCCCGTGCACCTGCGCGTCGAGGACGTCCCCGAGTACGCGTACGTGCGCGGCGAGGACCGGGCCGAGCTCGACGCGATCGAGGGACGGGCCGCGGAGCTGCGCGAAGGGGTGCTCCGCAAGGGCGAGCTGATCGACCGGGACGCGGTGTGGGTGCTCAAGCGGCGCGCCCTGGAACTGGTGCGCGGCGTGCCGCTCGGGCCCGGCCGGCAGGCCGCCCTGAGGGGCTTCCGCGAGGCCGGGGGGCGCGCGCTGGAGGATCACGCCACCTGGTGCGCCCTCGCCGAGCGGTACGGCTCCGACCGCGCCCAGTGGCCCGAGGCGCTGCGCGACGCGAGGTCGGCCGCCACCGCGCGCGTGCGCGACGAGCTCGCGGACCGCGTGGACTTCCACTGCTGGCTGGCCTGGCTCACCGACGAACAGCTCGCCGCCGCCGCGCGGGCCGCCCGGGAGGCGGGCATGGACACCGGGATCGTCCACGACCTCGCGGTCGGCGTCCACCCGGACGGCGCCGACGCGTGGGCGCAGGCCGGCGCGCTGGCCGCCGGCATGTCGGTGGGCGCCCCGCCCGACGCGTTCAACGCCCGCGGCCAGGACTGGGGCCTGCCGCCCTGGCGGCCCGACGCGCTGGCCGCGTCCGGCTACGCGCCCTACCGGGACCTGCTGCGCGGGTTGCTGCGACACGCGGGCGCCCTGCGCATCGACCACGTGATGGGGCTTTTCCGGCTCTGGTGGGTGCCCGAGGGGCTGGAGCCCACCGAGGGCACGTACGTGCGGTACGACGCCGACGCCATGCTCGCCGTCCTCGCCCTGGAGGCCCACCGCGCCGGCGCCGTCGTGATCGGGGAGGACCTCGGAACGGTCGAACCCGGCGTACGGGAGGCCCTGCACCGGCGCGGCGTCCTCGGCACGTCCGTGCTGTGGTTCGAGCGGGACTGGGAGGGCACCCGGCGTCCGCTCCCCCCGGAGACCTGGCGAGCGGACTGTGTGGCCACCGCCACGACGCACGACCTGCCGTCCACGGCCGCCCGGCTCACCGGCGAGCACGTCGAGCTGCGCCACCGGCTGGGCCTGCTGACCCGGCCGCTGGAGGAGGAGCGCGCCGAGGACGCCGCGGAGGCCGGCGAGTGGCTGGCGTACCTCACCGGGCTCGGGCTGCTCCCGGAGGGGGCGCCGCGTGACGAGGAGGCCGAGATCCGCGCGTTCTACCGCTTCCTGCGGCGCACGCCCGCCCGGATGGTCGGCGTGTGGCTGCCGGACGCGGTGGGCGACCGCCGTCCGCAGAACCTGCCGGGCACCTGGGACCAGTACCCGAACTGGCGGCTGCCGATCGCGGACGCGGAGGGGCGGGCCGTGACCCTGGAGGAGCTGGCCGCCTCACCCCGGGTGCGGGCCCTGCTCGGCGAGCTCGGCGCGCGTACGGACCCTCGTATGGGACCCCCGGACGCGCGGCGCCTTTAGGCGTTCGCTACGTTTGCACCGTGGACAAGAAGAACGCCCTGCGCGCCGGCGCCGTCGCGGCCGGTACGACGCTGATGATGCTGCTCATGTCGTCTCCCGCGCTCGCGCTCATCCGCGACGACGGCGACGACCCGGGCCCCGGCCTGAGCGTGATCGACACGCTCGGCCTGTACGTGGCCGCCCCGATCCTGCTGTTCGTGGTGATCGCCGGGCTCGTGATGCTGCTGGACAAGTCCGGCAAGTCCAACACGTCCCACAAGAAGGTCTGAGGACGGCCCCTTCGCTCCGAACAGGGCGCTGTACGGCGGAACCCGCCGTGCGGCGCCCTTGTGCGTTCCCGGTTCGCCGCGTTCAGCCTCTCGAATGTTCAGTTCAGCTGAAAGGAAGGATCGAAAACTTTCGATGGACGTGACTGTTGCGGCGGTGCGACGGTAGGTCCCGGAAGCGCGGAGGCGTCAGCAGGGGCGAAAGGGATGACCGTGGCAGTCCAGGACCGGATCCGTACCGGCGAGACCATGACCGCGACGATCGCCACGGCGAGGAGGGTGGGACGGGCGTCCGGACTCGGCATCCTCCTGGCGGCCGTCGCCACGGTCGTGTGGTCGGGCAGCTTCGTCACCTCCCGCGCCCTGCACGACTCCGTCCCGCCCGTCCAGGCCGCGTTCTGGCGGTGGGTCGTCGCGATCCTCGCCGTCGCCCCCTTCGCCGCTCGCGCGGCGTGGCGCGAACGGCACGTGATCCGGCGTCACCTCGGTTACGTGACGCTCGCCTCGCTCCTGGGCGTCACCCTCTACAACACCCTGGTCAACCAGGCCGGCCTCACCACCTCCGCCGGCGCCATGGGCATGGTCATGGCCGCGTCCCCGGTCCTGATGGCGGTGTACGAGCGGCTCGGCGGCGCCCGGCTGGGTGCGCGACGGGTGACCGGCATGCTGATCGCGTGCGCCGGAGTGGTCCTGCTGGTCGGAAGAGGGCCGCTCGACTTCGCGCCGGGCGGGCTGTGGATGGTCGCCGCGGCCCTCGCCTTCGCCTCGTACAGCGCGCTGCTCAGGCGGCGTCCGGCGGAGCTCGGCGGGCCGGCGTTCCTCCTCACCACCTTCGTGCTGGGCGCGGTGATGCTGTTGCCCGCCTTCGGCCTCAGCGTCGCCGTGCAGGGCGGCTTCGAGGCGTCGGCGGGCACGGTCGGGCCGCTGGTGTACGTCGGGGTCTTCTCCTCCGCGCTCGCCTTCTTCGCCTGGAACAAGGCCGTCGCGCTGATCGGCGCGGCGCGGGCGGGGGTCGTGTACTACCTCCAGCCGGTCTGCGTGGCGCTGCTGTCGTGGCTGCTGATCGACGAGGCGATGGGGATGCTCCACGTGGTGTGCATGGCGCTGATCCTGGGGGGCGTGGTCCTGGGGACGGCCAGGAGCAGGTGAGCGGCGAGGCGAGGGCCTCGCCCACCGGTGGTCAGCCGGCGGGCGAGGCCCTCACATGCCCGGGGGCGGGGAGAGGGAGAGGCGGGAGGGGAGTCAGTGGCGCGGGGGCGTCAGCAGGGGACGACGTGCCAGACGGGGCTCCAGTTGTAGCTGGAGCTCGCCGAGTACGCGCCCGGGGTGGTGTAGATCGTGTTGCGGTTGCTGTCCAGGAACCTGGCGCGGGTGCCCGGCGTCTGGTTGTTGATCCAGGAGCCGTTGCCGGTCCAGTTCTCGAGGTCGTACGTCCCGCACCGGTAGAGGTTGAACTGCGCGCCGGAGAAGTTCGGGCCGGTGAACATGCAGAAGTTCTGCGACGGGCAGTCGGCGCGGGCATCGCGCGCGCCGGGGATCGGGAGGACGATCTCGCCGGTGCCGGCGAGCTCGATGCGGTTGAGGGCGGTCTGCTCGCCACCGTGGCGGGCGAGGTGGTCGTCGACCTGCTTCCGCAGGTCCTCCGCCTCGTCGTCGTCCAGGCCCGCCTGTGCCGCCTGGGCGGCGAAGTCGTGGTGGCCGGGGACGGGCGCGGCGGTCGCCGGGGCGGTCAGTCCGAGCGTCGTCGCGGCGATGAGTGCCAGGACCGCGAACAGCGCCGCGGTCGGCTTGCGCAGTGTCATGCGGTGTTCCCCCTATGGATCGTGCGGGATGAATGCCCTCGCTTCTGCGGCGGGCCTGGTCCCGAGTCTCCAAGGCGGCGGGAGCGCCGGGCAACCGATACCGCCCTGGATGTCCTGTAGACGCCAATGGCCCCGTGATCCGTCGACTGGCCTGAAAAGTCCTTGTGTTGGGAGCGGCGGGGTGTGCGGCCGTGCAGCGGATAGGTTGCGTGGCATGACCGAGTGGGACATCAAGAAGCTCCGGATCCTGCGCACCCTGCGCGACCGCGGCACGGTGACGGCGACGGCCGAGGCGCTGCTGATGACCCCCTCGGCGGTCTCGCAGCAACTGTCCAACCTGTCCCGGCAGCTGGGCGTACGGCTGCTGGAGGCGCATGGGCGGCGGGTGCGGCTCACGGACGCCGCCCACCTGGTGCTGCGCCACGCCGAGGTGGTGTTCGCGCAACTGGAGCGGGCGGACGCGGAGCTGACCGGGTACGTCCGGGGCGAGGTCGGCGAGGTGCGGGTGGGTGCCTTCTCCACCGCCGTACCGGCGCTGATCGTCCCGGCGGTGCTCCGGCTGCGCACCGGCCACCCGGGCCTGGAGGTGCGGGTGCGGGAGGCGGAGGCGGCCGAGGCGTACGAGCTGCTGTCCGCCGGCGCGGTGGACCTGGCGCTGTCGCTGGCCGCGCACGCGCCGACCGCCCGCGATCCGAGGTTCACCCGGGTGCCGCTGCTCGCCGACCCCCTGGACGTCGCCCTGCCGGCGGGCCACGCGCTGGCGGGGGCGCCGGGGCTGCGGCTGGCCGACCTGTCGGGGGAACGGTGGATCTTCGGCGGCAGCGGCCCGTGGTCGGAGATCACCACGTCGGCGTGCGAGGCGGCCGGGTTCGTCCCCGAGCAGGCCCACTCGGCGGCCGGGTGGACGGCGATCCTGGCGATGGTCGAGGCCGGGATGGGGATCGCCCTGGTGCCCCGCATGGCCGCGGCCGAGCGGGCGAGCGGCGTGGTGACGCGTGTCCTGGAGGCGGACCGGCCGCGCCGCCACGTCGTCGCCGCGGTGCGCCGAGGCTCGGAGACCGCGCCCGCCGTCGCCCGAGTCCTGGCCGCCCTGCGCGACGTGGCGGCGCTGCGCTGATTGGGCGGTCGCCGTGGACGGTGACCCCTCGGTCCGGGGCGCGCGGGCCGCACCGCCGGGTGCGACAGGAGGCCTGAACTGTTCATCCTGCCTACAAGGTCAGTGAAGGAAGTTTCGATGGACCTGACCATTACGGCGGGTCCACAGTGACCGCATGACCTTCGACGCCAGCCAGGACCAGGACCCCCACGCCAACGACGCCGCGCCCTACGGAGGCGGCGACCCGTACGCCGACTACCGCGCCGGTGACTTCCCCTTCACCGGCCTCGTCGACCTGGCCGACCGCCGGCTCGGCGCCGGAGTCGTCGCGGCCAACGACGAGTTCTTCGCCGAACGGGAGAACCTCCTCGTGCGCGAGCGGGCCGTGTTCGACCCCGAGCACTTCGGGCACAAGGGCAAGGTCATGGACGGCTGGGAGACCCGCCGCCGGCGAGGCGCCGACGGCGAGCACCCCTTCCCCGCCCCCGAGGACCACGACTGGGCGATCGTCCGCCTCGGCGCCCCCGGCGTCATCCGTGGCGTCGTCGTCGACACCGCCCACTTCCGCGGCAACTACCCGCAGCGCGTCTCCCTCCAGGCCACGGCGGTGGAGGGCTCCCCGAGCCCCGGGCGGCTGCTCGCCGACGACGTGAGGTGGGAGGAGATCGTCCCGCCCAGCCCCGTACGCGGCCACGCCGCCAACGGCTTCGCGATCACCGCGCAACGCCGCTTCACCCACGTGCGGGTGTGCCAGCACCCCGACGGCGGCATCGCCCGGCTGCGCGTCCACGGCGAGGTCGTGCCCGACCCCGCGTGGCTGGAACTGCTCGGCACCGTCGACCTCGTCTCCGTACTCAACGGCGGTGTGTACGAGGACGCGTCGGACCGGTTCTACTCCTCACCGACCCAGATCATCCTGCCCGGCACCTCCCGCAAGATGGACGACGGCTGGGAGAACCGCCGCCGCCGCGTCCGCGGCACCAACGACTGGGTGCGCTTCCGCCTCGCCGCCCGGGGCGCCATCCGGGCCGTCGAGATCGACACCGCGTACCTGAAGGGCAACTCCGCCGGCTGGATCGCCCTCCAGGGGCGTGACGGCGACACCGGCGAGTGGTTCGAGATCATCCCCCGGACGAGGCTGGAGCCCGACACGCCGCACCGCTTCGCGCTGCCGGCCGCGGCCGTCGCCACCCATGTCCGCCTCGACGCCTTCCCGGACGGCGGCGTCGCCCGCATGCGCCTGCACGGCTCGCTCACCGAGGAGGGCGCCGCCGCCCTCCGGGCGCGGTACGAGGAGTCGACCGGCTGACCGCTTCCGCCCGGCGGGCGGCAGCGCACCGACCGCCCACCCGCCGGGCGGACCTCACGACGGACGAAGGGGCGCCCCCACGGGGGAGGGGCGCCCCTTCGTTCAGCCCGTGCGCCGCACCGAGCCCTTACACATCGGCCGCCTGTGCCTTCAGCGCGCGCTCCACGCCGGCGCGCGACTCCGACACCAGCCGTCGCAGCGCGGCGTTCGGCTGGGCGCTCGCCAGCCACGCGTCCGTCGCGTCCAGCGTGGCCTGCGAGACCTGGAGCGACGGGTAGAGCCCGACCGCGATCTGCTGGGCCATCTCGTGGGAGCGGGATGCCCACACGTCCTTGACCGCCGCGAAGTACTCGGCCGTGTACGGGGCGAGCAGCTCGCGCTGGTCGGTCTGGACGAAACCGCCGATCACCGCTTCCTGCACGGCGTTCGGCAGCTTGTCGGACTCGACGACCGACGCCCACGCCTCGGCCTTGGCCTCCTCGGTCGGCCGGGCCGCCCGCGCGGTCGCCGCGTGCCGTTCGCCCGCCGCGGTCCTGTCCCGCTCGTACTCGGCGGCGATCTCCGCCTCGTCGTAGACGCCGGTGGCCGCCAGCCGCTCCACGAACGCCCAGCGCAGCTCGGTGTCGACGGTCAGGCCCTCGATGGTCTCGCGGCCTTCCAGCAGGGCCGTCAGCAGGTCCAGCTGCTGCGGGGTGCGGGCGGTCGCGGCGAACGCCCTGGCCCACGCCAGCTGGTGGTCGCTGCCCGGCTCGGCGGTCCGCAGATGAGCCAGCGTCGCCTCCGTCCAGCGCGTCAGCGCCGCCTCGCGCCGCTCCGGCGCCGCGTACAGGTCCAGCGCCAGCTTCACCTGGCGGTGCAGCGACTGCACCACACCGATGTCCGACTCCTTGCCGATGCCGGACAGCACCAGGTCCAGGTAGGCATGGGTGGCCAGCTCGCCGTCGCGCGTCATGTCCCAGGCGGACGCCCAGCACAGGGCGCGCGGCAGCGACTCGGTGAAGTCACCCAGGTGCTGGGTGACGTTACGCAGGGACTCCTCGTCGAGGCGCACCTTGGCGTACGACAGGTCGTCGTCGTTGAGCAGCACGACCGCCGGGCGCCGCTTGCCGGCCAGGGCCTGCACGGTGGTCAGCTCGTCCGCCCGGACATCCAGCTCCACGCGGTCGGTGCGGACCAGGGCGCCGTCCTGGAGGTCGTACAGGCCGATCGCGATCCGGTGCGGGCGCAGGACCGGCTCGCCCTTCGCGCCGGCCGGCAGCGCCGGGGCCTCCTGGCGGACCGCGAAGGAGGTGATGACCCCGTCCCCGTCGACCTCGATCTGAGGGCGCAGGACGTTGATGCCGGCGGTCTCCAGCCACGCCTTCGACCAGGTCCTCAGGTCACGCCCGGAGGTCTCCTCCAGCGCGCCCAGCAGGTCCGACAGGCGCGTGTTGCCGAACGCGTGCCGCTTGAAGTACGCCTGCACGCCGCGGAAGAACGCGTCCTCGCCGACGTACGCCACGAGCTGCTTCAGCACGGAGGCGCCCTTGGCGTAGGTGATGCCGTCGAAGTTGACGAGGACGTCGTCCAGGTCGCGGATCTCGGCCATGATCGGGTGCGTGGAGGGCAGCTGGTCCTGCCGGTACGCCCAGGTCTTCATCGAGTTGGCGAACGTCGTCCAGGAGTGCGGCCAGCGCGAGCCGGGCGCCGCGGCCTGGCAGGCGATGGAGGTGTACGTGGCGAACGACTCGTTCAGCCACAGGTCGTTCCACCACTCCATGGTGACCAGGTCGCCGAACCACATGTGCGCCAGCTCGTGCAGGATGGTCTCGGCGCGCACCTCGTACGCCGCGTCCGTCACCTTCGACCGGAAGACGTACTGGTCGCGGATGGTCACCGCGCCCGCGTTCTCCATCGCGCCCGCGTTGAACTCCGGCACGAACAGCTGGTCGTACTTGGCGAAGGGGTACGCGTAGTCGAACTTCTCCTGGAACCAGTCGAAGCCCTGCCGCGTCACCTCGAAGATCGCGTCCGCGTCCAGGTACTCGGCGAGCGACGGCCGGCAGTAGATGCCCAGCGGCACGACTTGCCCGTCCTTCTCGTACGTGCTGTGCACGGAGTGGTACGGGCCGACGATGAGCGCGGTGACGTAGGTGGACATGCGCGGCGTCGGCTCGAAGACCCAGATGTCGTCCTTGGGCTCGGGCGTCGGCGAGTTCGAGATGACGGTCCAGCCGGACGGCGCCTTCACGGTGAACTGGAAGGTGGCCTTCAGGTCCGGCTGCTCGAAGCTGGCGAAGACGCGCCGCGCGTCCGGCACCTCGAACTGGGTGTAGAGGTACGCCTGGTCGTCGACCGGGTCGACGAACTTGTGCAGGCCCTCACCGGTGTTCGTGTACGCGCAGTCCGCGACGACCGTCAGCTCGTTGCGGCCCTGCTTCAGGTGCTTGAGCGTGATCCGCGAGTCCCGGAAGACGGCCGCGACGTCCAGCGCCTTGCCGTTCAGGACCACCTGGTGCACGGCCGGGGCCACCAGGTCGATGAACGTCTCCGCACCTTCCTCGGCGGAGTCGAAGCGCACGGTGGTCGCGGACCGGTAGGTGCCGCCCTCCTGGGCGCCGCTGAGATCGAGGTCGATCTCGTACGCGTCCACGGTCAGCAGCTTCGCCCGCTGCTGCGCCTCTTCACGGGTCAGGTTCGTGCCAGGCACCCGGTCATCTCCTCGTTGTGTGACGTTTGCGGTCATCCTTCCACGCGGAGGCTTCCGGGCGCGTTCGCCCACGGCGGAGTGGGGAAGGGGCGGCCACCGCCTGGTGGCCGCCCCTTCGCGCACGTACGCGCCGGTGGTGGTGTCAGCCGCCCAGCTCGGCGGCGACCAGCTCCGCGATCTGCACGGCGTTCAGCGCCGCGCCCTTGCGGAGGTTGTCGCTGGAGAGGAAGAAGGCGAGGCCGTTCTCGACGGTCTCGTCCACCCGGATGCGGCCCACGTAGGAGGCGTCCTTGCCGGCGGCCTGGAGCGGGGTGGGGATCTCGGAGAGCTCGACGCCCTCCGCGTCCTTCAGCAGCTCATAGGCGCGCTCGACGCTGATGGGACGCTCGAAGCGGGCGTTGACCTGGAGGGAGTGGCCGGAGAAGACCGGGACGCGGACGCACGTGCCGGAGACCTTGAGGTCGGGGATCTCCAGGATCTTGCGGGACTCGTTGCGGAGCTTCTGCTCCTCGTCCGTCTCGAAGGAGCCGTCGTCGACGATGGAGCCGGCCAGCGGCAGCACGTTGAAGGCGATGGGGCGCTTGTAGACGCCGGGCTCCGGGTACGTGACGGCCTTGCCGTCGTGGGTGAGCTTGGCGGCCTGCTCGGCGACGGCCTTGACCTGGCCGTCCAGCTCGGCGACGCCCGCGAGGCCGGAGCCGGAGACGGCCTGGTAGGTGGTGGCGACCAGGGCGGTCAGGACCGCCTCCTGGTGCAGCGGCTTGAGGACCGGCATGGCGGCCATCGTGGTGCAGTTCGGGTTGGCGATGATGCCCTTCGGGCGGTCCTTGACCGCGTGCGGGTTCACCTCGGAGACGACCAGCGGCACCTCGGGGTCGCGGCGCCAGGCGGAGGAGTTGTCGATCACCACGGCACCCTGGGAGGCGACCTTCTCGGCGAGCGCCTTGGAGGTGGCGCCACCGGCGGAGAAGAGGACGATGTCCAGCCCGGTGTAGTCGGCGGTGGAGGCGTCCTCGACGGTGATCCGCCGTCCCTGCCACTCGATGGTGGAGCCCGCGGAACGGGCGGAGGCGAACAGCCGCAGCTCGTCGACCGGGAAGTTCCGCTCGGCAAGGATCTTGCGCATGACCGTGCCGACCTGACCGGTGGCTCCGACGATTCCTACCTTCACGGGGACTCCTCCGTATGTACTTGCGGGCCTGGTGCGGACCCATGATGCGTGTGTTCCGGCCCGCCTTGTCCAATTCATTGTCCGCGACGTGAGAAGGGGCACCGGGGAAACGTGACCAGGGGCACGACGGGAAGCCGAAGGACGGGCGCCCGGGGGACGCCCGCCCTCACCTCGTGTATCGGTACGGCTACGGCGTGACCTTCTCGATCACCACGCTGCCGGTGCCCGCGGCCGTGCCGCGCGCGTTCAGCAGCGACACCTCGCCGAAGAACCGCCGGCCCTCCGGGGCCGCGCCGTTCACCAGCACCTCGGCCGTGACCTGCGCGGACGCGCCGTTCGCCAGCTGCACGGCCTTCGACTCGTCGACCTTGACCGTGCCGAGGGCGGACGAGAAGTACACGTCCTTGTAGTCGTACGTGGTCGACCCGGCCGGAACCGCGTACCCGTCGACGACGATCGTGTACGTACCGGCGGCCGGCTTGACCAGGGAGACGGACTCCTCGGAGTCGCCGTCCGCGGACTGGCCGACCTGCCTGCCGTCCTTGAGGACGGACAGGTCCAGGTCCGCGCCCTTGTCGGAGGTGTTGCCGATGGCCACGTCCAGCCGCTCGACGCCCTCACCGATGGTGACGGTGCTGGTCTGCTGCTCGTGGTTGGCGATCGTCGGGGCGGCGACCTTGGCGGAGCCCAGCGGGCCGCCCTTCAGCGTGCCGTCCAGGGCGGCGAAGCCGTTGGTGACCTTCCACTCGACGGGGGCCGGGGTGCCGGCCTTCGCCTCGGGGACGGTCTTGACGGCCGGGTCGAAGGAGGCACCCAGCAGCGTCACGCCCAGCTTGTAGGGGTTGTCCAGGTCGGGCGACGTACGGCGCGACTCGACCTCGATCTCCCAGACGCCCGGCTGCGGGTCGGCGTACGAGCGCAGGTCGGGGCGGCAGGTGTTCGCCGGGTTGTAGTGCGGGTAGCAGACGTTGGACGCGGTGTCCTCGACCGCCACACCGTACGGGTGGATGGCGATGAACCGGGTCTGGCTCTTCTCCTTCAGCTCGCCGAGCGAGACCTCCAGCGACTTGGCGCCCTCGGGCACGGTCACGAAGTAGGACTTCGTGGAGTTGCGCTGTACCGAGCCCCTCGCGGAGAGGGTGTACGACGGCTTGGCCAGCTCCTGCGAGGCGACCACCGTGGTGAGGATCTGCTTGTCGACACCCTCGGTGCGGACGTCGTCCGCCTCCAGGATGGCGCTGTGCACACCGGCCGAGAGCGCCTTGGCCGTCACCTTGACCGTGACCGGCTCGTTCAGCGGCAGCGCCACGGCGCCCGGACCGGGCAGGTCGAAGGTGCCGTCGTTGTACTTCCAGTCCAGCTCGTGCCGGATGGGCAGGTCCGGGCCGGTGGTGCGGGTGATGGTGACGTCGTACGTCTTTTGGTGCTTGACCTTCAGCCCGCCCTCGCGGTCGTACAGGCCGGTGCCGAAGCCGGGCGTCTTGAGCGCGAAGTCGATCGCGGTGTCGACCGGGGCCTTGACGGTGTACTCGTGCGCGGTGGCGCCCTCGCGGATCGCCTTCCAGGCGCCGACGACGTTGATCAGGCCGGAGCCCTGCTCGTGCGCCGCCACCCCGCTGATCTTCTTCGCGGTGCTGGTCAGCGCGGTGCGCAGATCGGCCGGCGGGAGGTCGATGTTCTTCTGCCGGGCGGCCGACAGCAGCAGCGCGCTCGCGCCCGCCGCCTGCGGCGACGACATCGAGGTGCCCTGGAGCATGCCGTAACCGGCGGGCAGCCGGTAACCGGCCTCCGCGACCGGCGCGCCGGGCAGCCAGGTCTGGATGGTGTTGATGGCCGAGCCGGGAGCCGTGATGGTCGGGGCGAAGCCGCCGTCCTCACGCGGGCCGCGCGAGGAGAAGGGGAACATCGCGTACGGCTTCTCGACCGCGGAGCCGTAGTTGGCGGCCCAGGTCTCCCTGGAGATCGCGGCGCCGACGGAGACCACCTTGTCGGCCAGACCGGGGTCGCCGATGGTGTTGGTGCCGGGGCCCTCGTTGCCCGCCGAGATGACGAGCTGGACGCCGTACTGGTCGATGAGGCGGGTGTAGAGCTCGGCGCGGGCGTTGTTGCCGTCGTTGAGGGCCGGCAGACCGCCGATGGACATGTTGACGATGTCCACACCACGGTTGATGACCAGGTCGGCCATGCCCTCGGTGAGCGCCACGTTGGTGCAGCCGCCGCTCCAGGAGCAGGCGCGCGAGGAGACCAGCTTGGCGCCGGGCGCCGCGCCGTTCATCCCGCCGCCGAACAGACCGTGGGCGGCGGTGATGCCGGCGACGTGCGTGCCGTGCGAACCCTCGATGATGCCGACGTTGACGAAGTCGGCCTTCTTGCCCACCCAGGTCCCGCCCAGCGGGTCCATCGGGACGTCCTTGCGGATCTCGATGACGAACGGGATCCGCTCGGCGACCTCGGTGTCCGGGTTGTCCGTGCCGAACCAGCCGATCTGGTGGCCGTCCTTGTACGGCTTCATCGGGGCGTCGTCCGTGAAGTCGCTGTTGCCGTTCAGGTCGACCCGCACGGTGCCGGCGGCCGGGTCGTACAGCAGACCCCACACGTCGGTGGTGTCACCGTCGCGGTTGAGGTCGCCCTTCATGTCGCCGTTGGCGGTGATCGCCTCGGAGAACCGGCTGAACTGGTACTTCCCGGCGGGCGCCGCCCAGGTGCGGCTCGCGGCCGTGAAGGTGGGGCCGTCGACCGGGGTGATCTGGGCGCGCCAGGTGCCGTCGCCGTCGGTGATCGGGTCGGTGGCCGTCACCCAGTCGACGATCTTGCGCTCGCCCGTGGTGGTCTTCTGCAGGGCCGGGTGGCCGAGGTCGACACCGGAGTCCATGATGCCGATGGTCACGCCGCGACCGTCGAACTTCGGGTTCTTGGCGACGAAGTCGACCGCGCCCGTCTCGAAGGACGGGTTGTACGGGTTCTTCGCGGGCGTCGTGGCATCGGGAGGCGGGTACGCGGCTGCGGTGGCGGTCCCCTCCGCGCCCTCGGCCCGGTCCGCGGACGGCGTCGGGTCGTCCAGCACGATCTCGTGCCTGAGGTCGATGCCGTGGACGCTGGGCAGGTCGGCCGCCGCGTCGAGGGCGGCCTTGGCCCGGGCGGTCGGCAGGGTGGCCCGCACGTAGCCGAGCTTGTCGTACGTCCTGCCGACGGACGCGCCCTGGACGGCGTCCAGTTGGGCGGCGACCTGCTCGGTCGCGCCGGGCGCGGTAGCGACCATGACGGTGACCGTCCTGTCGCCCTTGGCCTGCGCCTCGGCCAGCAGGTCGGCGTCGTGCGAACCCAGCTTGTCGGACGATGCCTTGACCGGTGCGGTGCCTGCCGGGTCGTCGGCGGCGAAGACCGGGGCGGTGCCGGCCGCCACGAGGGCGGCCACCAGGCCGGCGGCGGCGGCCACGCGGGCCGTCCGTCTGGGGCCGGGGGTCGAGCTCCTTGTTATGGAGCTCTGGGATTCGAGGGTGGTCATCAGCATCCCTGTATGTGAAAGAGAGGGTCCGGTATTTGGTGCCGGATGACCGCTCACCCTTTCGTACGGGACAGGGTTTGTGGAGGGTTGCTGAAGACGGATGCGGGTCATGGCGTACATCCGCCACCGCGGGAAATGCGCCACAGGGAACGAACGTGGTCAATTCCTCGGTTTCCGCAGGCTGCTCAGCCGTGCATCGGCTGAGCGTTCAACTTTCCTTCGCCGTCCGGGTGGCGCGTGCGTAATGCCGGGACGCCTTCGCGCGGTTGCCGCACACCGCCATCGAGCACCAGCGCCGGGTGCCGTTGCGTGAGGTGTCGAAGAAGTGGAGGACGCACGCCTCGTGGGCGCAGGCGCGGATCCGGTCGGGCGCGGTGCGCAGCAGATCCAGGTAGTCGCGGGCGGCGATCCACCCGGGCCCCCAGGAGGGATCGGCGAACTCCGGCTCCTCGGCGGGGCCTTCGGGGCCCAGCACGGCGCGGATCCGGCCGTGGCCGAGGACCTCGTTCAGGCGGACGGCGGCGGCGGGGTCGTCGGGGGCGTCGACGACGGCGGCGAGCGCGTCGCGCGCGGCGAGGGTGCGCTCCAGCGTCGGGGTGTCGGCGCGGAACCGGCCGGCCAGTCCGTTGCTCGCGAGCCAGACGGCCAGCCCGTCGGTGCCGGCCAGCAGGTCATGGGCCGCGCCCTCGTGGTTCCAGCGGGTGTTGAGCAGGTCGAGGGAGACCGGTTCGCCGGTGAGTGGACGCGGGTCGGGTGCGGGCATCTGGTGGCTCTCCCTCACTAGGTCTAACCCCTTAATCGTACGTGAGCGGTTGCACCCCCACTTTCTAACCAGTAAGGTCCACTTAGAAGGTTAGAGCACGGTGCTCTCACCGACGAGAGGGGTACGCCATGACGGCGACGACCATCCGCACGCTCCGCACCGGCCACATCGGCCTCAACGTCACCGACCTCGCACGCTCCCTCGCCTTCTACGGCGACGTCCTCGGCTTCGACGTCCTCGGCGAGGGCAAGGAGGACGGCGAGCGGTACGCCTTCCTCGGCCAGGACGGCCGGCTCGTCCTCACCCTCTGGCAGCAGGCCGACACCCCGTACGCCCCGGAACGCGCCGGGCTCCACCACCTCGCCTTCGAGGTCGACACCATCGACGCCGTCAAGGACGCCGAGGCGGAGCTGACCGCACGCGGCGTCACCTTCGCGTACGACGGCGTCGTCGCCCACGGCGAAGGCGCGTCCTCCGGCGGGATCTTCTTCCACGACCCCGACGGCACCCGCCTGGAGATCTACGCCCCGAGCGGCGCCGACGGCGCGCCCGCACCCCACACCGCCGCCCCCACCTGCGGCTTCTTCTAGGGAGTCCGGCCCATGAACCGCCCGTACCACGAGGGGTCGCTCGCCGTGCAGACCCGCGTCGGCGTCCGGGACCTCGCCGAACACGTCGGCCGCTCCATCGGCCCCGGCATCCGCCCGGTCGCCGCCGCCTTCCTGGAGCTCCAGCCCATGCTGGTGATCGGCGCGGCCGACGAGGAGGGGCGCGTCTGGAGCTCGCTGCTCACCGGCGCTCCCGGCTTCGTACGGGCGACGGGGCCGCACTCCGTGTCGGTGGCCGGGGGCCCGGCGGACGGCGACCCGCTCGCCGCGGCGCTCGCCCGCGCGTCCACCCCCGTCGGCACGATCGCCCTCGACCCGCGCACCCGGCGCCGGATGCGGCTCAACGGGGTGGCGCGGCCCAGCCCGCGCGGCCTGGCGATCGCGGCCGAACAGGTCTTCTCCAACTGCCCCAAGTATCTGCAGAGGCGCGCGCTGCGCGAGCCGGACGGCGGCCGGACCACCGGGGCCGTGCGGCGCGGGGGAGAGCTCACCCCCGCCCAGGCGGCGTTCGTCCGTGGAGCGGACACCTTCTTCATCGCCACCGTCGCCGCCGACGGCGCCGACGCGAGCCACCGGGGCGGCAACCCCGGCTTCGTACGCGTCACCTCGCCCACCGAGCTGAGCTGGCCCGACTACCAGGGCAACGCCATGTTCCTCACCCTCGGCAACCTGGAGACCGACGCCCGCGCCGGACTGCTGTTCCTCGACTGGGCCAACGGCACCACGCTCCAGCTCACCGGCGCCGCGCGCACCGCGTTCACCGCCGCCGGCCGCACCGTCCGCTTCACCGTCGACCGGGTCGTGGAGCGCGAGGGCGCCAGCCCCCTGCGCTGGTCGGCACCGAAGTACTCACCGGCCAATCCGGAGGTCCCGGCGGGCTGACCGGCGTCACCTGGGCAGCACCACGACGTACGCGGCCGGGGCGCGGTCCCCGGCCGCCATCAGGGCCGTACGCACCACGATCGCCTGCTGGTCCAGCGCGTCGCGCAGCTTCGCGGGCGTGACGTGGACGACGGTGATGCCCAGCCGCTCCAGATGCTCGCGCTTGCGGGTGTGCTCCGACCACGTCGCGTCGTCGTCCTGGCGGGGCGCGCGGGTGTCGAGCTCCAGGGCGACGGCGTGATCGGGCCAGTACGCGTCCACGCCGCCGAGGTGCGGGCCGCCGGGCAGCCGCAGATCCACGCTCCACAGCGGGTCGGGCAGCCCGTACGTCCGCACCATCTCGTACAGCCGCTCCTCGGCCCGCGAACGCCCATCGGCGAGCAGCGAGTCGACGGCGTCCACGACGTGCGGCCGGGTGAGCAGCCGGGCGCGGCTCAACTCCCGGACCACCGCCGCCGGTTCGCAGTGCCCACCGCGCACCGCCTCGGTGAGCAGCCGGCGCACCGTGTGGGCGTCCCCGATGTGCCCGACGGCGTCCGCCAGGGCGCGGGCCACCGGCGCCACCGGCACGCCCGTCACCTCTCGCGGTGTGGGCAGGTCGCCCTGGGCACGCACGATGCGCACGTCCCCGGTGGACCGCAGCCGCCGGGTGCGCGGCACCAGGACGTCGATCCGGTCCAGCGCGGGCAGCGGCGGCGCGGCCGGGAACCGGTACAACGCGAGCGCCGCCAGCCCGGTGAGCATCGCCTCCCCCGCGCCGGCGGGCCGCCGCTCGGCGTAGAGCAGGGCGGCGTGCAGCCGCTCCTCGCTGGTCGGCGGCCCGGGGTGCAGCAGGTACACCCCCGGCAGCACCTGCTGCCAGGGCCCACCGGCCCGGCACTGCGCGTCGGCTTCGGCGGGGGACACACCGTGCGCCCGTAGCTGCGCGGCGGACAGCACACGCCGCGGGGCACCGGAGAGGTGGGGGAGGGGACGGGGGGAGAGCGGGGTGTTCGTCATGCCCCGGGGTTTCCCGCTGGACGCCCACGGGCTAACCACTGTTACAAGCTCGTCGACAATCCGGGACAACCCCGTCCTAAAGTACGGGCGTTCGACTGCCGATCAGGGCTTCCGCACACCCCCGGGGACCTGCGCCGACGTCCCCGCCCCGGCCCGCCGGTGCTCCATGGTCCTCCAACCCCCGTCGGGGGCGGGGGTGTTGCGTCCGGGACCGGCTCGCGGGGTGGGCGGCGTGCCGGCGCCCCCGCGGGCCGGGGGAAGCCCCCGGGCCCGCGGAGCGGTGCGACCTGCCGCCGTCACACGGCCGGCCACCGCGGGCCCACCCCCACCGGGGCCCCGCGCCCCGGCAACCCGCGCCCCACGGGCCCCGCGCCCCCTCCTCCCCCCCCCGCGTCAGCTCCCCCGCGTCAGCTCGCGGCGGCGGCGTCACGGGACTGGGCGCGCAGGGCGCGGGCCAGGTCGTCGCGGGCCTCGATCACCAGCCGGCGCAGGGCCGGGGCGGCCGACTCGTGGGCGGCGAGCCAGGCGTCCGTGGCGTCCAGCGTCGAGGGGTCCGCCTGGAGGGACGGGAACAGGCCCCGCACCACGTCCATGCCGATCTGGATGGAGCGCTCCTTCCACACCCGCTCGATCGCCTCGAAGTACTTCGGGGCGTACGGCGCGATCAGCTCCCGCTGCGACGGCTGGACGAAGCCCGCGATCGTCGCCTCCACCAGCGCGTTGGACAGCGCGTCCGACTCCACCACCTGCGCCCACGCCTGCGCCTTGACCGCCGCCGACGGACGGGCCGCCAGGCACCGCACCTGGTGGCGCCTGCCGGACGCCGTGTCGTCGCGGGCCAGCTCCGCCCCGATCACCGTCTCGTCCGCGCGGCCGTGCGCGGCCAGCGGGCCGAGGAACGACCAGCGCAGCTCCTGGTCCACGTCCAGCCCGTCGATCTTCGCCGAACCCTCCAGCAGCTCCTCCAGGAGCGTGAAGTCCGCTTCGGTCGTCGCCGTCGCCGCGAAGAACCGCGCCCAGGTCAGCTGGTGCTCGCTGCCCGGCTCCGCCGCCCGCAGTTCCCGCAGCGCGCCCTCCGCCAGCAGCCGGCCGCCCCGCTCGCGCCAGGCGGGTGCCGCGTAGTGAGTCAGCGCCGCCTGTGCCCACGCGTGCAGCATCTGCAGCACACCGATGTCCGACTCGCGTCCCGCGAAGTCCAGCACCAGCCGGATGAAGTCCCGCGCCGGCAGCAGCGCGTCCCGGGTGAGGTTCCACAGCGCCGACCAGCACAGCGCCCGCGCCAGCGGATCGGTGAGGTCGCCCAGGTGCGCCCGCAGCGTCGCGAGCGAACCGTCGTCGAACCGGATCTTGCAGTACGTGAGGTCGTCGTCGTTGACGAGCACGAGCTCCGGCCGCTCCGCGCCCGCCAGCTCGGCCACCACCGTCCGCTCACCGGTGATGTCCACCTCCGCGCGGGCGTACCGCACGAGCTCGCCGCCCTCCATCCGGTACAGGCCCACGGCCGCGCGGTGCGGGCGCAGCTCGGCGCCGTCCTGGTCCACCGCCAGCTCGGCGACACGGCCGTCCGCGCCGTACGTCACGGTCGGGGTCAGCGCGTTGACGCCCGAGGTCTGGAGCCAGGACCGCGCCCACGCCGTCATGTCCCGCCCGGACGTCTCCTCCAGGACCGACAGCAGGTCACCCAGGCGGGTGTTGCCGTACGCGTGCCGCTTGAAGTACCGCCTGGCGCCCTCCAGGAACGCCTCGCGCCCCGCGTAGGCCACCAGCTGCTTGAGCACGGCCGCGCCCTTGGCGTAGGTGATCCCGTCGAAGTTCAGCTTGGCGTCCTCCAGGTCACGGATGTCGGCCGTGATCGGGTGTGTCGACGGCAGCTGGTCCGCGCGGTAGGCCCAGGCCTTGCGGTTGTTGGCGAAGGTCACCCAGCTGTTGGTGAAGCGGGTGGCCTCCGCCAGCGAGAAGGAACCCATGAAGTCCGCGAAGGACTCCTTCAGCCACAGGTCGTCCCACCACCGCATGGTGACCAGGTCGCCGAACCACATGTGCGCCATCTCGTGCAGGATGACGTTCGCCCGCCGCTCGTACGCCGCCCGCGTCACCTTGCCGCGGTAGATGTACTCCTCGCGGAAGGTCACCATGCCCGGGTTCTCCATGGCGCCGAGGTTGTACTCGGGCACGAAGGCCTGGTCGTACTTCCCGAAGGGGTACGGGTAGTCGAAGTTGTCGTGGAAGAAGTCGAAGCCCTGCTTGGTGATCAGGAAGACGTCGTCCGCGTCGAAGTGCTTCGCCAGCCCCTTGCGGCACATCGCGCCGAGCGGGATCTCCAGATCGCCCCGCCGGTAGGTGTCGGTCACGTAGTGGTACGGGCCGGCCACGACACAGGTGATGTACGTGGAGATCGGCGCCGTCTCGGCGAACCGCCACACCCCGCCCTCGCGGGACTCCTCCACGCCGTTGCTCCACACCGTCCAGCCCTCGGGCGCCGTCACCTCGAAACGGTACGGGGCCTTCAGATCGGGCTGTTCGAAGTTGGCGAACACCCGCCGCGCGTCGGCCGGTTCGTACTGCGTGTAGAGGTAGACCTCGCCGTCCTCCGGGTCGACGAACCGGTGCATGCCCTCGCCGGTCCGGCTGTACGCGCACCGCGCGTCCACCACCAGGGTGTTCTCGGCGGCCAGCCCGTCCAGCGCGATCCGCGAGCCGTCGAAGACGGCGGCCGGGTCCAGCTCGCGGCCGTTCAGCGTCACCGCGTCCACCGCCGGGGCGATCAGGTCGACGAACGTGGCGGAACCCGGCGCGGAACAGCGGAACCGGATCGTCGTCACCGACCGGAACGTCCGAGGCCGCCCGGCCTCGACCTCCCCGACGGCGGACCGCAGGTCGAGCGCGACCTCGTACCCGTCGACGGACAGCAGTTCGGCACGCGCGCGGGCCTCGTCGCGGGACAGATTCTCACCGGGCACGGGCTACTCCTTCGGGGCTCGTTCTGACAGCAGCGATCCTCCCACGCGCCGCTGACAACGGGCAGGCGGGAATGGATCGGCGGGCCGGCCGCGTTGCCAGGTCGAGGCCCCATCACCGCCGCCATGGCCAGCGCCAAGAGGAGAGACATGTCCGAGAGCAGGATCACCGCCGACTTCTGGTTCGACCCGCTGTGCCCGTGGGCGTGGATGACCTCGCGCTGGATGCTGGAGGTCGAGAAGGTCCGGCCCGTGGACGTGCGCTGGCATGTGATGAGCCTGGCCGTCCTCAACGAGGACAAGCTGGACTCGGTGCCCGAGGAGCTCCGGGAGATGCTGGCGACCACGGCCTGGGGCCCCGTCCGCGTCGTCATCGCCGCCCAGCAGCTGCACGGGGACGAGGTCGTCGGCAAGCTGTACACCGCGCTCGGCACCCGGCTCCACAACAAGGGCGAGGCCCTGTCCCACGCGACCGTCGTCGAGGCCCTGGAGGACGTCGGCCTGCCCGCGTCCCTCATCGAGTACGCCGACAAGGACACCTACGACGCGGAGCTGCGCGCCTCGCACAACGAGGGCATCGAGAAGGTCGGCCAGGAGGTCGGCACGCCGGTCATCGCGGTACCGGGCGCGGACGGCGGGCAGGTCGCCTTCTTCGGCCCGGTCGTCACCCCGGCCCCCAAGGGCGAGGAAGCGGCCCGCCTGTGGGACGGCACGCTGATGGTGGCGTCGATCCCCGGCTTCTACGAGATCAAGCGGACCCGCACCCAGGGCCCGGACTTCAGCAACCTCTAGGCACGGCCCGCCACACCGAAGACGGCCCCCGCGAGTCCTGTCCTCGCGGGGGCCGTCCTTCCATCCGCCTGCCCGGTGAAGGTTGAGAAGACGATCACGAGCAGGGCGTCTCACATCGGTCGGGTCAGGGGGCGATCAGCGGCGTGCGCTCCTTGGCCTGCGCGTACCGCTTCGCCACGTCCTGCCAGTTGACGACCTGCCACATGGCCTCGATGAAGTCGACCTTCTGGTTCTTGTACTGCAGGTAGAAGGCGTGCTCCCAGGCGTCGAAGACCAGGATGGGCACGGACCCCTGGCCGACGTTGCCCTGGTGGTCGTAGACCTGCTCGACGATCAGCCGGCCGCTGACCGGCTCGTACGCCAGCACGCCCCACCCCGAGCCCTGCGTGGTCGCGGCGGCCTTGGACAGCTGCGTCCGGAACTTGGCGAAGGACCCGAAGGACTCGGCGATCGCGTCCGCGAGCTCACCGACACCGTCCGCCGCCAGCGGCTCGCCACCGCCGCCGTTCTTCGTACCGGTCATGTTGTGCCAGTAGATGGAGTGCAGGATGTGGCCGGAGAGGTGGAAGGCGAGGTTCTTCTCCAGGCCGTTGATCGAGCCCCACTGCTCCTTGTCGCGGGCCTCTTCCAGCTGCTCCAGGGTGTCGTTCGCGCCCTTGACGTAGGCGGCGTGGTGCTTGTCGTGGTGCAGCTCGATGATCTGCGGATTGATGACCGGCTCGAGCTCCGTGTAGTCGTACGGAAGTTCAGGAAGTGTGTAGATAGCCATGTCCGAGCCCTCCGACTGCTGCTTATTGCACATCCTATGCAAGTGCAGGCTAGCAGCAGGAAGGCCCGGAAGTTGATCAGCCCTTCGTCCTAGGTCCCGGGCGTGGCGGGCGCGTCCCGCGCCGCCACCGCCAGGTCGGGGAAGTCCGTCACCACCGCGTCGACGCCGAGCGCGTAATGCCGCGCGTACTCGGTCAGCGCGTCGCCGAAGTCGTCCGGGTCGTCGCCGCGCCGCAGGTCGGCGGGCAGGTGGCGGTTCTCGGCGCGGAAGGTGTACGCCCCGACCCTCAGCCCGGCCGCGTGGGCGTCCCGGAGCAGCGGCGA
This sequence comes from Streptomyces sp. NPDC006368, assembly GCF_040612535.1. NCBI lineage: Bacteria > Bacillati > Actinomycetota > Actinomycetes > Kitasatosporales > Streptomycetaceae > Streptomyces > Streptomyces sp. NPDC006368. The sequence goes on from NZ_JBEXQK010000025.1 coordinate 80,921, forward strand.
GGGCGGTTCCAGGAGCGACTTGTCGGGGCCGATCCACCGGGCGTACGCCGCGATGGCGCGCAGCCCGGCGGGCGTCATCATGTCCCGGTACGTGGCGGGGTGGCCGTACGGGCCGCCGCTGGTGCCCAGGGCCTGCCACAGCGGGACGCGCAGGCCCTCCTCGGCGAGGCGCAGCAGGCTGGACGGTTCGAAGGACTGGATGACGCACTCGCGGGGCCCGAGGCGGGTCCGGCGTACGGCGGCGGCGAGGAGCGGCTCCAGCGGCAGGCCGAGGGAGCGGAAGTAGGTGGGGTGCTTGGTCTCGGGGAAGACGGCGACGGTCCGGCCATGGCGCCGCGCCAGCGCCCGTGCGAGGTCCACCACCTCCTCGAAGGTCAGCACCTGCTCGCGCCCGTCGAAGACGGTGTTCCGGTTCCGTAGGAGGGGGAGCCGCTCGACCGCCCGCAGTGTCCTGAGCTCGGCGAGGGTGAAGTCCTCGGTGAACCAGCCCGTCACCGTACGGCCGTCGACGGTCTTCGTGGTGCGGCGGGCCGCGAACTCGGCGCGGCGGGCGACATCGGTGGTGGCCGAGATCTCGTTCTCGTGCCGGACGACGAGGCGGTGGTCGCGGGTGGCGACCAGGTCGGGCTCGATCCAGTCGGCGCCGCACTGGACGGCGAAGGTGTAGGAGGAGGCGGTGTGTTCGGGGCGCCAGCCGGCGGCGCCGCGGTGACCGATCACGAGCGGCCCGGCGGCGGGCCGGCCGGCGGCCACCGCGGGGGCGGCCGACACCGCGCGGCCTGCGGAGAGGGCGGGGGAGGGGGACAGGGCGGCGGCGGTTGCGCCCGCCGCGAGGAGTACCGAGCGACGTCTCATGGAGCCGGACGGTAGGCGGGCGGGCGGCGCGGGCCGGACGGTTCACGCCCTGTGCGGCCGGTTTTCACCTCCCGTACCGCACACGGGAGGGCCCCGGCGCGCGACGCGCCGGGACCCTCCCTGTGAGCGGAACCGGGTCAGGCCTTCTCGGTGACCGCCGGAGCCTCCGACGGCTCCTCCCGCTCCTTGCGCACCTTCTGCACGATGACGCCGATCACGGCGAGCGCGATCGTCAGCCCGCCCGTGTAGTACAGCTGCAGTCGCGTGTCGGCCTCGCGGGCCATCAGCACGAACACCACCGCCATGCCGGCCAGCGCCACCCAGGTCAGGTACGGGTAGAGCCACATCTTCACGACCAGCTTCTCCGGCGCCTCACGCTCCAGTCGGCGGCGCAGCAGCAGCTGCGAGACGGCGATGAAGATCCAGACGACCAGGATGATCGCGCCGATCATGTTGAGCAGCCACGCGAAGAGGTCGTCGGGCCGCCAGTAGCTGAGCAGCACGCACACGAAGCCGAAGGCGGACGACGTCACGACCGCGATGCGCGGTACCCCGCCCGAGATCCTGCCGAGCAGCTTCGGGCCCTGGCGGCGGGCCACCAGGGAGCAGGACATGCGGGAAGCGGCGTAGATGTTGGCGTTCATCGCGGAGAGCAGGGCGATGAGCACGACCACGTTCATGATCTGGCCGGCGGCGGGGATGCCCAGGAAGTCGAGCGTGGCCACGTACGGGCCCTTGGTGGCGACCGACTCGTGGGTCCAGGGCAGCAGCGTGACCACGACGGCCATCGAGCCGACGTAGAAGATCGCGATGCGCCACATCGCCGTGCGCACGGCCTTGGCCACGCCCTTCACCGGGTGCTCGGACTCGGCGGCGGCGATCGTGACCGTCTCCAGACCGCCGTACGCGAAGACGGAGGCGAGCAGACCGACGATCAGGCCCTCGGAGCCGTTCGGCATGAATCCGCCGTGGCCGGTGAGGTGGGTGGTGCCGGGGGCGTCCGTGCCGGGCAGGGCACCCACGATGGCGAGGACGCCGATGCCCAGGAAGAGGACGATCGCGCCGACCTTGAGGGTGGCGAACCAGAACTCGAACTCGCCGAAGTTCTTCACGGCGGCCAGGTTCGTGCCGCAGAACACCACCATGAAGAGGGCCACCCACGCCCACTCGGGCGTGCCGGGCAGCCAGCCGGTCATGATCTTGGCGGCGCCCATGCCCTCCAGGCCGACGGCCACGCAGAGCAGGAACCAGAACGACCAGCCGGCGGTGAAGCCCGCCCACGGGCCGATGGCCCGCTCGGCGTGCACCGAGAAGGTGCCGGAGGCCGGGGTGGCGGCGGACATCTCGCCCAGCATGCGCATGACGAGCATGACGAGCGCGCCGGACAGCGCGTACGCGAGGATGATCGACGGGCCGGCGGCCGCGATGGCGGTGCCGGAGCCGACGAACAGCCCGGCGCCGATGACGCCGCCGAGGGCGATCATCGACAGGTGGCGCTGTTTGAGTCCGTGCGAGAGGGGCGCGTCGGCGATGGGTTCGGGGGTACCGACGGTGACCGGCTCCGCGGATGCGGGCGCGGGGGTCCGAGACATGGGCGTGCCCTGTTCAGTAGCTGAGACGGGGGTGCGGCCCACAGTCTGTGGGGGTGTCACGCTCACTGGGAACAACTGACCGCTATACGGACACCGTGCTCACACAATGTGAAGGAATGAACACAACTCCATCACATCCGGCGCACACGCCACTCCCGGGCCCCCGCCACGGTGAGCACGGCCGCCGTCGCCGCGCCCGACCACAGCACCTGCGGCCGCGTCCCGTCGTCGGCCACCATCAGCACCAGCACCGCCGCCATCGCGGCCAGTGCCGCCCAGGTCAGCCAGGGGAAGCCCCACATGCGCAGCGTCAGCTTCTCCGGGGCCTCCCGCTCGATGCGCCGCCGCAGCCGCAACTGCGACACCGCGATCAGGCCCCAGACGAACAGCAGCACCGCGCCGACCGCGTTGAGCATGTAGAGGAAGACGGAATCCGGCCACTTCAGATTGAGCAGTACGGAGAAGAACCCGAACGCCACCGACGCCAGCACCGCCCGCCACGGCACCCCACCGCCCGACACCTTCAGCAGCCCCTTCGGCGCCTCGCCCCGCTCCGCCAGCGAGAACACCATCCGCGACGACCCGTACAGGTTGGCGTTGAGCGCCGACAGCAGCGCCACGAAGACGACCACGTTCATGATCTGACCGGCGCCCGGCACCCCGATCGCGTCCAGCACGGCCACATAGGGGCTCGTTCCCGGCCGCATCGACGTCCACGGCAGCAGCGTCACGATGACCAGCATCGAGCCGACATAGAAGAAGAGGATGCGCCACACGGCGCTGCGTACCGCGCGGGCCACGTTGCGCGCCGGGTCCGCCGACTCGGCGGCGGCGATCGTCACCACTTCCAGGCCACCGAAGGCGAAGACCACCGCCAGGACCCCCGAGACGACCCCGTCCCAGCCGGCCGGCAGGAACCCGCCCCGCCCGGTCAGGTTCGCCATCCCCACCGGAGCCGTGCCGGGCAGCCACCCGGCGATCGCCGCCACGCCCAGCGCCAGGAACAGGACGATCGCGCCGACCTTCAGCGCGGCGAACCAGAACTCGAACTCGCCGAAGTTCTTCACGGCGGCCAGGTTGGCGGCGGTGAACACCACCATGAACACCAGCACCCAGGCCCACTGCGGCACGCCCGGCACCCACCCGTTCGCGATCCGCGCCGCGCCCGTCGCCTCCACCGCCAACACGACGACCAGCAGGAACCAGTACAGCCAGCCGACGGAGAACCCGGCCCAGCGCCCCAGCGCCCGCTCCGCGTGCACCGAGAAGGCGCCCGACGCGGGCATCGCCGCCGACATCTCGCCCAGCATCCGCATGATCAGCATCGCGAGCGCACCCGCGATCAGATACGACAGCACGATGCCCGGCCCCGCGACCGCGATCCCGGCGCCCGAGCCGACGAACAGCCCGGCGCCGATCACCCCGCCCAGACCGAGCATCGTCAGGTGCCGCTGCTTGAGCCCGTGCGAGAGCGGCTCGGGCTCCGTGGCCAGGGGGGCCGACGGGGCGGCCGGAGGGGCGTCGTGGTGCATGGCGCTCGTACTCTCGCAGGTCACTCGGGCTGGGGGCAGCGATTTGGCGGGAGTCCACAGTCTCCCCGCAGCCTGCCTCCGGGCGCAAAAAGGGCGGCCTGTCACCCGCTCCTCGTGACAAGCGTCACGCCGCAGGAGGATTGGCCACCGCCTTTTGTGTGATCTCCACCAAACGTCCGACCGGCGCTTTGTCATCGGCTGACGGTGATCACTCGTTCACTCCTGGGCTACGGTCACCCTGTCCTCAACTGCCCTCACCCCGCGGAGCCCCCGATGAGCACTGCCACCGCCCCCGTCCGCACAGGTGCGGTCCTCGCCGACCTGCTGCCCGCGAGCCGCACCCGCGACATCGCGCTCGTCATCGGCGGCGCCGCGCTCACGGGCATCGCCGCCCAGATAGCCGTGCCCGTCCCGGGCTCGCCGGTCCCCGTCTCCGGCCAGACCTTCGCCGCCCTCCTCGTCGGCACCGCCCTCGGCGCCCGCCGCGGATTCCTCTCCCTCGCGCTGTACGCGCTGGCCGGCATGGCCGGTGTGCCGTGGTTCGCGCAGGCGACCTCCGGGTACGCCATGCCGTCCTTCGGCTACATCCTCGGCATGCTCCTCGCCGCGACCGTCGTCGGCGCCCTCGCCCGCCGCGGCGCCGACCGCTCCGTGCCGCGCATGGCGGGCACGATGGTGGTCGGCTCCCTGATCATCTACGCGGTCGGCGTGCCGTACCTGGCGCTCGCCACCGGCATGACGCTGTCGCAGGCCGTGGCCGCGGGCCTGACGCCGTTCCTGATCGGTGACGCGCTGAAGGCGGCGCTGGCGATGGGCGCGCTGCCCACGACGTGGAAGGTCATCGGCCGGAAGGGCTGACGTTCCAGCCCCCGCCGACGTCATGGCGCCGACGGAAGAGGTTCGCCGGGTCGTACCGCTCCTTGACCCGGGCGAGCCTCTCCGCCGTTGCGGCGTCGTACCACCCCTCCGTACGGTCCCCGGCGGCGAAGCAGAAGTTGAGCGAGCGCCCCAGCGCCACCGGCGCCAGCCCCGCGAACACCTCCTCGTACCGCGCCCGTACGGCCCGTACGTCCGTGCCGTCCAGTCCCGACAGCACCTGCACCAGGAAGCGCGCGTCACGGTGCGGCACCGTGTTCGGACGGTGCCGGGCCAGCGCCCCGCCCAGGTGCCTGACCTGTGTCACCGTCCACACCGGCGACTCGGGCCCCGTCAGCGCCAGCAGCCGCCGCGCGTCCGTGACGGACAGCTCACGCACCATCAGGCTGTCCCCGTAGTACGCGTGCGGCTGCTCCGGGTCGCTGTGAATCGTCGCCGACCCGGTGTACGGCATCTCCCGCAGCGAGTCGGCCACGGCCGCGCCGACCGCCCGCAACGGCGCCACCAGCCGCTCGCCCTCCGCCGCGCTTCCCGTGTACGCGACCCGGATCGACGCCGTGTACCGGCCGCGCAGCCGCTCCGGTACGAACGGGACGTCCGGGAAGACCATCACGCACAGGGACGACGTCAGCGTGTCCGGCGCGCCCACGGTCCACTCCAGATACGTCCGCACCGCCTCGTCGACCAGCTCCTCGGCGAACATCAGTGACCCGCCGAACAGCCGGGCCACCGGCACCAGGCCCGTTTCCATCGCGGTGACGAGCCCCAGGGTGTGCCCGCCGCCGAGCAACCCCCCGTACAGCTCGGGCTCGCTGTCCTCGGTGACCCGGCGCAGCTCCCCGTCGGCGGTCACCACCTCCAGCGACCTCACATGGTCGGCGGCGTAGCCGTACGTGCGGCCCAGGATGCCCAGGCCGCCACCCAGCGTGTACGAGACGGCCCCCACGCCCGGCGCGGACCCGTTCAGCGGCGCCAGCCCGTGCGGCGCCGCCGCCTCGACGACCCGGCCCCAGCGCACCCCCGCCTCGATCCGGGCGGTGCGCGCCGCCGCGTCGACGCGTACGCCGTCCATGCGGCGCGTCGAGATCAGGACGCCGCCCTCGGTGGCCCCCGGCAGCCCGTGGCCGGTCGCCTGGACGCCGACGGGCAGGCCGCGCTCGGCGGCGTACGCGACGGCCCGGCGCACGTCATCGGGGCCGGTCGCGGCGACCACCAGCTCCGGCCGCAGCGCGAAACCGGTCTGGAAGCCGGCGAGTTCGTCGTCGTACCCGGCGTCGCCGGGACGGTACGTGATCATGGGAAAAGGCCCTCCGTCCACTCGGGGTGTACGGAGAGCCTTTCGCCGAAACCTGACAGGAACCGTCAGGTATTGCCGTCAGCTCGCGAGACGCGCCTTGCGCATGCGCTCGCGCACGACGCCGATGCTCACCACGATGGCGGCGACCAGCACCGACAGCAGCACGACCTCACGGTTGTCCTTGTCGTAGACCATGTAGACGAGCACGAAGGTGATCATCGCGGCGGTGGCCCACGTCAGGTACGGGAAGAGCCACATCCTCACGGTCAGCTTCTCCGGCGCCTCGCGCAGCAGGATCCCGCGCATCCGCAGCTGGGTGAAGCAGATCACCAGCCAGACGAACAGGGCGACCGCGCCGGACGAGCTCAGCAGGAAGTCGAAGACCGTGTCCTTGAACGCGTAGTTGAAGTACACGGCGGCGAAGCCGAACGCGACCGAGGCCAGGATGGCCGCCGTCGGCACCCCCTTGGCGTTGGCCTTGGCGAAGGCCTTCGGCGCGTCCCCGCGCTCGCCCAGCGAGTACGCCATGCGGGAGGCGGTGTACAGGCCCGAGTTCAGGCACGACAGCACGGCCGTCAGCACGATCACGTTCATGATCTGACCGGCGTGCGGGATGCCGATGGAGTCCAGGGCCGCGACGTACGAGCCCTTCTCGACGATCGACTTGTCGTTCCAGGGGAGGAGGGTCAGGACGACGAAGATCGAGCCCAGGTAGAAGACGGCGATGCGCCAGATCACGCTGTTGGTGGCCTTGGTGACCGCGCGGCGCGGGTCCTCCGACTCACCGGCGGCCAGCGTGACGATCTCGCTGCCCATGAAGGAGAACACGACCATCAGCACGCCGGTGAGGATGGCGCCCGCGCCGTTCGGCAGGAAACCGCCGCTGTCCGTGAGGTGCGCGAAGCCCGCGCCCGGGTTGTCGGAGCCGGGCAGGAGCCCGAACACCGCCAGCAGACCGATCACCACGAAGGCGCCGATGGCGACGACCTTGATGCCCGCGAACCAGAACTCGAACTCGCCGTACGACGACACCGAGGCGAGGTTCGTCGCCGTCAGCACCACCATCACGATCAGCGCCCACGCCCACTGCGGTACGGCCGGGATCCAGCCCTCCAGGATCACCGCACCCGCGGTCGCCTCGACCGCCAGCACCACGACCCAGAAGAACCAGTACAGCCAGCCGATGGAGAAGCCCGCCCACCGGCCGAGCGCGCGGTCCGCGTACGCGGAGAAGGAGCCCGAGTTGGGGCTCGCGGCCGCCATCTCGCCGAGCATCCGCATCACGAACACGACCAGCGCGCCGACGAGCAGGTAGGACACGAGGATGGCGGGGCCGGCCTTGGCGATACCGCCGGAGGATCCGACGAACAGGCCGGCGCCGATCACTCCACCGATGGCGATCATGGAAAGGTGGCGGTTCTTGAGCCCGGCCTTGAGACCGTCGGAGGACTGCGGAGTACCGGGTTCGCCGGCCATTCCGCCTTCCTTCTGCAGGGTCGGCTGTGTCGTCATGGACGAATCCTTACGTCTGGGGTGCACTCGGGTTACGAGCCCGTGCATTGAAACCCGAGACCCGCGGAGGCCGAAAGACCCGATTCCGGATCGTGATACGCGGGCCCCGCTGACAGCTGCCCCGTCGCGTGCGTGCCACACTCGGACCCATGCGCGTGTACCTCGGTTCCGACCATGCCGGCTTCGAACTCAAGAACCACCTCGTCGAGTGGCTCAAGGCCCACGGCCACGAGCCCGTCGACTGCGGTCCCCACATCTACGACGCCCAGGACGACTACCCGCCGTTCTGCCTCCGCGCCGCGGAGAGGACCGCCGCCGACCCGGACAGCCTGGGCATCGTCATCGGCGGCTCAGGCAACGGCGAGCAGATCGCCGCGAACAAGGTCAAGGGCGTGCGGGCGGCGCTGGCCTGGAGCGAGCAGACGGCGGCGCTCGGACGCGAGCACAACAACGCGAACGTCGTCGCGATCGGCGGGCGCATGCACTCGGTGGAGGAGTCCACGAAGTTCGTGGAGACCTTCCTGAACACCCCGTACTCGGGTGAGGAGCGTCACACACGCCGGATCGAGATGCTCTCGTCCTACGAGACCACCGGCGCCCTCCCGCCGATCCCGGCCCACCACCCCCAGCAGGACTGACCCCGCGGGGCCGCCCGTCCCGCCCCGCGCGCCGTGCGTCGGGGGCGCGTTCCGGGTTCGTTGCCGCGCCCCGGGCGCCCGAGCCGCGGCCACCTCCGGTGTTGAGGGCGGGGCCCCTCCGGGCTCGGACTCTCCACCGGAGGGCGCGCCCCCACGGGGCCGTCGCCCTTGCCCCCTCGCATGGAATGCGTGTCCTGGCCGGCGAACCGCTGCGGGGACGATCCCGCACGACCCCGCCCCGATGTCGTACGCCGGGTGCGCGCTGTCCTGGCGGGCGTGCGCGCCCCCGGCGCGAAGCCGCCGCGTCCGATGGGGCGTCAGCCCCCACGAATCCGTCCCCACCAGTACGGGGGGACGGGGGCGGAGCCCCCGGTTTCGGAAAGGGGCGGGGCGGGGGGGGGAGGCCCCCCCCCCCCCACCAACGGGGAAACAATCCCCAAAGGCCAAACAAACACCCCCCCCCCCCATAGGAATATCCAACCTCTGAAAAACACTAACATCGT